>CAYGVA010000006.1:0-51337 GCA_964353225.1 uncultured Leptolyngbya sp.
CGCCACTTCCACCCCAGCCCCGACAACCGCCGCTTCAAATCCAGCCTCACCACCTGCCGCCGCCAGCCCTGCACCCCCGGCCCCCTCAGCGCCACCGCCGCCAGCCAAAGTCGGCTTCTCCGAAAAGACCCAACGGATTCAGGCGTGGGGAGCGCTGCTGAAATCGCTGCAACCTGTCATTTGGGCCGTGATTATTTTGGTGGTGATGATCCCGCTGCTCGGGAAGGTGTTGCTGTCAAATGCGATCGCCCCCCCCTCGCCCGACCGCTTTTTGCCCCCCCGCACCGAAATTGCCCTACAGCCCCTACCCAAACAGGCCAAGATGGACAAGGCCCTGTCAGAGGCGGTGCAGGCGGCGCGGTCTAGCACTGAAACCTTTGCCGCCATTAAGCTGGATGACTGGCAGCAAGACCTAAGTCCCCGCGTCGATGGCTTCCTCGATTGGTATTTCGACTACTTCAACCAAAAGAAAATGGAGTTCACCACCCCCTTTGTGTGGGGCTGGTCGGCAGTGAAGCGCTTTGTAACTGGCGATGAGCAGGTGAGTGCAAATGAAGCGGTCAATGCTCGCTTTACCGAAGACTTCCAGCGGGAGTTTGCCAAGCGGGTGCTGGTGCCCCGCAATGCCCAGATGCGGTTGGAGGTGATCACCAATGACACCGTTAGCTACTACGTCAAGGCCCTCAGCCAAAATATTGACAAGGTTCAGAGCCAGTACCGCATTCCCCAGGGGCAGTGGGAGCGCTATTTGGCCGACATTTCCACCACCATTCAAGACACGGAGGGCAATATCTCGAACCTCTCTTTAAAAATGTTGGTGGGGGGCAGCAGCTATTTGCTGACTAAGCCGTTGATCTTGGCGACGGCGGGGAAAATCGGCAGCAAAATCAGTACCAAATTAGCGGGGAAAGCGACGGCGAAACTGGCCGCCAAAACCGGCGGCACCGTCGCTGCGGAGCTGGGCACCACCCTGGTAGACCCCATCGTTGGGGTCGGCATTTTTATCTGGGACATCTGGGACTATAAACACACCGTCAATATCGAGCGGCCCCTGCTGCGGGCTAATCTGCTGGATTATTTGCAGGATGTCCAGCAGTCGCTACTCACGAATCCTGAAACGGGGGTGATGTCGGCGATTTACGAGCTGGAGGCGGGAATTTTTCAATCAGTTTGATGTGGGCTGGGCGATCGCTGCGCCAACCGCACCATAAAAAATCCATCCCGGTGATGACGATGGGGCCACACCTTTACCCACCCCTCGGGCTGGGCATAGCCCGCTACCGGCGAATCCGGCTCGGGCGGCACGATCGCCCAATCCGGGTGTGTCTCTAAAAACCGCTGAATCTGTTCTTCATTTTCCGCTGGATGTAGCGTGCAGGTGGCGTAGACCAACGTGCCGTTGGGCTTGACCCAGGTGGCGGCTTGGTTCAGGAGTTGAGTCTGCAACAGGGCCAATTCCTGCACCGTGGCTGGGGTTTGTCGCCAGCGGGCATCTCCATGGCGATGGAGGGTCCCCAATCCTGAGCAAGGGGCATCCACCAGCACCCGATCGCCCTGCCCCTGAAACCGAGTCAGGGTGGTGCTATCCCCAACATAGGTGCGAATGCTGGTCAGCCCCAGCCGGTGGATGGTTTGGGTGACCTTCTTGAGACGAGAAGGGGTGCGATCGCAGGCCCAAATCACACCGTTGTCCCCCATGAGATCTGCCATATGGGCAGATTTGCCCCCAGGGGCAGCACAGGCATCAATGACGGTGTGACCGGGCTGCGGATCCACCAGGTAACTCACCAACTGAGCGCTGGCATCTTGTACCGTCCACCAGCCCTCGTCGTAACCCGGCAGATGGCGAATATTGCCCCCATGGCCCACCAGTCGTAAGCCTTGGGGTAAATCAGGCAGCGGTTCAATGGCAATATCGGCATCGGCAAAGGCGGCTTGAACCTCGGCCACGGTAGTGCGCCCTTGGTGCACCCGCAAATCAATGGCGGGGGGGTGATTGAGCCATTGGCAAAGGGCCTCGGTTTCCTCAGCGCCTACGGCATCCACCCAAGTGGCGACAATCCAATCGGGGTAGCTATGGCGAATGCCGAGGGCGGTCACCGGATCGGACGGCACCTGCAAAGGGTCGGCTTGGGTCTCTTGCGAGCGCAAATACTGACGCAACATCCCATTAACCACCCCCGCGAGCTTCCCCAGGTTCAGGGATTTGGTCAGCTCGACGGCGGTATGGACGGCGGCAGAGTCGGGAATATGGTCTAAATACCGCAGTTGGTAGAGCCCCAAATGCACAATCACCCGCAGCTCTATGGGTTGCTGAGCGGCGGACTTGGTGCCCAATTGATCAAGGAGGGCATCGAGGGTGCGCTGGCGACGAACGCTGCCATACACCAGCTCTGTGGCTAAATGGCGATCGCTCTGCCCTAGCTGACTGCGGCTCAGGGCACGATGTAAAGCCACATCAGCGTAGGAGCCTTGATGCACCGCCTTGAGGGCGTTATAGGCGAGTTTGCGAGCTGATGGAGGCGAGGCCGTCTGGGGCAACTCTGTCACGATTTTGTCACTGTGCCCCTATCATCCCAGCGACTTGCGGCGGCGCTTAGGGATGGCTGCTGCTTGTTCTGCTTGTTTGCGGCGACGGCGATCGCGCCACTCAACCATGGTGAGGTAGAGGATACCAGCGGTCACCGCCACCATTAACCCAGCGGCGGCGGTGGCCAGGATGACAAAGGTTTTCGGCTCTAAAGCGACTTCCATTTCCTCTACCCTTTAAACCCATGCAAATGTTGGTCTAGAAGCCGTTGCGTCCCCACACCACCATCGAAATTGAGAAGGTGAATGTAACCAGTAGTGCAACCCAACCCAGCGTCAAAATATCCATGGTGTCTTAAAATCAGCCCTACAATCCAGCCCCTATCATACCGGTAAAGATTACCCCTTTTCTAACCCCCCAGCGATGGTTTCTCCCTCTCCATTTACAGCGGCCGAACGGTTGGAATCTTTAAAGGCCGCGATCTTGGGAGGCGCGATCGCGGCCACCGTAGCCATTGCCCTCGCCCTGGGGCGATCCCTAGTGATGCCCAGCGATGTCCCCCTAGCTGCGCTAGAACGCGCTGGACTATGGATGGGGTTATGGGGGCAAATGACCCTGATCAACGGGGCAATAGCGACTGTGTCAGGGGCCTTGTTTGCCCTCACCTATCGCTATGCGGTGCGGCAAGACACCAATCCTCAACTCAAGGGCGGTGTGGTGCTGGCCTTTACCTTGGTACGGGGGCTAGCCCTCGTGGATGCGGGCAGCGCGATCTCCCAACATTACTGGCCCTTTGTTGCCGCTGGCCTAGAGAGCCTCTTGCTGTTTGGAATCACCGGCCTGCTGTTGGATCTGTCCCTCGTCAAAAGCTGGATCAACCCCTTCAAAGGCTGAAGGATAGCTTCCCCCCATCCCCTTCCCCTCGCTGAAGATAAGAGACGGTTATCCGTCCTCAGCAGAGAATCAGGCATATCGGTAAAATCAAATCTATATAGCAGTGTGAACAAGGGGCTCGATGATTCCAACCGTCATTGAACAATCAGGTCGCGGCGAACGCGCCTTCGATATTTACTCTCGCCTCTTGCGGGAGCGCATCATCTTCTTGGGTCAGGAAGTGACGGCGGATTCAGCCAATCTGATCGTGGCGCAAATGCTGTTTTTAGAGGCCGAGGATCCCGAGAAGGATATCTACCTCTATATCAATTCCCCAGGGGGCTCGGTGTCAGCGGGGCTGGGCATTTTTGACACCATGAACCACATTCGCCCTGACATTTGCACCATTTGCGTGGGCTTGGCCGCCAGCATGGGAGCCTTTTTGCTCACCGCTGGTAAAAAGGGCAAGCGCATGAGTCTGCCCAACTCCCGCATCATGATTCACCAGCCCCTAGGGGGAGCCCAGGGCCAAGCCACGGATATCGAGATCCAGGCGAAGGAAATCATGTACATCAAGGAAACCTTGAACAAGGCCCTCGCCGAAAATACCGATCAGCCTTTGGAGAAAATCGCTGCTGACACCGAGCGGGATTTTTTCATGTCTCCCCAAGAGGCGGTGGACTACGGCTTGATTGACCAGGTGATTGACCGCCATGCCGTCGGTAGCCGTCCTACCCCCCTCGGTTAAGGGCAGTGGGTTAAGACAGGGCTGGGGTAGGCAACGCCTCCAAGTGCAGCAAAAACGCCAGCAGTTCTTCGTCGGTGAGGTCGTGGCGCGATCGCTTCCCGTAGGTTTCCACCAGGTACTCCCGCCCATCTCCCACTGACCAAGCCAGCCGCTTGAGTTCTACATCGGTTTGGGCGATCACATCGGACAGATCGATCGGGGCAGGCAACGGCACGGTCTGAGTAGAGATCTGCACCTGGGGCGCAGTGATGGGGGCGGCCATGGTTGCTTTCGGGGCTGGCGCAGCGGCGGTCTGAGGTGCTGGCATTGGTGCGGCTGGCGCAGCGGGATCTTGAAGCAGATCTAACGGTGCGGTCAGCTCCACTTCCTCCGGGGGCATCTCTGGTGCTAATGCTGAGGCTAGATCGGCAGCCTCGTCAGGGGCTTCTACGCTCGGAAGCACGGCCTTGGGAGGCGTCACCGCTGGCGCGACTGGCTGGGTCGGGGCAGCGGCCTTAGGCGCAGCGGTAGGCACTTTGGACCGTGGCGTGGGCGGCATCGCCGGTGGCACGGGCGGTGGCTCAACGGCCTTCTCAACCCTGGGTAACGCCGCCATGGCCGCATCAATGCCCAACAGGGTAAATGCTCGCTGCCGCGCCCGGTCTTCGGCGACTTCTAAAACCGCATCGGCCGCTAGGGCCGTCACCACGGTTTTGTCCGCTACGTTGAGGCGCACTTGCACCACGAAGGTTTGCTCCTGCACCCTGACCAATTCACTGGTCAGACTACCGGTGGGGTAGCGCTGGCGAAACTGCTGAAACAAGTCAGGGGACAAGCAATCTGTCTCCACCGGTAGGGGCTCAACCATAAGAAAGTCAGTCGTTTTCGCTAGGCTAACGGTAACGCAGTACCCTAAGGAAAATGGCCGCTCACCGCTAAGAACAACCCTCCAACCTTAACCCAGACACCTTGGGTCACTCGTCGATAATCCCCCTTCACACCTAACGGGAATGCTGGATCAACTGCTTGATATTTCATCTAATTTTGGCGTCGATACGCTGCTGTTATTGCCAGTGCTGATTGCGTTGGAAGCAGTGCTGTCAGCCGATAACGCCATTGCCCTAGCCGCGATCGCCCAGGGCCTCGACACCGATGAGCAGCAGCAGCAGGCCCTCAATATTGGCTTGGTTGCGGCCTTTGTGCTGCGGGCGGGGCTGATCTTGACGGCCACCTGGGTCTTGCAATTTTGGCAATTTGAGGTGTTTGGCGGCGCGTATTTGCTCTGGTTGGTTTTTCAACATTTCACCGCTGAAACCGACGATAACGATCAGCACCACGGGCCGCGATTTAAGTCGGTATGGCGGGCAATCCCGATTATTGCCGTCACGGATCTGGCCTTTTCCTTAGACAGCGTCACCACCGCGATCGCCCTCTCCCACGACGTGATCGTGATTCTGCTGGGCGGTGCGATCGGCGTCCTCACCCTGCGGTTTATGGCCGGACTATTTATCCGTTGGTTAGATGAGTTTGAGCACCTAGAGGATGCGGGCTTCGTCACCGTTGCCGTGGTGGGCATTCGCCTCTTGGTCCGGGTGATCAACCCCGATCTCGTCCCCCCTGAATGGGCCATGGTGGGGGTAATTGCCCTGCTCTTTGCCTGGGGATTCTCGCAGCGGACAACCCCCAAGGTCACCGCCGCTGCCGATGAGGCTGAGACGGCTACTGCTGAGACGGCTACCGTCGCCGCCTCCGTCAATTTGCCCACCTTTGAAGCCCCAGCGGCTCAAGGCACAGCGGTCCCCGAAGATTCCCGCCCCCCTGCGGCCCTAGTGCCTGATCGGGAAGAGGGTTAATGCCCTCGCCTGAGCCGCACTGATCCCAGGGCAGCCCCATTAGACTGAGTTCATGCCCCCCGTAACCGCCACCAATCCCTTCACCGCAGAACGCCTCCTCTTTACCCCCGTCACCCCCGACGATGGGGCAACACCGGTCATTTTTGCCTTCCCCAATACCTACAGCGTTGGCATTACCAGCCTGGGCTATCAGGTGGTGTGGGCCACCCTCGCCCAGCGCCCCGATCTGGCGGTGTCGCGCCTGTTCACCGATATCCATGAGCCCTTGCCCGCTGAACCAGAACTGCTGGGTCTCTCGCTGTCTTGGGAGCTGGACTATGTCAATATCCTCGCCCTACTAGAATCTCTGGAAATCCCGATCTGGGCGACAGCACGGGATGACAGCGACCCCATCGTCTTTGGCGGCGGCCCCGTCCTCACCGCTAACCCCGAACCCTTTGCGGCGTTCTTTGACGTGGTGCTACTGGGGGATGGGGAAATTTTGCTGGAGGCGTTTTTAGATGCCTTTCAGGAGAGTCGAGGCTGCGATCGCCCCACCCGCCTGCGACGCTTTGCCCAGGTGCCAGGGGTATATGTGCCCAGCCTGTATCAGGTCACCTACTCAGCGCCGGATGGACCGGTGGCCACCGTCCAGCCCCTCGATAGCGACATCCCCGCCCAGCTCGAAAAGCAAACCTATCGGGGGGATCATCTCTCCACCTCTACCGTCGTCACCCCCCAAGCCGCTTGGGAAAACATCTACATGGTGGAGGTGGTGCGCAGTTGCCCAGAAATGTGCCGCTTCTGCATGGCCAGCTACCTGACCCTGCCCTTTCGGGTCGCGCCGATCAATTCCCTGGTGGCGGCGATTGAGAAGGGCTTGGCGAAAACCTCGCGGCTGGGACTGCTGGGGGCCTCCATCACCCAGCACCCCGAGTTTGCCGACCTGCTGGACTACCTCAATCAACCCCAACACGATGATGTACGGCTGAGTCTTGCCTCCGTCCGCACCAACACCGTCAACCGCCAGCTCACCGAAACCCTCACCCGCCATGGCAGTCGCTCGGTCACCATCGCGGTGGAAAGTGGCTCGGAGCGGTTGCGGCGCATCGTCAACAAAAAGCTAGAGACGGCGGACATCTTGGCGGCGGCGGTGAATGCCAAGGCTGGGGGCCTCAGCGCCCTGAAGCTCTATGGCATGGCGGGCATTCCTGGGGAGGTGCCTGAGGATCTGGAGGCAACGGTGACGATGATGCAGCAGGTCAAAAAAGCCGCCCCCGGTTTGCGCCTCACCCTCGGGTGCAGCACCTTTGTCCCCAAGGCCCACACCCCTTTTCAGTGGTACGGGGTGAATAAAGCGGCGGAGAAACGACTGAAATTTTTGCAGAAGCAGTTGCGTTCTAAGGGCATCGACTTTCGCCCAGAAAGCTACAACTGGTCGGTGATGCAGGGGTTGATTGCGCGGGGCGATCGCCGCCTCGCCCAACTGCTGGTGCAGGTGCGAGACTACGGCGACTCATTAGGCAGCTACAAACGCGCCTTTAAGGATCTCAAGGGTCAACTGCCGCCCCTCTCCTTTTATGTTCATGACGATTGGCCCGTGGATCAACCGTTGCCCTGGGATCACATTGGCGGCCCGTTGCCCAAGGGGACATTGCTCAAACATCGAGAGGATGCGATCGCCCATTTCCCCCATCCCTAATGCTGCTGTTGTCCTGCCCTAAACTCGGGCTATGGCTGACAACCCAGTGGATTGTTTGGGCGATCGTGGGATGCTCCCGTATTGTTTCGATCCCGTTGATCGCCAGTCACCAACAGGCCAGGATAGTAATAACAATTGCGAGATTGAACTTGCACCTTCATATCGGTTGAATATAACCGACAGTCTGCCCCCCGTAGGTGAGGCTGTAGCAACGCTACCAGAGCATGCCGATGTACGATTGGCGACTATTTGAGCGTAAGAGAGTGGCGCTGCTCCTAATATCCAAAATCTGGAATTGACGTTGGCAACCCTCGCACCACGAAACGCCACCTCGGTAAAGATCACCAGAATTCCCCTCACCCAACAGAGCTGCCAAGGACTCGGCCCAACGCCTTGAGAGCACAAGCGCCACTACGACCACGGCGCAGCCCAGCAATAATCTCAACAGTCAGCTACTCCCCAGCAGCAGCGCCCCACAGTTGCGCCAACCGTTGATCGCGGCCGCAGCCAAAGCGATAGACCCGATACCGCACCGGGTGGGTCTCGTAATAGTTTTGGTGATAGTCTTCAGCGGGGTAAAACGTTGCCGCTGGGACGATAGGCGTCGCGATGGGCTGAGCGAACCCACCGGAGTCATCAAGGGCTTGCTTCGAGGCGATGGCCCCTTGCTGTTGCTCAGCGCTGTGATAGAAAATCACCGACTGGTACTGGCTGCCGCGATCGCAAAATTGCCCGCCCCCATCCAACGGATCGACATTGTGCCAGAAGGTATCGAGCAACGTTTCATAGCTAACTTGGGCCGGGTCATAAGTGACCTGCACCGCCTCCACATGGCCCGTGTCCCCATTCGACACCTGGTAATAGCTGGGGTTCTCAACCGTGCCACCGGTATAGCCCGAGGTGGTGTCTAATACGCCCGGTAGTTCATCAAACGGATGCTCCATGCACCAAAAACAGCCCCCCGCAAACGTGGCTTGGGCGGGATTGCCAGCGGCTAAGACAGGCATACCCCAGAGCATCAGCGGGCTCAGGAACCCCAGACAGATCACGATCAAACCCTGCAGCATCTGTATTGCCTTGAAATGACGGTCCTAAAACCATACCTAAAACAAGGAGCTGCGGTTGCGTAAAAGTGAGTCTGCGATCGCGTGGCTAATCGGTTTTGAGAATAAATATCCTTGGACCGAATCACACTCCAGGGACTGGAGCTGCTGGAGTTGTTCGGCGGTTTCGACCCCTTCGGCCACCACATCCATCCCTAAGGTATGGGCCAGGGTGATAATCATGCGCACCGTTTCCATCCTAAATTGAGAGCCGGAGGTCATTGCCCGAATAAAGTACCGATCTATTTTGAGTGTCGTAATCGGAAATTCATGGAGGCGGCTCAGGGAGGAATAGCCCGTTCCAAAATCGTCAATGCAAATGTTAAATCCTAAATTTTTGAGAGATCGCAGCGTACTCATCTGCACATCATATTGATCTAGCAAGCAGCTTTCCGTAATTTCGAGTTTGATCTGAGTGGCTAAAATCCCAAACTTGTTCAGAATCCGAGCCATCTTTTCAGCCAGATCAGACTGACATAACTGAAGGGCAGAAACATTCACATTAATCGTAATCGTATCCCACACACCTCCATGACGCTGAGTCTGGGCTAGGCGATCGCAAACCTCATGTAAAATCCATAGCCCTAGGGGAATAATCAACCCGGTTTCTTCAGCGATCGGAATAAATGTAATCGGCAAAACAGTCCCCCTTTGCGGGTGTTGCCAACGAATCAGTACTTCAAAACCACTCACATTACCAGTTGAGAGAGAGACAATAGGCTGATAAAGCAAGTAAAGTTCGTCCGATTCTAATGCCCTGCGCAAGTCATTTTGGAGTTGCAAAGTCTCTACAGCACTAATCTGCATAGCCGAGTCAAAGATTTGATAGCCCCCTCGACCCTGCGCCTTAGCGCTATACATGGCAATGTCGGCATCCCTTAGCAGCTCTTCTGGCTTCGTATAATCCTGACTGCCAATAATAATGCCAATACTGGCACCAACAAAAATTTCATATCCCTCAATACAAAAAGGCTTGCCCAAAACCTGCTTAAGTCCATCTGCGCAATCACAAATTGCATCAGGATCATGAATATTTTCGAGCAGAACAATAAATTCATCTCCACCAAATCGAGCAATTTTTCCTACACCTTGCAATTGCTCCTTCATTCGAGAGGAGACTAATTTGAGCAACTTGTCACCTGACACATGTCCCAGGCTATCATTCACCAACTTGAATCGATCTAGATCAACAAATAGAACACCATATAGCTGATCTTGAGCAGTTTTTAGAAGCTTGGAAACCCGTTCAAAAAACCAACTGCGGTTATACAAACCGGTCAAAGGATCATGATAAGCCTGGTAAAATAGCTGGCTTTTAAGTTTATCTATCTCTTCCTGACGGGCCTTGATTTTGCGAATTAATCCAAGTGCTTTTTGTATAGTGACATCTAGGTCATAGAAGTCTATGGGCTTAGTCAAAAAATCAAAAGCCCCTTGATTCATGGCGGCTCTGATATTAGGAATATCGCCGAAAGCTGACACGACAATTGTTTTATATTCCTCCTCCGCTTCAGCAATATTTTCCAACAAAGAGATGCCGTCCATCTCCGGCATATTAATATCGGTAATAATGACATCTATGGCCTTCTCTTCTGCAATAACTTGCAGGGCTTCAACCCCATTTGAAGCAAAGAGAAAAGTGATTTCCTGAGCTTTTATCCGTTTTCTAAACCGCTGACTGAGCAGGCGCTGCATCCCCTGCTCATCATCAACCACTAGAATTCTTGCCGTTTTCACTCTGGTCTCTCTCTGGAAGATTGCATTTTAATCCATCTGAGAAAAGTCTTGGTTAGGGTGAAGCGTTACAGGACTCGACCTAATAAAAACACTATCCTTTAGGTTTGATTAGCTTTTAGAATAACAATCAACACCTCACACTGTACCCAGAAGATTCAGCGCCATTAGGATACTACCGCGATCCAGAAATCATTCGATGTGATCAAGGTCAGTTGCAGCCCTGTCAAATCAGTACATTTGCTCTATGGGCGGTCTGAATTGTGGCTAGGAGTATTGCGAGGCAACGTAATAATAAATTCGGTCCAGTTCCCAAGCTGTGTTTCATATGCGATCTGAC
Organism: uncultured Leptolyngbya sp.; assembly: GCA_964353225.1. Taxonomy (GTDB): domain Bacteria; phylum Cyanobacteriota; class Cyanobacteriia; order Phormidesmidales; family Phormidesmidaceae; genus PCC-6406. The sequence continues at coordinate 10,842 of CAYGVA010000006.1, forward strand.
CACGATGCTGACCCACAATAATATTGGCCGCCGTAGACAAACCTAAACCTGTTCCCTGGCCAGGGGGTTTAGTGGTAAAGAATTCCGCAAAGATTTTCTCTTTGATGTCCGGAGCAATGCCAGGGCCGTTATCCAGCACTCGAACTTCAACTTCATTCTCGAAGGATTGGGAGCCAATGGTGAGTTTAGGTTTGAAGCTGGGATGTTTTCTTTTCTTGACATCCATTGCGTATAGTGAATTGTCAATAATGTTGATGATCGCCCGGCTGAGTGAGCTTTCCATCACATCAATACAGCCCATCGTGTCGTCATAGTCAGTCTCAATAATGACGTTAAAACCTTTTTCTTTCGCTCGTTTGCTGTGATAAGCAAAATTTACCGCATCCATAAGAATCATGTTCAAATCAACTGATTGCATCTCATGATCACCATTTCTAGCCTGCTTGAGCATGGTGTTAATCACTCGCTCAGCTCTTTTGCTATGGGAGTGAATTAAATCAGCATTTTCTTTAACGTCTACCAATAAATTCTTGATGCTATTCACGGTATCTGGAAGCAACGTCTCGAATTTGGTAGTTATTTCCTGGAGAACGTCATCCAGGATTTCGCTAGAGCTTTCTGCATAGTTTGTCACGAAATTCAGCGGGTTCCGCAGCTCATGGGCGATGCCAGATGTCAAGCTTCCTAGGGAGGCTAACCGTTCACGGGCAATGATTTGATCCTGAGTTTGCTTGAGATCTGAAAGCGCATTGTGAAGATCTTTTTCTGCTGCTGTGCGACGTTCAACTTCTTGTTTGAGCTGAGCATTATTTCGAAGTAATGTCTTATTGAGAGAAGCAATCTTTAAATGGGTCTTGACCCTAGCCAAAATTTCTGGCATTTGGAATGGCTTGGAGACATAATCTACACCCCCGACTTCAAACGCCTTGACCTTATCTAAGGGGTCATCTAATGCGCTGAGAAAGATGACCGGTATTTCCGCCGTATTAGGATTTGTTTTGAGTTCCTCGCAAACAGTATAGCCATCCATCCCAGGCATTCTAATGTCGAGGAGAATCAAGTCAACGGGAAATCGGTTGAGGGCCAGTAGCGCCATGCGACCACTTTTGGCACAGCGCACGTCATACCCTTGAAGATCTAAAGTATTAGACAAAACATGCAAATTATTCTCATTATCATCAACGATTAATAGGGAGTTGCTATTAGCAAAGACCATAAATCAAAACAGTATTTTCTACAATTTTCAACGAGCCCTAGACAATCGTCAAATGGATCTACAAGATTAGCTCTCAAAGGTTAAGCCACATTTTTTGATGGACTCATATGGACAAGCTGGCGATCCTCCAGATCACATTTTTTGCACGCGTCTCAAGCGGGTTGGCTGACAAAACCCTTGAAATGCTCATGCTTTCGTAGGTTAGGTGGAGCATTAGCGTAATCCAACGAAACCATTGCAGGCGTTGGGTTTTACTCTGTTTCATCTAACCTACAAGAGAAACTTTATCTCAGTCAGTCCGCGTCTCAATAGTAGTATTCCCTAGCTGGCGGCGTGGACTAAGGTTTGCCCTAAGGAATAGGGGGATAGGGTCTAGGAGGTTTGTCTTTTCCTTCTGAGAATCATCCAACTTACAGCAAAGTGGACCTAGAGGCCGAAAATGCTGGGATTGCGGTCATGCTGCACCCTATACCCTGTAGGGGTAGGGTTGATTCATTTGGCAGAGAAAAAAGCTGATATATCCCATGGGCCATGCCAAGCATCGCGGTGATGTTGAGCGGTGCATAACGAAATCTCTACGAACCGATCCTTGCAAAGGCCCAGCTAGTAACACTGTGCGCGAGGTCCAGGACGGCGCTTCGTCTTGGTGGTAGGCCGCAGGACGTGCGCAGCGGGGGTCTGGGGGCAATCCAAATGCCCCCAGTCGAAGCATCCCAGAGTTCACCGAAATTGTCGCCTTAGCTGACCTGCTTGAGCCAAGACAGCTTTTCTCTCTTTAGAGAATCAATCCTAAGGGGTAGGGGTGACCCAATGTTGTGATCTGGTCGCACCTTATTTGCCCACGTAAGCGGCCATCGGTTCTTTTAAGAAACGAATATAGAGATGCTTGAAGGTGGACCGCACGACCCGAGGTAGGCCAAAATCAATTGGCATCATTTGGCTGGGTAGTTGCCAGTTTTGGATGGCTAAATCTTGGGGGTGTTGTAGGGGAAACTCGATCGCGTCTAAGTTTGGGCACAGACCTAAGCGCTGGGACTGAGTAAGGGTTGGCACTTGGGCCGGATTGATTTGCAAGATGTCAACGAGGGCACGGTCTAGGGCGAAGACATCATGGGAGGCACCTAGCAGCCCTAAGGTGCGGGGCTCGCCACCGCTGGGGCCATTGCCCTCATGGCCCAAAATGCCATCCACGATGGTGAGTTGAGGGGCGATCGCCCGCGCCGTCTCTACCAGCATGGTGCCGAAGCGATCGCGGTCTTTACCCGCTTCCATATGCCACCAAGCCTTCATCTTGCCGGGTACACAGCCAAAGAGATTTTTGACCCCTAGGGTCAGAGTAAGCTGCATGTGGGACTTGACCTTGGGGAGGTTGATGACCACATCAGCGTTCATCACTTCTTTTGATAGGAGCAGATGGGCTAACTCACCATGGGCAGCGGTGGCATAGCGCTGGCCGTGGAGTTCACGAATGGGAATGCCCGCCTTCTCCATCCAAGGCAGATAACCACAGGCTTTGGCGACCCCATGGGCGCTCCCAAAGGCAGGGCTATCACCTAAAAAGGGTTGGCCTCCGGCCGCTTTGACCAATTCCGCCACGCAGTAGACGATTTCGGGGCGAGTCACGCATTCCTTCGTGGGACGGGCTCCGGTGAGTAAATTCGGTTTTAGGAGAACGCGATCACCCGGTTTTACCACGGCCTCTATCCCACCTAGGGGCGCTAGCAGCGCCTCGATATGGGTATGAACCTCATCAATGGCGTAGCTGCGGGCGCGAAGTAGAGAGACGATGGGTGCCATGCCGTTAATTGGGGTAAAGGTTGATAGCAGTCGCCAGTCCGGTTAGGGCAAGACTGTAAGCCACGTTGCTGCTGCGCCAAGGAGCAGAGCGATCTTAGGTGTCCTCAAGCGCTATATGTAGCAGCCGCGTCCTTACTGTATCTTGAAAGTCAAAATGTTGATGTTGGCAGGCTAGTTTGCCGTGAATGCTGGCCCTGCGGGGGCCACTAGTTCGAAAGGAGTGGGGCCATCACCACACGATCTCGGCCCCCATGCTTGGCTTGATAAAGGGCATTGTCCGCATGGTGAATCAGGGTCTCTGGGGAAACCGTGGCCGTGGGTACCGCCACAGCTACCCCCAGACTCAGGGTGATCCGAGCATCGAGATCAGAGCCCTGGTGCGGAATGGCTTGATAGCGAATGAGTCGTCGCATTTTCTCGGCCACCCGCTCTGCCCCCTTCAAGCTAGTTTTCGGCAAAATCACCACAAACTCTTCCCCGCCATAGCGAGCCACCAGGTCCGCAGGGCGCTTGAGGTTATCTTGCAGCACCTTAGCGACCCGTTTTAGGCAGTCGTCTCCCATCTGGTGGCCATAAATATCGTTATAGGCTTTGAAGTAGTCAATATCGGCCATGATCACCCCTAGGGGAGCGCGATCGCGCAATAGTCGCCGCCATTCCTGTTGCAGATACTCGTCAAGCTTGCGACGATTCGCCACATGGGTAAGGCCATCGAGATAGGCCAACTCTTGGAGTTGGGCATTGGCCTGGGTCAGTTCCTTATGGAGAGTAGCCCGCTCAATAGCAATGCTGATTTGGGTTGCCAAGGTATTCAAAAGACGGACATCTTCCGGTTGCCAAATTCTGGGACACTGCTGATGGACCGCCAATAAGCCCCACAGTGTCTGGTTCTGTAAGAGCGGCAAAATCACCTCTGCTTGGATATTGAAATATTCGAGAAAATCCAACGTGGTTTCTGAGAGTGATTGGGCATTGACGTCATTGACCGCCACCACCCGACCTTGGCGATAAAGTTGCAAATACTTTTCCTCAATCACCAGCGGATCACGCAATTGCCACTGATACATCACCACCACCCCAGGGGCGCAGGCTTCAGCCATAACCTTTCCTTGGCAATCGTTGTAGAGATCGATAACAATCAACCGATCCGCTGCGATAAAGGTTTGCACCCTCTGGAGGATCGTGTTTAGGGTGGCGGGCAAATCCTGGCCCTGGCTCACCTCTTGGGCAATGGTGGCCAATAAGCGCTCCCGAGCGACTTGGTGCCGCAATTGCGTCTCGGCCTGACGACGGATGGTGATGTCGAAGGTAATGCCAGCCATGCGGATGGGTTGCCCAGCCCCATTGCTAAAGACCTGCCCCCGACAGCTGAGCCAGTGAACCGATTGATTGCTATAGATCACCCGAAACTCTAGCTGAATCGGTTGCTGCAGCCGTTGAGCCACATGGTAGTGGTGCTGCACCTCATCCCGGTCTTCAGGATGAATGCGATCTAAAAAGGTGCTGTATTGGCCATCAAAACTGCCAGGGGCCATGCCCAGCAAATATTCTTGCTGTTGAGACCAAATAATCTCCTGGCTGCTCAGGTTCCAATCCCAAATCCCCACAGAGGCTCCCTCTAAGGCATAGCGAAGATGATCAGCATCATCTTGTAGCAAATCCACAGCTCGTTTATGGGCGGTGATGTCGTTAAAGAGGGCATAAAAGCCGACCACCTCCTGGCCGCTGCAATGGGGCAAGAAACTGACGGATTTGTATTGGGTGTGTCCGGCCTGGGTGATGAGGGTGAGATCAAAGCTGACGGTTTCCCCCGAGAATACAGTGGGCAGACAGGCTTGGATCTGGGGGTAAATGATCGACCCGACGACCGCTTTTAGAGGCTGACCCACAATGTCCTCGGGCGATCGCTCAAACCCCTGGGCATAGGCTTGATTGGCATACCCATGGCGCTCCTCCGCATCGACATAGGCAATCATGCTGGGCACCGCATCGGTAATTTGCCGCAGTTGGCGATCACGGTGGTGCAGCTTCGCAATCACCTGCCGTTGTTGGGTAATGTCTTGGGCAATCACCAAGGCATATTGCACCGTGCCCCGACCATCCCTTAAGGGCAGGGCCTTGATGCGACACCACCGCTCGTCCCCAGGGACACGACGACATCGAAAGATTTTGCCCAGGGTCACTTGCCCCCTCAAGGCACAACGGTGGGGCCATGCTTCGGGCAGCACCGTTGTGCCTTGTTCATCCCGAATTTCTAGTGTCTCCCAAGGATCGGTATGATCCGTCAGGTAAGCCGCGACGGTGGTGCGATATCCGACTAAAACGGCCGCTGCTGGATTGATGTAAATGAGTTTGCCGACCCGATTGAGTAACCACACGCCATCGTTCACCGCTTCTAAAACATGCTCCAAGGGAATGGGCGGTGTCGTTTGGGGACCGGATTGGGGCGTAGCTCTCATCAGCGGTGAGGGAATGATTGCCCCACCGCCATCCGAATAGGACGACGGAACGATATTAGACACAGCTCAGCGCGCTTACTTAGGCTAATGAAACGATATTGAGATGCTGCAACCGTTTCCTAGCTCGGCCTGACGTTGTTCGTCAGGCCCTTGGGGGACTTTGGCACGGGCACAGGATGCTGATGCTGATGGGGTACTGATATAAACATAGGATGCCCTAAAGTCTCCATGGCCCAGTCATAACGCAACGTTTTTTAGGGGGAGCTTCACTGCCCTTAACCAAGCGGCGGCTGGGGGGCTGATTCGAGGCAACGGCTGGAGCCGAAGACTGTCCTTGCAACCACACCTGGTGTCCTGCCTTTTGATGCCGATGGATCTGCCCATTCCTGAACTCAACCTGTTACTCCACCTCCTGTCCTACCCCAGCTATTGTGCTGAGGTCACCCAACTTCATCTCGGCACAAAGATGACGACAGCAGCTCGAGATCGCCTCTGTCAATCGCTCTGCAAGCGGGGTTGGGTAGCGGGAAAAACTGTGGTGCAGCGATTTCGCACCAGTCGGGCAGGGCGCACCCTCCTATCGCTGGATACCACCGTCTTGCCCATCACCCCCGATGAACGTTGGGTGTTGCAGTCCTGCCGAGGCCACAGCATTACCCCAGGGCAAATCAATCGGCGGGTTCCCGCGAACCAGCGGCAGCGGTTGATCCAAGGGCTGGCCGATCAGGGCCTCGTCCGGGTTACCCAAAGCCACCTGACGGTCATCTGGCTAACCCCCGCCGGTCAGACATTTCTGCGGGAGGACTATTGCCCAACCGGGGATAAGACTGCGATCAACTTAACAGCCCTGGGCCATTACCTCACCTTTTTACGCAGGGGTTACGGGGCCGTATCTGTCCCCGAATGCGGAGATCGCGGTACGGGTGATTCGGTGTAAAATCCCGCCTTTTGGGGTTGGTTCTCGCCACTGTCAGATCCCCTCAAACCGCTGCACCATAGGGAATGTAAACGCAGGTATCCAACCGATACACCCTTTAGGAGTTGAAACCATGATCGTTCGTTATTGGCAACCCTTCGAAGAAATTGACACCCTTCGCCGTCAGTTTGACCGCGCCTTTGGCGACCTGGTCAGCGGCAATGATGCTGCCACGGTCACCTGGACGCCTGCCGTTCGCTTAGTTGAGTCGGCTGAGCACTATACCCTCACCGCTCAACTGGCTGGTGTCAGCCCTGACGACATTGATATCCATGTCACCCGTGAGTCAGTGGCGATTTCCGGCGATCGCCCCGAAATCGCCGCCCCTGAGGGGGACACCGTCCTCTATGACAACGCCCGTTACGGCACCTTCCGCCGGGTGGTGAACTTGCCCGAGACTGTCCGCAATGATGCGGTCACCGCTGAGTACACCAATGGTTTGCTCGTGCTTACCCTTCCCAAGGTCGAAGAAGTGGTGAACAAGGTGGTAAAAATCAGTGTGGGTCAGCCCCAGCCAGAGGCCCAAATCCCTGCCGTGGAGGCAGATACCGAAAGCTAGGGTCTCTCTGCTTACACGCTCCTCCCACAGCAAGACAGCAGGTTGATCTGGGGCCGCGATCGCGGCCCTTTTTTCGTGGCCAGCCGCCATAGACAGCGTTCATAAAGGCCATGGCTCTGTTGGGGCGGAGGTCTGTGGATGGTCCCAAATATTGCCCCTAGGGCGCAGCCAAGGTGAGCGTTGCCTGGTTATCAATCGCCCGATAATTACCCTGGCCATCCATCGCCCCAAAGCGTTTTAGATACTGGCCGACCGCTTCCGGCAACTGCGGATAGTCGATCACCCCATCCCCAGCTGCAATAGAGGCCCAGAATTCGCTGATGACGGGTGCCAGCGTTGCAGCTTGACGGGGCGGTAAGTTCAAGGGCGGGCAACTCAAGAAGCGACCCATAAATTGCCCTGAGCGATCGGCCATGAGCTGCCGAGATGTGGCCTGTAACGTCGGCCAACCCGGAAGGGAATGCACGCGCTCCGTCGTAATTTGCACGTGCAATGCCCCCGATGCAGCCGGGGCCACTGACACCCGTCGATAGGGGTGGGGATAACTGACCAAAGACCCTGTGGTCACTGCCCACAGGTCATCAGACTCGGTCACATCTTGCACATGCAGATGTCCCGTCAGCACTAGCCGCACCTGCCCCGCTTTCAAGCAATCAATCAGGGCCTGACGGTTTTGAATGATGTATCGCTGCCCCATGGGGTGGGTGGACTGCCCTGGAATATGTTCCAAAACATTGTGATGCACCATGGCAATCACCCACTCTCCCCGCAGGGTATCTAGGGTTGTCGCCAGCCACTGGAGTTGTGCCGCGTCGATATAGCCCGTGGGTCGTTGCTGCCCCTGATCATCAAAGGCGATCGAATTCAGACCAATGAGGTGGACCCCCGGCACTAGGGTTTGGTGGTAGTAGGGCTGGTCTGTTTGCCCATATCCAAAGGGGCGATAGAGGTCGGTAAACTCTGCCAGGCTAACGGTGCGATCGCACCCTGCTGCCGTAATCACATCATGGTTGCCGGGTACCACATACACCGGAAATGGCAGTTGCCCGAGCCGTTGCACCAGCCAATGGTGATTATCGCGCTCCCCATGTTGCGTGAGGTCACCAGGGATCAGCAAAAAATCTAAGGGCTCAGCCGCCAGGGCCTCTAAAATTTGTTCTAACGCGGGAATGCTGGCCTCGACCAAATGGAACTGGCTGGGATAGGCGCGATTGGTGTGGGGCAGGGTGACATGGGGGTCACTGATGATGGCAAAACGAAAGGGGCTCACCATGGTCAGATCAGACAATCCAAAATTGCATCCACTACCCTAACCGATGGCCCCCGGCCCTGGTTTTTTTGATCTGTCCGCGAGGTCCAGGAGGGCGGGATCTGGGGGCAAGCGAAATGCCCCCAACTGACCTGCCTGGAGAAAGATAGTTTTTCTTCCTTTAGAGAGCCAACCCTAGGGGGTCGGGGTGGGTTTCCAGATTATTCCAAGGGGTTGACCCACCCCGGTCTACGGCCACCCCTGCCAAGGAGGGGAAAGTTCTGGGCCGTGTGCCTTACCCCGTACTCAGGTTCCTGAAGGGTATGCACTGACCTTTTTCTGAGCCCCTAGATCCGGCCCGACCGCCATGGGCTTTTTAAAACTGCTGTAGAAAGCGCAAGTCACTGCTGTAGAGACGGCGAATATCGTCAATCTCGTGTTGGACCATGGCCAAGCGCTCAACCCCAAGCCCAGCAGCAAAACCGGTATAGACTTCTGGATCGTAACCCACGGCCTTCATCACATTCGGGTCGATCATGCCGCATCCTAGAATCTCTAGCCAGCGACCTTTCCATTCCACATCCACCTCGGCGGAGGGCTCGGTAAAGGGGAAGAAGCTGGGGCGAAACCGAATGGGAATCTCCCCAAATAATTCATCGATCAAGGCGCGAATGGTGCCCCGCAAATCGGTGAAGGTAATCCCCTTGTCAACGGCAAAAAATTCGATTTGGTGAAACACCGCTGCGTGGGTGGCATCCACCGTATCCCGTCGGTAGCAGCGCCCCGTAGCCAGCACCCGGAGGGGGGGCTCATGGTCTTGCATGTAGCGGATCTGGGTGTTAGAGGTATGGGTCCGCAGCAGGTCCCCATTGGGTAAATACAGGGTGTCCTGCATGTCCCGAGCGGGGTGATCGGGCAAGAAGTTGAGGGCCTCAAAGTTGTAGTAATCGTTCTCGATTTCAGGGCCGCTGGCGACGGTATACCCCAGCCCCACAAAAATCTCGGTGAGCTGGTCAATAATACTGTTGATGGGGTGGACTTTTCCCTGGGGACGGTACACCCCCGGCATGGTGACATCTAAGGTCTCTGCGGCCAGTTGGGCCTCGATGGCTGCGGCTTGTAGCGCCGCCTTGCGATCGTCGAGCTGAGTTTGAACGGCGGTTTTGACGGTGTTAGCCAGGGCACCAACGCGGGGGCGTTCTTCGGGCGATAGCTTGCCCATGCCCCCTAACACCTTGGAGACCTGACCTTTTTTGCCCAAATAGGCCACCCGTAATTGCTCTAAATCCTCTAGGGTCACGGCTTGGGCGATCGCCGTCGCTGCGGTACTACCCAGGGCAGTCAGTTCGCTCTCTAAGCTACTTTGTGGGGGTGTTGTTGCCATACCAGGGGGAGATTTCAGCGGTCATTGCATCTAGGCCAGGGTGATCGTCTCACTATGGGGCAGGGGAAGCAACCCTTTATGCCCGACATCCCCCATCCAGTCCCCGATTTTACTGCAGGTTGATGGTTGCGGTGGGGAATTTGGGTTCTCTGGTCCTTGGTCGCGGTCAACCTCAGCAAACCTCAACCATATAACCCCAGCCATAATTAATGCGACTTTTAATTAGTAATGACGATGGCATCTTTGCCAATGGCATCCAAATCCTGGCCAACACCCTGGCTGACGCGGGCCATCAGGTCATCGTGGTGTGCCCCGATCAGGAGCGATCGGCCACGGGCCACGGGCTGACCTTGCACGATCCGATCAGAGCCGAAGCAGTGGAGGGGCTATTTGCCCCCCAAATCAAGGCTTGGGCCTGCTCTGGGACGCCCGCCGACTGCGTTAAGCTCGCCCTCGGCGCATTGCTAGAGACCCCGCCAGACATGGTGCTCTCGGGCATTAACCAGGGGGCTAATTTAGGCACAGATGTGTTGTACTCGGGCACCGTTTCTGCGGCGATGGAAGGGGTGATCGAAGGGATTCCTGCGATCGCCCTCAGCCTTACCAGCTTTACCTACAAAAATTTTCAGCCCGCCGCCGACTTTGCCCAATCCCTCCTGGCGACCCTGGTGTCCAAGCCATTACCCATGCCGATGCTGCTGAACGTCAATATCCCCGCCGTGGCCAGTGACGCGATCAAGGGCGTTGTTCTGGCCCGCCAGGGGATTCGCCGCTACTTTGACCTGTTTGAGAAGCGGGTTGACCCCCGAGGGAAAACCTATTATTGGCTCGCCGGAGAGGTCTTAGAAGCGGTCGAAGATATCCCTGACGGCTACCAGGCCCTAGCCCAGCATCTGAAACAGCTCCCCTATTTTCAAAGTCTTCAGGGTATGCCTACGGATGTGCGGGCAATTCGGGAACAATGGATTACCGTAACTCCACTGCAGTACAACCTGACCTCATCCCTGGGGCTCGTTGCGCTACAGCAATGGCAAGGAGATGCGGGTCCGTTTACCCGTTCGTCCTGATTACCCTAGTTCCGAGGAGAAACTCTAGAGAAGACCTGAGTGCCATGGTCTACTGTGATGTAAGAGACTTTGTAAAGATTCTCCACAGTAGTTCGATCCGAGATCTATCCTTGGTCAAGTGCCTCAGACGGGCGACCCCTAGTTTTTTTTAATACCATGGAAGGTACGATTCAAAGACAGTGGGGTCTTTTCCACCGCAACCTGCTAATTTCGACGCAACACACCCATGTCTGACACACAGAACCAGTTTCTGATCCGCTTCTGGGGCGTAAGAGGAAGTATTGCCTGCCCTGGACCAGGGACAGTGCGATACGGCGGCAACACCTCGTGTGTAGAAATGCGGGTAGGGGGCCACCTCCTCATCTTCGATGGGGGTACTGGGCTCCGGGTACTGGGCTCCAAGGTGTTATCAGAAATGCCCCTGGAAGCCAACATGTTTTTCACCCATTCCCACTGGGATCACATTCAGGGCTTCCCTTTCTTTGTACCTGCATTTGTGCCGGGGAATAAATTTAATATCTACGGGGCGGTCGCTCCCAATGGATCCACCATTGAGCAGCGCCTCAATGATCAGATGCTGCACCCTAACTTTCCGGTGCCCTTACAGATCATGGGTGCTGACCTCAAGTTTTGTGACCTAGAAGTGGGCGAAACCGTCAAGATTGAAGACGTCACGGTGGAAAATGCCCTGCTGAACCACCCCGGAGAATCGGTGGGCTACCGGGTGAGTTGTGGCGGTCATGCAGCGGCTTACATTACGGATACCGAGCATTACCCCGATCGCTCCGACGAAAATGTGCTCTGGTTGTGTCGGGATGCGGATGTGATGATCTACGACGCCACCTATACCGATGAAGAGTACGACCACCCCAAAACCAGCAAAAAAGGCTGGGGTCATTCCACTTGGCAAGAGGCGGTCAAGATCGCAAAAGAGGCCAACGTCAAGCAGTTGGTGATTTTTCACCATGACCCGCTCCATGACGATAGCTTTATGGATGAAATTGCTAGCAATACTGCCGAAGTCTTTCCTGACAGTGTGGTTGCCCAAGAGGGCATGGTCATCGACCTCATGGAGGCCAACCAACCGGCGATCTATGCTTGAGGATATCGCCAAGGGTTTAACAAACCTATCGCATCCAATCGGGGTCAGCCTTCAGTTTGTGAACAGTGACATCGATGCATCCGTACGACCGTGTGGGTGACCTCTTCCTTATCAAAGGTGCAGACCCCAACCGTGGTTGCCCTGGGTAATTTTGATGGTGTCCATCGGGGCCATCAACAGGTGATTCACACCCTCACATCTGGAGCGGCGGCACCCCAGAATCTGCAAGTTCGGGATGTGGACCTCAATGGTGCCGTGTTGCAGGGCATCCCCATGGTGCGGGGCTATAGCGATCGCTCTGCCTTCTTATTTGATCCCTACGAGTGGCCAGATTTGCCTCGGGTTGCGCCGCCGCCCAGTCTAGACCGCTGTCCGACCGTGGTGACGTTTTACCCCCACCCTCGGGAATTTTTTTCGGGGCGAGCTCAACCCTGGCTGACCCCCCTAGAGGAAAAAGCCGCCCTGCTCAGGGCCTTGGGGGTGATGCAATTGGTGCTGCTCCCCTTCAACCCAGAATTAGCCGCCCTCAGCCCCCAGGCGTTTGTAGAGAAAGTGCTGATCGAGCGTTTGCAGGCCCAGCACATTAGCGTCGGGGCTAACTTTCAGTTTGGCCATCGACGGGCAGGGAATGTGGATGATCTCACCACCCTGGCGGCGGCCCATGGGGTGACGGTATCGGTGATGCCCCTGCGCCAAACAGGAGACGGCAGCCCAGCTCAGCAGGGCTCAGACCACCGCATCAGTAGTTCTCGCATCCGCACGGCGCTCACCGCTGACCACCTGAACACAGGCAAGCTGGCCGAGGTCAAGACCTTGCTGGGGCGGCATTATCACATCACGGGGCGGGTGGTGAAGGGGCAGCAACTGGGGCGACAGTTGGGATTCCCTACGGCCAACTTACGGCTGCCTGTCGATAAGTTTTTGCCCAGCAATGGGGTGTATGGGGTGCAGGTGTATGGGCTGCCCGACCGGCCCCCGGAAGTCGCGCAACCAGGGGTAATGAACCTAGGGAATCGACCGACGGTGGCGGGACAACACCAGACCCTAGAGGTGCATGTGCTGAATTGGCAGGGGGACCTGTACGGGCGAACCCTGACGGTTGCCTTAGTGGAATTTTTGCGTCCCGAGCAACGGTTCGACGCGCTAACGGATCTGAAGGCGCAAATCCAGCGGGACTGTGAGCGGGCAACATCGCTGCTGACGGTGGGCGATTGCCCCATCATCAAGGCATGATAAGCCTAATGGCACCTAGGACTTGGGCATGGGCGATCGCGTTGCGACACTAATCACGAATCTGAATAAAACCATCGTCGGTAAAGATGAGGCTATCCGCTTAGTGCTGGTGGCCTTATTTTCTGGGGGTCATGCCCTGTTGGAGGATGTGCCAGGGGTGGGTAAAACCCTGCTGGCCAAGTCCCTGGCCCGCTGCATTGACGGCAAGTTTCAGCGCATCCAATGCACCCCAGATCTCTTGCCCACAGACATTACCGGCACCAATATTTGGAATCCCAAATCAGGGGAATTTCAGTTCATGGCTGGCCCCGTCTTTACCCATGTCTTGCTCGCGGATGAAATCAATCGCGCCACCCCTCGCACCCAATCGGCCCTGCTGGAGGTGATGGAAGAAAGTCAGGTCACCTTGGATGGCGTGTCACGACCGGTGCCCCACCCGTTCTTTGCGATCGCCACCCAAAATCCGGTGGAGTACCAGGGCACCTTCCCCCTGCCGGAAGCCCAAATGGATCGCTTTGCCCTGTCCTTTAGTTTGGGCTATCCCAAGGCGACTGAGGAGTTGCAGATGCTGACGCGGCTAACGGATCCGGCGGGTCCGGCGGATGTGCAGCCCTGTATTACCCCCGAAGAGGTGGCCGAGATTCAACAGCAATGCGCGACAGTGCGGGTCGAATCATCGGTACAGCAATATCTGCTGGCGCTGGTGCGGGCCACCCGTGAGCACCCTGACATTACCCTGGGGGTGAGCCCTCGGGGCACGGTGGCCTTGCAGCGGGCGGCCCAGGCTTGGGCGTTTTTGAGCGATCGCGACTATGTCTTACCGGACGACATCAAGACGCTAGCGCCCCATGTGCTGGCCCATCGCTTGATTCCAGCAGGGGGGCATCGAGCCACGGCCCTAGTCGCAACCCTGCTCGATACAGTGCCCGTTCCTTAGCGGAAATCTGTCAACACCATTGAGCGCCTAGCATTCTGGCATTGACGGTGGCGCTACATATTCTTCAATTCAACGCAGGGAGAGACGATGAAATCCTCCCGGCCTCAAACACCTTTAACGGTCAATATGAATCAGGTGATCTTAAATGGGACAAGGGCGTGAGCCTGATCACGTTTGTCCTCCGGCTGGGTCTGACGTGCGAAAATTATCTATAAAAATCATTTAAAGTCTGGAAGCATTGCGCCCTTGAGTTGAATGCTGTCTGACGTTAGGTGCTGTCGTGAGCCTCAACTCAATGAATACCCCAGAGCAACAGCAAAAATTGTCAGTTAGCAGGGGTATCCCGAGCGGTCCGCTTTGCTTAGAATCACCCGTTTACATTGAGCGACCACCGCTGGAGACATTGGCCTGCGCTGAGCTCGAACGATCGGGGAGCCTGACCCGGCTCAAAGCCCCTCGCCACATGGGCAAAAGCTCCTTGCTGCTGAGAATGTTGGCCCATGCTCAGCAGCAACACATCGCGGTTTGCACGGCTGACTTTTTGCAAGTTGATCGGGCGATACTGGCCAGTACCGATCAACTGTTGCGCTGGCTTTGCAAGACCATGGCACGACAGTTGGATGTGCCCCTGGATCTGGAACGGTATTGGGATAGCGACATTGGCAGTAAGGTCAGCTGCACGATTTGTGTGGAACAAGGGTTACTCAAATCGTTGACGACGTCCGTAATGCTGTCAGTGCAGGATCTTGATCCCGTATTCGCCCATCCGGATGTGGCGGCTGATTTGCTGTCCCTTTTGCGATCGTGGTACGAGCAGTCACGGCGATCGCCCCTTTGGAAAAAGCTCAGACTTGTCCTCACCTACACAGCGGAAGCCTCTATTCCGTTGAAGTTAGAGCAGTCGCCCTTCAACGTGGGCTTGCCGCTCAAGCTGCCAGAATTCACCCCTGACCAAGTCCATGATTTGGCCCATCGCTATGACTTGCAGCGCCATCTCGGCGGTGATTACAGCGAGGTGATGGATGCCTTAATGGATTTAGTGGGCGGTCACCCCTATCTGACCCATCTGGCGATCGCCCATCTGCACAGCGCTCCAGAGGCCCCTTTCGATCTGTTGGCCTCAGCCAGTGACCCGACCGGCATCTATGGCTCTCATCTTCGCCATTACCTTGCCACCGTGCGCCAGCAGCCAGAATTAGTGAAGGCAATCCGGGCGCTGACCCAGGCTGATGATGGCCTGAAGTTATCTGCACCGGTAACCTATCAACTGGATACCCTGGGCATCATTAAGCTTAAGGGCTATCGCAGTTCCCTGCGTTGTCGGTTGTATCAACGGCTGTTTACCGCAGAATTTTTTGAGGACGCTGCTGCCGAGGCTGAGGATGCCAAGCCATTTGCCAGTGCCCTCAGTCGGCTAGAGCAAGCCAATCAGCGACTTGAGGCGTTGGCCTATACCGATGGGCTCACGCGCATTCCCAATCGCCGCGCCTTTGATGTGCGTTTGCGCCAGGTCTGGAAACAGTTGGCCCAAAACCACACCCCCTTAACGCTGATGCTCTGTGACATCGATTATTTCAAGCAATACAACGACACCCATGGTCATGCTGTGGGCGATCGCTGTTTGACGCTAGTCGCTAAAATCCTGAGATCGAACGTCCGGGGCTCCAGCGATTTTGTGTTCCGTTATGGCGGGGAGGAATTTGCGGTGATTTTGACCCAGTCCGATGCTGAGGCAGCCCATCATCGCGCCGAAGCGATCCGGTCCCAGGTCAGTTTAGAAACCCGTCAATCGCCTCTCCCTGGGGTGACCATCAGCGTGGGCGCGGTGATTGTCACCAATGCCGAAAATCGAGATCCCCATCAAATGGTGCAGGAGGCGGATCATGCCCTCTATGAGTCGAAGCAGCTCGGGCGCGATCGCATCACCTTTAAAACCATGCCTTAGCCCGCTGTTTATCACCACCCTTGCCAAACCCATCGTGACCGTCTCCTCAGATGCCCAAGCTTCGATGTCGCCGACTCTCTGGTTGCAGTCGCCCTACCAAGTGGGGGGCAGCCTGGGTCCAGACATGGGCTGCTATGTCGAGCGTCAGGCCGATGCCGATCTCTATCAAGCCCTCAAAGCAGGCCAGTTTTGCTATGTGTTGAACTGCCGTCAGATGGGCAAATCGTCCCTCTTGGTGCGGACGATCGCCCGCCGACAAGCGGCAGGCGATCGCTGCGCCACCCTAGATATGACCAGCCTGGGTCAGCAGCAGGTTACCCTGACCCAGTGGTATCGCGGGGTCGTGGCGGATTTGACCCGTAGCTTTGGGGTGTTTGACCGGGTCAACTATAAAACCTGGTGGCAAGACCAGGGGGATATTCCCCCCGTCCAGAAGCTCCAGCGCTTTATACGTGATGTCTTGCTCGTGGCCTTTCCCCAGGACGCGCTGGTGATTTGTATTGATGAAATCGACAGCATCCTCAGCCTTGAGTTTTCCTTGGACGATTTTTTTGCCCTGATTCGGTTTTGCTATAACCAGCGGGCGATTGATCCTGAGTATGGCCGCCTTACGTTTGCCATTTTTGGGGTCGCCACCCCCGCCGACCTGATTCAAGATCGTCAGGTCACACCGTTCAATATTGGTCAGGCCATTGCCTTACAAGGGTTTCGCTGGGATGAATGTCAGCCCCTCTTGCAAGGACTGGAAGCAGGTGTCCTAAATACGAAAGCCATTCTGCAAGCCATTTTGCATTGGACCAGGGGGCAACCCTTTTTGACCCAAAAGTTGTGTGCCTTGGTTTGGGAGCATTGCCACTACCGCCAAGATTTGCCCGTGAAGATCGTCCCTGGGCTAGAAGCGGATGGGGTGGCGCAACTGGTGCATGATCACCTGATTGATCAATGGGAATTTCAGGATGAACCAGAGCATCTACGCACTATTCAAGATCGTCTGCTCCGCCATCCTCACCATCGCAGTCGGCTGTTAGGCCAATATCAACAGATTCTAATCCAGGGGGCGATTCCTGCTGATGGCTCCCCAGAGCAGGCGACGCTGATGCTTTCGGGGCTCATCTCTAAAGGGGCGGATGGCTTACGTGTCAGCAATCCGATTTACGGCACTGTTTTTAACGCCCACTGGGTTCGCCATCGTCTCCAAGCGGTGCGTCCCTATTCCGAGGCGATCGCGGCTTGGCTCGCCTCTGATCAACAGGATGCATCCCGACTGCTGCGGGGACAGGCCCTGAGCGACGCCCAAGCCTGGAGCCAAGATCAGCGATTGGGCAATGACGATTATCAGTTCTTGGCCGCTTCGGTAGCCGCCGATCGCCAAGCCACCCAACAAGCCTTAGAGGCCGAACGGGCGTCAGCGATCACGACCCAACTTGAGCAGTCCCAGCGCCATACAAGGCTGCAGCGCTGGTTGCTCGGGGTGGTGAGTGCGGCCTTCCTGGTGTCCAGTGGCCTGGGGATACTGGCGCTGCACCAGTCACAGCGGGCAACTCGCAGTGAGCAACTCGCCCGTCGTAGCGAAATTCAGGCTTTAACCGCTTCGGCCCAGGGCTGGTTTGCCTCCTTTCATCGCCTGGATGCGCTGCTGGAAGCGATTCGTGCCCGCCAGAAGCTCGATCAGCTCCAGAATCCTGACCCCGCTTTACACCGTGAAGTCGATGATGTCTTGCGCAAAATCATCTTTGGCATCAATGAGGCCAACCGCTTTAGCGGCCACCAAGGGGCAATCAGGGCCATGGCCTATCGTCCCGACGGCGGCCAGATTGCTTCGGCCAGCACCGATGGCACCATTAAACTCTGGCAACCCGACGGGGTGCTTTTAGCGACGCTCTCGGGCCATCGGCGGGGGGTGAACACCATTGCCTTTAGCCCTGGGGGCGATCGCCTATTTTCCGGGGGCGGCGACAACAGCCTCAAAGTGTGGGATGCCAGTACGGGGGATGAACTACAGAACTGGGAGGGTCATGGTGCTGGGATCATTAGTCTGGCCGTCAGCCCCCAAGGTGACCGACTAGCCTCGGGTGATATCGATGGTCAGATTAAGCTCTGGCGGCGGGATGGCACCCTGATTCGCACCTTCTCAGGTCATGGGGCGATGGTGCGGGCGTTGGCCTTTGGACCTGATGGCAAGATTTTGGTCTCTGCCAGTGCCGACAGCACCCTCAAGCTGTGGGATCCCCAGGGGGATGGCGATGGCTTCATCAAAACATTAACGGGGCATGCCGCCACGGTAACGGATGTGGTGTTTAGCCCCGATGGCAGTCGCTTCGCTTCGTCCAGTACAGACCAGACCATTCGGCTCTGGAACCGGGACGGTGACAGCCTGAATACTTTAGCGGGCCATCGCGCGGCAGTGGCTACGGTGCGGTTTAGTCCTGACGGCCAAATGCTGGTCTCAAGTAGTGACGATCATGACGTGCGCTTTTGGCGCAACAATGGTGAGCCAATTCTGGCCTACTCGGGTATTACTGCCGTGGGCTCAGAAATCGCCTTTAGCCCCGACGGGCAATATTTAGCCTCCTCCGGCGGTGGCGAAGATCGGGCGGTGGTGCTGTGGCGGCTCAACTCGCCCCTTTACTCGGTGTTTAGCGGCCATCAGTCCTCGGTGATCGCGATCGCCATCAGCCCCGATGGGCAGACCTTGGCCTCCACTAGCTCCGATCGCACCCTCAAACTCTGGCGGCCCGATGGCACCCTGCTGCGGACCCTTGAGGGGCATCAGGCCCCGGTGCTGGACGTTGACTTTAGTCCAGATGGCCAAACCTTAGTCTCGAGCAGCATGGATCGCACCATTCGCCGTTGGCAGCTGGATGGCACGCCCCTGGGTGATGTTCGCCCTGGGGTTGGGGCAGTGGTCTTTAGCCCCGATGGGCAGGCGATCGCCGCAGGCTCAGTGCAGCCTATCATCCAGCTCTGGCAGACTGATGGCGCTGAGCTAGCTACCCTGACTGGCCACAGAGGTCCGATCATCAGCTTGGCCTGGAATGATAGCGGTGACCAACTGGCATCTGGGGGCAGAGATAACACGATCAACCTTTGGGACTTCCCGACCGGGGCGCTGAGCACCTCCCTCGCGGGTCATACGGCCCCGATTTGGAATCTGGCCTTTAGTCCCGACAACCAGATTTTGGCCTCTGCCAGTGAAGACCACACCGTTAAGCTTTGGGATCTTTCATTAGCCTTACCCACTCAACCGATGACGACCCTGATCGGACACACCGATCAAGTCAGAGATGTGACTTTTTCGCCAACGGTGGCAGCGGCCTCACAACAACCGCTACTCGCCTCCGCTGGCTTTGACAAAACGATTAAGTTATGGACTTTAGACGGCACACTAGTGACGACCTTAGATCGCCATACCGCCAAGGTTCAAGAGGTGGTGTTTAGCCCCGACGGTCGCTTGCTCTTTTCGGCCAGTGGCGACAAGACCGTGATCCGCTGGGATCTAGACGCGATTGTGCAGCTTGACCCGCTGGATTATGCCTGTGACTGGGTACGGGACTATCTCAAAACCAGCCCGACCCTCAGCCCCGAAGATCAGCAGCTCTGCGAACAGTGATGTTGTCACCAAGGACGAAGACCCAAATGGGTTAGCACCGATAGGATATACGTGTCTTTGTCGGCTGAAGCCCAGTCGCTAGCGGTGATCGATTGGTTCACGGCTAAGTGGTGTCAATACGATCTGAACATAAAATCCGTGCTTAACCAAAGGCGGAGGAACCCAACTCGGGGGGCACATCCTGCCAGCGCCCCGGTCCGGCCGCTCGCAGGGCCTCCTTGAGGGTAATGTCGCCGGTATAGAGGGCTTTGCCAATAATGACCCCGTTCACCCCAGCCGGAACCAACCCTAAGAGACTGAGCACATCCGTCACCGAGCTCACGCCACCGGAGGCAATCACAGGGATGTCAATGGCTTCAGCCAGTTCCCGCAGGGCCGAGAGGTTAGGGCCTTGGAGGGTGCCATCGCGCTTAATGTCGGTATAGATAATCGCCGCAGCGCCCCGACTCGCCATGGCTTGGGCCAGGTCAATGGCATCGACCTCAGAGGTTTCGAGCCAGCCCCGAGTGGCGACCTTGCCGTCGCGGGCGTCAATGCCGACAATAATTTGCCCCGGAAACTCAGCGCTGAGGGTACTGACCAACTCAGGATTTTCGACAGCGGCGGTGCCGAGGATGGCATACCGCACGCCCAAGGCAAACAAAGCTGTGACCCGATCGCGATCGCGCAAACCGCCCCCCACCTCAATGGGGATATCAATGGCCTGGGCGATCGCCTCAATGGCTTGCCAATTTTCCGGTTGCCCAGCCTTGGCCCCATCGAGATCAACTAAATGGAGACGGGTAGCCCCCTGCTCAGCCCATTGTTGGGCCACCGCCACCGGGTTCTCATCAAAGACTTGGGACTGATCGTAATCTCCCTGATAGAGGCGTACACAGCGCCCCCCTAACAGGTCAATTGCAGGGATGATTTCCATCGGCACAGCAATAACAGCACCGCCTATTCTATCGGGTTAACGGTATCGGGTTGACGGTATCAGCCGATTCACTGCGGGCGGACTGCCCTAGGTCCCGCAGAGATATAGACAAAAAAATACCGGAAGCAAGATTGCTTTCGGTGTTTTGCAAGGTTTTTTAGTTCTCGTCACTCTAGTTACAAGATGCCCAAGGCAGGTGAAGAGATCACGGAGGGCAGACGTATGTCGCTCTGTTTGGTATAAGCAAACCCAGACACAAGGGACTGGCACTGCCGTGACTAAGGGCTGTCCATTCGATTAATCTGACTAAGCACCTGCTGCACCTCAAAGGCATCATGGGCATTGGGGCGGGCCATTAGATACTGTTGTAGGTCAGATAGGGCCAGGGGCAGGTTACCCATGCGGTAGTGGATGAGGCCGCGATCGCGCTGTTCTGCCACAGCTTCAGGGAAGAGCAGCAACATCCGGTCCAAGACCCCGAGGATCCGCAGGGCATCCTGATGGTGCAAATAGATCGCCTTAAGGTTATTTAGCATCCGCATTAAGAATGGCTTGGGGCCAATGGGGGCCAAATGTTCTGGCTGGAGCTGTGCCCCCTGGCCGTACAACTGCTGCATGCGATCTCGGCAATCTTCCTGAAAGAGAACCTCCCCTTGGTGAAAGGCATCGACAAAAATAGCCATTTCATCGATGGTGGGGCGCACCAAAAAATGCCCTGGCATCCCCACCCCCGCCATCGGAAAGTCTAGGCGCTTGGCCAACTCTAAATACACCAAAGATAGGGTGATGGGAATACCCATACGGCGGTCCATCACCTCATTCAGAAAACTATTGCGGGGATCGTAATAGTCCTGCAGGTTGCCCTTAAAATCCAGCTCCCCAAATAGATATTGATTAATGGTCCGAATCACCTGGAGGGGATAGCGACCCGTCGGGAGCCGCCCTGCCAACTCCTGCGCCATGACATCTAGCCGCTTTTGGTAAGCCTCACAGTCAAGCTCGGGATACTCTTCCTGAGCCATGTAGAGGGCCACGGCCCCCAAATCAATCTCACGATCGGGCTTTTGAATGGCGGCTTGGAACCGTTGCCGTGCCTGGGATGCTCCCATACTCTCAACTCCGCGCCCTAGGCTTCGTAGTCATTACCCGCTCCATACCGTAGCGCATCCAACCAACGGTGGTATCGATAGCGTTGGCGGGGGGGCAGGCGCAGGGCCAAGGGGCTGAGGGCTTGGGTGAGGGGGTAGAGGCCGCTGTAGCTCCCTAAGGCAGCGTAGTGGGGCAACCACCGCAATATCGCCGGAAGGCCAACCTGGGGCAGCAGTTGGGCCACGAGGCCGGGGTGGTAGATCGTGGTTCTGAACAGGGTTTTGGCGAGGGCCGAGAACTGCACCACATCCTGCAAGAAGGGCTTGAGGGTGGGCTCCCCGAGGGCGGCCATATCGGCAAAAATCGTCGCGAGCAAATGGTTGATGCGCTCCGGCGCTAGAGTTTGGTTGACCCCCACGCGCATCGCCTGTTGAAACAGCCAGGTCACCGAGAGATTGGGCTGGTAGGGCTGTAAACATTGCAAGTCGCTGGCGGTGAGGCAGTCTTGGCGCAGGGCCTCATCAATGCCTTGGGTGAGCCGTTCTAAATGGCGAACCATGGCCCCAAACCCGCCAAAGCTCAAGGGGGATTGGCTACCGCTGCTGTCGCCCACGGGCACCATCCGGTCCCAGGGATAGCGCAGCGGGCTGTCGCGATAACAAGGAAAAAACCCAAACAGGGCTCGTTTCAAGGTCAGATCTTTGGGGTCAATCTTTTGGTAGGCGGGCAGCAAACGCCAGTATTCATCAAATAGCGTCTCTAAGCTGGGGCGATCGGGTTCTGCATCCACATAGGTAAACAAATAGGTAGTCCGACCATCCCGAGCCGGAAACGCCTCCCAAAAATACTGGCACTGATGCTGAATGGGGGTAAAAGAGACCATCAAGTCACCGGTGGTGTTGGCGGCAAAGCCCTCCGCACAGGTGCCCACGACCAAACACACTCCATCCGGCTTTTTCCCCTGGCGTACCTGTTGCACCAACGGAGAAAAGTGACCCATCGCATCCACAAACAGACGACTGTTGAGCACTTGCGCCCCGGCATGAACCGTAACCCCCTGGGGGTAGACCGTGGCGTGAGCAAAGGACGTTTCTTCTAGGAGGGTGCCCCCCACTTCGAGAAAGCGCTGCTTTAAGGTTTCCAATAAATAAACGGGATCGATCCCCACATTGAGGATGTCTTTAATCCAAAGGGGATCGCTATCCCCAAACTGGATACGGGCGGGGTTATATTCGGTGGCGATCGCCTTTTCTAGCTCCGCTTCGCTCAAGAGTCCTTGGGTCACTAGGTGGGTGATTTCGGCACGGGAAATATTCCACTCCTGTTCCCGTCCCCGCAGTATCCCTCGCTCCAATAGCGCCACCCGCCAACCCAGTTTGGCCAGGGCAACCCCCAACAAAATCCCTAAGGTGCCCCCACCAATCACGACATCCCAATCCGGCTGGCTGCCCCCTTGGCTAGCGGTCGTCACCACCTGAGGCGTCGGCAGCGGACCTTGGCGATAGGTTTGCCAACGGCGATCTACAGCGCGCAGACCCGCCAAGCTGCCCGGTAACGGGGCCAGCATTTGCTCAGTAGATATGGGGGCAATCAAACGCATGGCGGCTCAAACTTCAGCAATTTATTGGATGCCCGGATAAACAACAACTTTATAGACTTTGGAGCAGTGACATTTATTTAAGGGTGACAACACGCTCTAAACGGCACTGCCTTGGGGCGGGGTGTGGACTCAGCGGCAGCGTAGCGCTAGCGGGGATCACTCGACATTGCTGGGGGTCAAACCACCCTTGACCAACCCCTATTCCTAAGCCACCCTACCTAATACACCGACTGCCATTGCGCCCCCCCTCACACTTAAAGACGCTTTCCATGGCCCAGCCAGATCGCAAATCCCCCCAGGACAACCCCTTTTGGACCTACCGCGATCCGATTACGGGGCGGTGGTTGACCGTCATGACCCCCAACCAATGGCAGCAAACGCCAGCAACATGTCCCTTTGAGCCGAAGCGACGACAGGGCATGAGAGAGGGCACTCCTGCGTCTGAACCCAGGCAGCCCTGACCTCAAAGATCACCTGGCTAGGTGCCGCTGGTGGACTGCTAGTCGTTGGTATTGGGTCGAACGCCTATAAAAGTATAAACTTTTGTTAAATACTTTTGGGGAAGACGTCGGTGAATACAGGCTGGAAACAAATGGTATGGCGGCGAGGGCTGGCGCTGCTTTTGATGCTCGGATTGTGGGGTTGGGCCACACCGGCGATCGCCCTCGGCGGTCCCCAGCCAGAACTCAACCAGCCCGCCCCAGCCTTTACGCTCCCCACCAATGTCGGCGATGGCACCATCTCCCTGGGTGACTACCAGGGGCATTGGGTGGTGTTGTACTTCTATCCCCAGGATTTCACCACAGGCTGCACCCTAGAGGCCAAGCGCTTCAAACAAGATTATGAGCAATACATCGCCCACAATGCTGAGATTGTGGGGGTGAGCACCGATGACGTCGCCTCCCACGAAAGTTTTTGTGAATCGGAGGGGCTAGCCTTTCCGCTGCTATCGGATCCCAAAGGCCAGGTCATCCGCGCCTACGGGTCTTGGCTCAGTGGCCGAGCCCTGCGCCATACCTATGTCATTGATCCCGACGGGATTTTACGGGCTCGATTCCTGGGGGTACGTCCCGCTATCCATAGCCAAGAGGTACTCACCACCCTAGACGAGTTGCAAAGCTAGGGGTTGACGGCTGCGTCGCCTGTCGCGATCGTTCGCAATAGACACAACCCGCCAGGAGAATCGTTCTCCTGGCGGGTTGTGATGATAGACCACCGACACAGCTTTAGACAGACGGTCTATGCCGGTTGAGGCACCGCATGGCTGCGATACCAATCAATAGTGTGTTTAAGCCCTTCCCTAAACGCCATGTGGGCTTTAAAACCAAAGGCCTGATGAGCCCGTTCCACATCGAGACAACGGCGGGGCTGACCATTGGGTTTATCGGTCTCCCAAACCAATTCCCCCTCAAAATTCATCAGCTCACAGATCAACTCGGTTAGATCGCGAATTTTGATCTCTAGACCCGTACCCAAGTTGACGGGTTCTGGGCTGCTGTAGTTCTGGGTGGCCATGACAATGCCCCTAGCCGCATCTTCCGAGTACAAAAACTCACGGGTGGGGCTGCCATCCCCCCACACCGGCAGTTGTTTTTGCCCTGACAGTTGCGCCTCGTGAACCTTATGGATCAGCGCTGGAATCACATGGGAACTGCGGGGATCAAAATTATCCTCTGGCCCATAGAGATTGACCGGCAGCAAATAAATACCATCAAACCCATACTGATCTCGGTAAGCCTGGAGCTGGACGAGCAGGGCTTTTTTGGCAATGCCATAGGGCGCATTGGTTTCCTCGGGATACCCAATCCAAAGGTCGTCTTCCTTAAAGGGCACTGGGGTGAATTTGGGATAGGCGCAAATGGTCCCCACACAGACAAACTTTTGCACCCCCGCTTGATAAGCGGCGTGGATGAGTTGGGTGCCCATCATCAAGTTGTCGTAAAACAGCTCAGCGGGTTTCTCACGATTGAGGCCAATCCCCCCGACGTGGGCCGCCAAATGGATGATCACATCTTGTTGATCTGCTGCCCTTTGGCAGGCTTCCCACTGGCAGAGGTCATAGTCTCGCGATCTAGGCACCGTAATCTTGGTCAGATCCGCCCCCGCTTGTTGAAGCTGGGCTACGACCTGTTTACCCAAAAAACCAGCCCCTCCAGTGACAAGAATCCGTTGGTTAGCAAGATCAAGATGAGTCATCGGTAATGGCAATGTGACAGTCTATGGACTAAAAAATCGACAAGGATTATGAAATAGCTTGGCTGATATCTTTACGAACCGTAGCCATATCCGACGATGCAAGCCCACCGTCATGGCTAGCACTATGGGTAATGCCTACCGCGTTTAGGTCTGCTTCAACCATTAGCTTCACAAGCTGGTCAAAGGTGACTGAGGGCTCCCAGCCTAAGACCTTACGGGCTTTAGTCGGATCACCGATCAGGATATCGACTTCCGTGGGGCGCAAATAACGGGGATCAAACTCGACATAGTCTTGCCAACGCAGGTTGACGTGGCCAAAGGCAATCTCTAGAAATTCATGGATGGCGTGGGTTTCTCCCGTGGCGACCACATAATCATCGGGCTGCTCTTGCTGCAGCATCAACCACATGGCTCGCACATAGTCTTTGGCGTAGCCCCAGTCGCGTTTGGCGTCTAAGTTGCCCATATAGAGCTTTTTCTGTTGCTTAGCCAAAATTCGGGCAATGGCACGGGTCACTTTGCGGGTCACAAAAGTCTCGCCACGGCGGGGTGATTCATGGTTAAACAGGATGCCATTACAGGCAAAAAGATTGTAGGACTCGCGGTAGTTAATCGTCTGCCAGTGGGCATAAACCTTGGCGCAGGCATAGGGGCTGCGGGGGTAGAAGGGCGTGGTCTCGCTCTGGGGAATTTCCTGCACCTTGCCAAACATTTCTGAGGAGCCTGCTTGGTAATAGCGCACCTCTTTTCCCGTCCGCTGTTGGAAGTCTCGCACCGCTTCAAGGAGACGCAAGGTTCCCATGCCGACGCTATCCACGGTGTATTCGGGGGAGTCAAAGCTCACCCTGACATGGGACTGAGCCCCTAGGTTAAACACCTCGTTGGGTTCTACCTCTTCAAGAATTCGACCCAGCATCGTGCCATCGGTAAGATCGCCGTAGTGCAGAAAGAGGCGAGCCTCTTCGCTGTGGGGATCAACATACATATGGTCGATGCGATCGGTGTTAAACGTTGATGTTCTACGGATGATGCCGTGCACCTCATAGCCTTGCTCTAGTAGGAGTTCGGCTAGATAGGAGCCATCTTGTCCGGTAATACCGGTTAACAACGCGCGTTTGACTGAGGTCATCGTATTTCTCAAAATATTGAACAAGCCCATCTCGGGAAACAAGCTATCTTGGACAGGTCTCGCCTGATCAAGGGCTTCGATACAAGTCGTGAGATAACTGGACTGTATAATGGCGGCCAGTGCAGGGGGCCAAGCGATCGTGTGTTCCGTCGATGATGAACGCTCCTAGGGCGCTCTTAAGGTACCCAGCCGCTAGATCATGCCAAACATTTTTCCTTTTTGCCGCCCCGGACTGGGTCTAAAAAGGGGATGTCTACGAATAGGATGACATTTTCAAGATTAGAACATGCGATCGCTTTTGCGGTCCCAAGGCTGGGATTTGAGCACCGTCAAAAATTCTTGGACCGCTGGGGATAGAGGGCTCTGGGCCAAGGTGGCGGCACCAATGATGCGCTCTAGGGTGACGGGCAGCGATCGCACTTGCACATTCACCGGAATCGGTAGTGCCGCCAGCCGGGGTAGAATGGCGGCCCCCAATCCCTGGGCTACCATGCTGACAATGGTCGAATCTTCTTTGATGGCATAGGCGACCTGTAGGGACTGGCCCCATCGTTGCCAATGGTCCCGCACGGCTGACGTGCAGTCCGCATAGTTATACAGCACAAAAGAATGGCGGGAGAGTTGAGTCCAGGTCAGGTCCTCGGGCCAAGCTTCGACGGCGGTCGAGAGCAACACCACGTATTCATCTCGGGCAATTTCCCAGGTTTTAAACCCATCAGAACGGGGGAGCGGCACTAAACCCACATCCACTTGACCGGTCTGGAGGGCTTGTTCCACCCCCGGAGGTTCTAGCTCGGCTAGGGTGACGGCCACCTTAGGAAAGCGCCGACTAAAGGCCGCGATCGCGGCGGGCAAGAGGTGGGTGGCGGCGCTACGAAAGGAGGCAATCCTTAACCGCCCGCCGTAGAGACCCTTCTCAAGATTGACCTCGTATTCAATGTGCTCCCGCAGCTCCAAAATCTCCTGACCATGGATCAGCACCCGCTCCCCCACTGGAGTTAGCTTGGCCCCAAATCGGCCCCGTTTCAGCAAGGGCACCCCCAACTCGTCCTCCAAGGTGGCGATCGCCCGACTCACCGCCGCCTGGGAGATCTCTAACACTAGGGCCGCCCCCGAAAAACTACCCTGCTGGGCAATGGTGGCCAAGACCTGGAGGTGATGGATGTTCATCGATTTAATCTGTATAGATTCAATCTATTCGGTTTGCGAATAGATAGGAACCGTCCAGGGTTTTGATCCTGCTGTGATGGCGAAGTTACTTTAAGTTGCAACGCCTGCTTCTGTTGTTGCTCCTACCCGCAGCCATGTTTGACCTTCTCCCCTTCCACCGCTTCCGTGATACCCCCAGTGTTCAATTTTTTGATATTACCGTCACCGAGTCGAACGCACGCGACTTGGTCTTTCACCAAGGCCCAGCCGTCAGCCCCAACAACGACGCCCGCCAAGCTTGGCGGTTTTATCTGCACCCCAATCAGCAGGACAACCTCTTGGCGGTCTCTGGGGGACGCACTTTTCACTTGGTGAATTTCACCTGGGACTACCCCTTCCATGAGGTGCGGCTAGAGGCTAACCGATTTATTTTGCAGATTCCCCCCGGCACCTTTCATCGCTCCGTGTCAGACCCCAAAGGATCCTTGGTCATTAATCAGGCGGTCAGGACCGAGGCGGCCACCATCGCCAGTGAATTTCGGGTCTATAACAGTGCCGACATCCCTCGACTCCAACGATTGCTTCAGTCTGGCCTACGGCCCCAGCGCCACGGGTTTGAAGAGGATTGGCCCATGGCGGCTTGATGGTCCATGCAATCCAGATGTTTTCTGGTCCTAGATTAGGGGCCAGGGAGCTGGGGAACTAGGGATCTGGGGGCGTTCGCATCTGCGCTCTGTTCCTGGGCCGCGGGTGGGTGGTACTAGCGATCGCTCTCAATCCCCACCGCATCAGTGATGGTATCCAAGCCATGGGCCTCTAGCTGAGCGGCTAAGCCCGCCAGCACTCGACGCACCATCATCGGCCCCTCATAGACCCAACCGGTATAAACCTGTAGCAGCGATGCCCCCGCCGTGATCCGCTCCCAAGCATCCTCAGCGGTGAAAATGCCCCCGACTCCCACAATGGGTAAGCGGCCTTGGCTGTGGCGGTAGATAAACCGCACCACCGCTGTGGCTCGCTCCCGTAGGGGAGCCCCGCTAATGCCCCCCGCTTCTGCGGCCACCGGTTGGCCCGTACGCAGCAAAGTCTGGGTCTTAAGCCCCTGGCGTTGAATAGTGGTATTAGTGGCAATAATCCCCGCCAATTGGTGGGTCATCGCCAAATCCACGATCGCGGCAATTTCGTCCCATTCTAGATCCGGTGCAATTTTGACTAGAATCGGCTTACCCCCAGGGTTTTCGGCCTGTAGAGCCGCCAAGATCGGGCTGAGCTGGGCTTGGGTTTGGAGCGATCTCAAGCCTGGGGTATTGGGTGACGACACATTCACCACAAAATACTGCCCCAAATCTCGCAGCAATTTAAAACTGCTGACATAATCCTCTACCGCCTGATCGAGGGGTGTGATTTTTGATTTTCCTAAATTAATCCCCATGGGAATTACCGGGGGACTTTGCCGCCAATATTGCTGTAGCCGATCGGCCAACGCAGCGGCACCGCCATTATTAAAGCCCATGCGGTTTAACACCGCCCCATCCTCTGGCAAGCGAAATAAGCGCGGACGAGGATTACCCGCCTGGGCATGGAACGTGACGGTGCCCAGCTCAGCAAAGCCAAAACCCAGCAATGGCCATGCCAAAGCCGCCGTGCCATCCTTATCAAACCCTGCGGCCAACCCCAAAGGGTTAGCAAAGTCACAATGCCAAAGGGTTTGGCCCAGCCGTCGATCAGGGTAGTGGGTGTGCTGGGTGAGCCAGCACTGCATCGGGTGGCGAACGGCGGTGTACGCCCCATTGGCGGTGTCTGCCGTCAACCATGCCAAACTGCCTAAGGCCCTGAGGTGGAGCCATTCTGGGTCAACCTTTAGGCCCTGGAATAGAAAGGGGCGAAGGAGCTGTCGGTAAGCGTCAACCAAGGATGAGTAGGTCCCCTAAAGCAATTGCTGGCCAAGATTGTGCCAGAAGTGCAGACAGTGCTTGGCCATGCAAACACATCCGGCGAATCCGCTCAAAAATCGGCATCACTCCATAGCGTCCCATGGAAACTTGACTGATCAAGTACTATCAGCACAGTCAATCCAGAATAGACTGAGATTACCTTAGTCGGCTCTTGACCCCTGTCATATCAGGGATAGCCGACGTCTGGGGACCGTTTGACTGCCATCAGGGAATGCATAACAAACGGCTTAGCTCGATAGTTACCGTTTGTACTTAGGGAATAGATAAGGTTGTTGCTCCTAGGAATTGCCTAGAAAGACGTCACTACCAAAATGGGTTCGCCGAAGTCAGATCCTAACCCAGAACGGCGCTTGATCGCGCTGGCTCGCGTCCTGAAAGTATTGAGGGAAGCAGAAGAGCCCGCCGCCATGATTGCGCTGGCCCTCGAACACCTGCAAAGCGAGCTCAACTACAGCCTGCTATGGCTGGGCACCTACGATCGCGACAACCATCGCATCATCAGTCGCCATCACCTCGCCCCGAAAAAAGATCGCCTACTCACGGCAACCTTTGGCCTCTCGCCAGGGGATTTGGTAGAACAGGTGGTGCTGCAACAGCGCCCGCTAATTGTGAATGATTTGCAGGTAGAGCCCCGAGCCGGGGATTGGAGCCCCCTCGCTGAACGGCTCCAAGTGCGGGGCGCGTTGCTGTTTCCCATGCGTTACCGCGATGCCTGCCATGGCTTAGTGTTACTCGGCTCACCCCACTGGGGCCAAGCCCCGAGCCAAAGTGAACGGACCTATCTCTCGACCGTGCTTAGCACCCTAGCCGAGAACCTGCACCATTACGAACAAACCCAGCAACAGCAACACCAAAAGCGCCCAGAGATCCCGATTTTCAAACTGATCACCCAAGTTGACGACCCAGTCGATTTCGATACTCAACTGGAAACCGTACTGGCTGAAACCCATCGGTTTACCGAGGCTGATCGGGTCAGGCTCCTCTGGTTTGATCCCCAAAAGTTTATGTTTTGGGAACGGCTAGTCACACCAGCGGGTCGGGGCCGCCATCAGCGGTCCACTGCTGACACCACCACATTAACGATTCCGGCTAATACCATTCGAGGGGCGTATCAGGCCCTCTGCAAAAACCAACTGGTCGTTGGGGAGTCGCAAGGGTTAGTCGTCGTTAATTTGCCCGAGCGGTTGATGCAGTCTCTCCAGGCGCGATCGCTCCTGGCAGTACCGGTTTTGAGCCAGGGCGATCTCAAGGGCTTTATGACCGTAGAAGCCCAGAATGCGCGGATTTGGTCGACCGACGACAAGGCTTATGTCACCGCAGCAGGCCGACTGGCCGGTCTCATGGCCCCGGCGATGGCTATGGGCGACACCCTTGATCAAAGTCAGGCCGACCACCAATTTTTGATGGGCCTCGCCCGCAGCATCCACAGTGATGGGGACTGGCGCAAAACCCTAGACACCTGCGGCGATCATTTATGTGAGCGCTTACAGGCATCCCAATTTATTGTCCTCCTCCATGATGCTGAGCGCGGCGGGTACGAGATCACCTTTCAACGGGAGACGACGGGCAAGCGAGGCAGCCACCGACGCTGGACTTCTCTGGATGAGGTGGACTGGCAAATGCTAGAGCGCAGCTCGGAGGTGATTGCAATTAATGACCTTAACACTGACCTCAAGCTCGTCGCCTGGCGGGATAACTTCCAAGCATTGGGGTTGCAATCGCTGTTGGTCTGTAATGTTTCCCCTGGGCATGCCCCCGAAGCGATTATTTTGCTGGCCAGTTCCCAGCCCCGCCATTGGACCCCCGTGGAAGGGAAACTCCTGATGGCTGTAGGTCAGCAGTTGGACTTGATTTTGCATCAATGGCAACTGCAACGCCAAATGAGTCAGCAGGAGCAGCTCTACGATTCCATTCAATGGGGACTGCAAACGCTGCAGCGCACCTTTCAACCCGATCAGCTAGAAGAGGCTGCCAATCGCCACATTGCCGAACTCCTACAGGTGCCCTTAATCGCCTTACTCCATTGGGATACGGGCCACGACGCTGCCCACATCAACCACTTCATGGTGCGCCATAAGGATTTTGGCGCGGATCCTAACGCCACCATTCCCCTCGATGCCGATGCCTTGATCAGCTGGGCGCTACAGACCGATGGCTTAATTCCCGTCACCTTTGAGGACTTTCCCGCCACGACCCAAGCTTGGATCTGGGGACCGGCTGAGAGCAAATTCTTGCTGATGGCCTTACGCACCGCCCCTGACCATGGGTGTGATGCCGTGTTAGTGTTGGCCGATCATCGCGATCGCAAATGGTCAGACTATCACCTCAGCCTAGTCACCCTCCTCACCAACCAACTGGCCTGGTCTCGCCGTCATCTGAATTTGGCAGAAATGCTGCTCACCCAGCGGGAGGAGTTGGAGCAACTGAATTGGTACAAGCACAAGCGGTTTGACGAGGTGCATCGTCGGCTTGACATCAGCGTGCAGCGGCTCGAAGAACTCAGCAGTCAAACCGGCCCCCTGATTGTCCAGCGTCAGCAACAGCTCATTCGTCAACTCAGCAGCTTAGTGACGGGCATGACCCCCATGCTCAAAAATGAGCAATGGCAACTCAATACCAACTACCAAACCACCCCCTTAATCAGCCTCTTAAACCGCTTAATGGAGCGGACCAGTCCCCTAATTCGAGCCCGCCATCTGTGGTCCAAGGTTCACAACGAAAGTAGCGCGATTATTGGCGGTGACATTGTCAAAATCGAATTTGTTCTTTACGAATTATTGGTCGCCGCCTGTGAGCGATCGCCGGACCAGGGCCGCATTGATGTGTGGTGTCGTCCCATTGATCGCAACACCATCGAGCTATCGATTACCGATGATGGGGAAGTGCCCGATCTGTTGCTCAGTGAACTGCTCAATGGCCGTCCCGAAGATATTCTGGCCCCCTCCACCCTCGATGAACCCCCAGGGCTGCATTTCGCCATTTGCCAAACCTTAATGCAGCAAATTGGCGGCGAGTTTAGTCTCCAGAAACTAGAAGACAAACGGATGGTCAGTCGCATTGTGTTGACCATTGCCAACAAGGGCAACAATAGTCGGCCCCTAGAAGGTCCCGGCAGTACGCCGTTTTCCCGCAACCATGGCCGCTAATCCCCCGATGGGCAATCAGAGGCCATTAGGCAACGTGGAAGCGGGGATGATCGTATAAATCTTGCAGGTTCAACTGCTCAATCCATTGCATGAGGGGAGAGGCTTGGGGGCCACTGACTAAGGACGGCTTGCCACTCACCAACAGCCCCACATAGTCATGGCGGCGGCGCACGACCACCGCAGTGGTGCTGGTCAGGTTGACGGCAATATGCTGAAAGCCCTCTAACTCCAGGGAAGCGGCCAACAGCGATCGCAAGCCCAATGCCTGAAAAACAATCTGGACCCAACTGGTGCTGCGATTCTCATCGGTCACAAAATACTCTCGGGGCAGGCCATTAATATCAAATACTGCCACCCCCAAAATACTATCTTCTAGACCCCGCCGTTGGGCCTCAGTGTATTCCGAATTGGGTGCAGGAGCAGTCAAAGCTGGCATGATGAGGTTTAACCTATCTGACAACAACGAATCGAATGCGTTGTAGAAATCACCCTGCCCTGACAGTCAATACAACCTGTTACTTCAGGTATAACGGACCATGGCAGGCAGTGGATCAGATTTCTGCAAACCCTTACACAAACCACATCTGGGTAAAGGGCAGAAAAATTCGATGGGTCAGATTTCGTTAAATATACGCTACTTCTCCAGTGAGCTGCAGCGTTGGTCGGAGTTCCTTTCCGTAGTGCTAATGACACGGTGGCGATAGGCTCCGTATCCATGGCCTATCGCCAAAACCCATGATCCCAGCCCCGTCAGGGTTTACCCCAGTCAGAGGCACTGCCCCCTACATCCCGGACCCCGTTTTTCCGTAAGCTAACGGAGATTAAAACACTAGACCCACCAAAAATAAAATGCCGCCGACCCCTAAGCAACCCGCCATGGCATAAAAGCTGATCTGGGCATTGCGGGTGACGGTGGCAGCTAAGGCCTCTTCATTTTTGAAGGAGATCACATACTTTTTGTCCCCTTTGGTGGGTTTCTCGACAATGACGGTACCCGTTAGATCACTGGCGGCCCCGACGACCAAGATATTACGGCCCACGGGCAGCAGCGACTCGGTGTAGCGATAGCCCAGGGTTTTACCGGCTCCCCTGCCAACATTGAATGTCACCGGGCCAAAGGAGATCTGCCCAGCGGTGGGTTGCTCTTGACGAAATTCGTTCAAGACTTGGATCGTTTCGATATCGGCCCCATCGGGATTGACTTCAATCGTGCCAGCGTCATCTTTCAACCGAAAGGGGATGGATTGACGGTTGTTGGAAATCACCTCGGATTTTCGGGTCTGCTTGCGCTCTAGCTCGCCATCAGAGTTCCGCTCGGTGACCGTTTCCTCATATTCTCGCGTCACCTTAGAAACGTAATGAACACAGGGCTGCTGCTTCAGTGAAGACGTTAGGGGCGCATCCGCCTGGATCTCGCCCCAGAGCTTGATGTAATCGCGCCAACTGCCGCCGCCAATTTCATCGGCCACCGCACTAGCGGTTTCTGTGAGTTCGGTGGTTTTAACGGGGCGGGCCGATTTAATGCTAAATATCTTCTGCTTTTGGTTCCGCTGCACGAAAAAAAGGACAGCGCCAATAATCAACAAAATAATGCCAAGGATTGCCATAGAAATCTGAGGGTTTAGGGAAACGACTGCTATCGTAGCGGGCTTGATGCCTTAGACCACCCAAGCCAGCCACGCCTTTCCTGAGATTACAGGTTTTGTAATGTGGCGATCGCCTCCTCACACCAAGTCAACCAGCCTTCTTCATATAACAGGCCGTTGCGGAGGGTGAGGTATTGATAGGTGGCGGCGATCGAGAGATCCTCAGGGTTTGAGAAAAACTGGGTGGAAATGGTTCGATATTCGGCGAGGCGATCGCGGTGCTGCCGCCGGTGACACTCCAGCTCTTCTAACATCACCGCCGTATGCACCAGGGCACCACCAAACAGCTTCACCAGGAGATCATCTTTAAGGGGAGCCATCGCGCAGGGCTGCTGCATCCAGGTTTGGAGCAAGGCTCGACCGGTTGCTGTCACCGAGAACATCTTCTTGTTAGGGCGGGTATCTTGCTGAATGGTTTCAGCTTGGAGGTATCCGCCCTCCTCTAATTTGGCCAGTTCGCGATAAATCTGTTGATGGCTGGCATCCCAAAAAAAGCCCACGGACCCATCAAAGCGTTTGGCGAGGTCGTAACCACTGCTGGGGCAATCAATCAAAGCCACCAAAATGGCGTGGGTCAAGGCCATAGCGACTCCAGAACAGACAGGACGGGCTCTACCAAAAGAATATCGGAGAATTCCCGATCTTTAGTGCAGGGACTGGGGGAGCAACGGTGGGTAAAGAAACGACACGGCCTGAACAATCCACCTCCCAAAAAAAAGTATCGTTTGAAGGGGCGGTTCCCTTGGGGGTCGTTCTTTATCGATGCGTGTTTAGGTTTGCCGCAGGATCATGTCTCAACCCACCATAGAGTCCATTCTCAACGAAAAGCGTTTATTTAATCCCCCCGCTGAGTTTGCTGGTCAGGCCCGCATCAGCGGTATGGCGGCGTACGAGGCACTCTATGCCAAGGCTGCCGCAGACCCCGCCGCCTTTTGGGCGGAGCTGGCCGAGCAAGAGCTGCACTGGTTTAAAAAGTGGGACCAAGTTCTGGACTGGCAGCCTCCCTTTGCCAAGTGGTTTGTGGGCGGCAAGATCAACATTTCCTATAACTGCCTGGACCGGCACCTGACCACCGAGCGCCGCAACAAGGCAGCCCTGATTTGGGAGGGGGAACCCGGTGATGAGCGCACCCTCACCTACGCTCAACTGCACCGGGAAGTGTGCCAGATGGCCAATGTGCTCAAGGGCATGGGGGTACAAAAGGGCGATCGCGTCGGGCTCTACATGCCCATGATCCCTGAGGCCGCCATTGCCATGCTGGCCTGTGCCCGCATCGGGGCTCCCCACACGGTGGTGTTTGGCGGCTTTAGTGCGGAGGCGCTGCGCGATCGCCTCAACGACGCCGAGGCCAAGGTGGTGATCACCGCTGATGGTGGCTTCCGCAAGGACAAGACCATCCCCCTGAAGGCAGCGGTGGATAAGGCGCTAGAAAACAACGCCGTCCCCTCCATCTCCAATGTGCTGGTGGTGCAGCGCACGAAGCAAGATGTCCATTGGGAAGACGGGCGCGATGTCTGGTGGCATGAGGTCAAGCCCACCGCCTCGGCCCAATGCGAAGCCGAGCCCATGGATGCAGAGGACATGCTCTTTATCCTCTACACCAGCGGCACCACCGGCAAGCCCAAGGGCGTGGTACACACCACCGGCGGCTACAACCTCTACACCCACATGACCTTTCAGTGGACCTTTGACCACAAGGAAACCGATGTCTACTGGTGTACTGCCGATGTGGGCTGGATTACCGGCCACAGCTACATCGTCTACGGCCCCCTCTCCAACGGGGCCACCAGCCTCATGTACGAAGGGGTGCCCCGCCCCTCAAATCCCGGCTGCTTCTGGGATGTGGTGGAAAAGTACGGCGTCAACATCTTCTACACCGCCCCCACCGCGATCCGGGCCTTTATCAAGATGGGCGACGACCTGCCCAACGCCCGCGATCTCTCGTCCCTGCGGATGCTGGGCACGGTGGGTGAGCCGATCAACCCAGAAGCCTGGATGTGGTACCACAAGGTGATTGGCGGTGAACGCTGCCCCATTGTGGATACCTGGTGGCAGACGGAGACGGGCGGTTTTATGC
The DNA here is from genome assembly GCA_964353225.1 of uncultured Leptolyngbya sp. Classification (GTDB taxonomy): domain Bacteria; phylum Cyanobacteriota; class Cyanobacteriia; order Phormidesmidales; family Phormidesmidaceae; genus PCC-6406. Next base: position 47,279 of record CAYGVA010000006.1, read on the forward strand.
TGACTCCCCTCCCCGGTGCGACCCCCACGAAACCGGGTTCCGCCACCAAACCTTTCCCTGGGATCTTGGCGGATGTGGTGGATCTAGACGGCAACCCCGTGGGCGACAACGAAGGGGGCTATCTGGTGATCAAGCATCCCTGGCCCAGCATGATGCGCACGGTCTACGGCAACGACGAGCGCTTCCGCCGCACCTACTGGGAGCACATTGCCCCCAAGGATGGGCAATATCTCTACTTTGCGGGAGATGGAGCCCGCCGCGATGAGGATGGCTATTTCTGGGTGATGGGTCGGGTGGATGACGTGCTCAGCGTCTCGGGTCACCGGCTTGGCACAATGGAAATTGAGTCGGCGCTGGTGTCACACCCAGCAGTGGCGGAGGCGGCGGTGGTGGGCCGCAAGGATGAGATCAAGGGTGAGGATGTATTCGCCTTTGTCACCTTGGAGGGCAGTTTCAGCGCTAGCGATGAGCTAAAGGCGGAGCTGAAGCAGCATGTGGTAGATGAGATTGGGATTATTGCCCGACCGGGTGAGATTCGGTTTACGGATGCGTTGCCGAAGACGCGATCGGGCAAGATCATTCGTCGGTTCTTAAGGAATTTGGCGAGTGGGGAGGAGGTGGCTGGGGATACCACCACGATGGAAGATCAGAGTGTGTTGGATAAGCTGAGAGCAGGGGCATAATCATGTTGTGTAGGGTGCATGATTCAGAAATGCACCCTAAAAATAGAGAATCAATCTAAGCCTTGTCCAGATTGAAACCTGGAGTTTGACCTGAGTAGTTGTAATACTTTCAGGAACAATATCGCGCTCTCAATCATCCTAAATACCGAAATTAATCTCAATATAGAAGTATTTTCAGTATTTAGTTTTATTGTAAGGAAGCATGTAAAGTGTCAGTAAAAATACTGGAAAAGGTACAAGTTGAATTGACAAGTTTTATTTTGGATATGACAGATAAAGTCATAGAAAATAAACGTGATTTCTATACAGAGAATCCAGGCAAATTGCCTGAAGAGTCTGATGTAAAAGGCATTATTGGAAAGTATAGCAATCGGAATTCTCTGGTTTCTGGAGCTTCTGGAATTGCCGCACTAGCAGGGCCAGCGGGGATGCTAGCTGTTATTCCAGAAGTCAGAGAATTGATGTTAAATCAGACTCGTATGATTTATGACTTAGGTGCAGCTCATGGCAAACAGGATCTACTCTCTAGAGACTTGCTTTTAGGTGTACTGACATCAGCAACTGTTACAGGCAGCATTGGGATTATAACAGTTCAAGGAAGTAAAGTTCTTGTTCAGAAAACGTCTACTAACTTGTTGAATAAGGTTGTACAAATTTTTTCGGCCAAGACAGCGCAGAGTGCATCTAAAAGTATGTTGGGCAGATATGTTCCTGCACTTGGAGCGGCAGCAATTGCAGGGTGGTCAAATTATTCGACAAGAAAGCTTGGCAAGCGTGCAACAGATATATTTTCGAGAGATATTGAATTTTGCAGCAACGAGGTCTCTGGCGAGTATCAAGAGCCTACGAACTCCAACGATAACGCTGTTGATCAAGAAAATACTTCAGAAGGTTTAATTGAAAATTCACTACCATCAGTCAATATATCTCCGCTTTCGGTCGAAACTATTGAAAAAATAAAAATCCAAGCGTTAGTGAATTTAATGCTTGCAGATGGAAAGTCTCATCCAGAGGAGAAGGAATTTATTCGGAACTTGATTGAAAGCTCAGATTTGGCGTATGACGAAAAAGTAACTGCTTTGGAAACCTTGGAGTGCAGAAAAAAGTTCTCTGTAGATTACTCCCAGCTTTTAAACTTGCCTGAAGATGCAGTCAGCTTATTAATTGATCTCGTTGCATTATCAAAGCAGGATGGCTCTATACACATCTCTGAAAAGATCTATATCAAGCAAGTTGGTAGAGCTTTGCAGCTATCCGATGAAGATATTTCTGAGCTTATAGACTCTGTATAAACTCGATATAGCGTTTTTGAAGCTCGTGAGGTACAAAAAGAGACCTGAAACCCTTGTTGTCATTACATCGGCTGTACCTCACCAGGCAAGGAAATGCTGTATGTAATCTCATAGATCGCTGATCTTGTAGGGTGTGTTGTTGCAAAGCAAATGCACCGACCCCTGCATCAAAAACACCCAATGCCCACTACCGACGACCCGGTATTGCCGGTGGTACCTACTTCATCACTCAGGTCACCCATCAACAACATCCCTGGCTATGTGGCGATCTAGCCCGCTATGCCCTCTGCTCAGCTATCACTGCTGCCAGGACAAACTCCGCGTTTCCAGTTGAACGAGGCTTATTGCTTTGATATCTTAAGATTCATTTTTTAGGATTTTAGCGATCTGAACCTCCAAGATCGGGATTTCTCTCTCCACAATGGACCAAACCAAATCTAAATTCACCCGAAAATACTCGTGAACCAAGACATTGCGAAAATCAATGATGTCTTGCCAGGCGACTTGCGATTGAGCTGTCCGCATCTCTTCTGATAGAGAGCGCGCCGCCTCACCAATCACCTGCAACTGAAATAAAATCCAGGTTTGGATGAGTTCATTTTCCAGAAAATCGGCTTTCCCCCGGCTGGCATAGCGCTCAAGCCTGTCAATAGCTTCTTCAATATCTAACAGGCGATCGCGGTCCTTCCTCATAGCACTACGGATTCTTGCAGCACATCATCTCGAATCCGTTCCTTCAAACCATCAACAGTGACCACATCCACCGAAGCCCCTAAGGCAGATTCCAGATCTCGAATCAGCCGCACTGGAAACCAAGGAGAGATCTTTTCCAGGTCATAGTCGATCAGAAAATCGATATCGCTGTCAGGCGTTTCTTCTCGCCGCGCCACTGAGCCAAACACCCGCACATTACAGGCACCGTGATTGGCAGCAATCTTCAAAATTTTCTCTCGTTGTTCTCGAAGCGTGTCGAGGCGTGCCATCGTTGTACCCCTGTCGGGTCTAATAACTCAACTCAAAGGTAGCAATTAACTCGGGCAATCAACGACCAACGACCCAGCCTTGCAGATGGCACCTACCCCATCACCCAAATCACCCATCAACTCTTTAGCGGTCTGGCCCGCCATGCCCGCCGCACTGCCATCAATACCGTTAACCCCCTTCGCAATCAAACTAGAAAATAGAGGGTAAATGCTAAGCTTGAGCCAGCAACATTAGGAGCGCGATCGCTGTGGCTTCGATTACCCTTGACGTTTCAGACACCCAAATCCAAAAGCTACAGGATTTGGCAACTCTGCATGGGATTGAGATCGAAGTTCTATTGAAGGCAAGCCTAGAGGATTGGCTCAACGCTCAAAAAGGCGAATTTGTTGATGCCGCCAACTATGTGCTGCAAAAAAATGCTGAATTGTATCAACGATTAGCGTGATCCGTTTCCTGACGTTAATCGAAGTGCTAGAGCTACATCGCCAAATCATTGAGCAATCCGGTGGAGCATTCGGTATTCGAGATATAGGCTTGTTAGAATCGGCGATCGCTCAACCCCGGATGACGTTTGGTGGATAAGAGCTGTACCCAAGCTTGCTTGAGAAAGCAGCCGCACTAGGGTTTTCTATCATCATGAACCATCCATTTGTGTAACCGTCCCCTGAGCGGAGTCGAAGGGGACTTTTTCGGGAGATCTGGCTTCGACTCCGCTCAGCCAGCGTAATGTGTGGGACGGTTACCCATTTGTAGATGGAAACAAGCGTATAGGTCATGCGGCAACAGAGATTTTTCTTGTCCTGAATGGAATGGAAATAAATGCCTCTGTGGATGAACAAGAACAGATGGTTTTGGAAATCGCATCGGGGGAACTAGGGCGCGAGACATTTATAGAATGGTTGCAGCGGAATGCAATAATTTTAGGCACCCAATAATAGTCACAGGCAAAATTAGCGCGCCAGTTCCTCTGGGACATCAACATTGATTTTCATGCTTTTGATAGGGTCAAAAGTCCAAATTCTCTTGGCTCGGATCTTAGCCCATCGCGATCGCTGATCTTGTCGGATGCATTACGGCCAAGCAAACGCATCGACCCCTGC
>CAYGVA010000007.1:0-47854 GCA_964353225.1 uncultured Leptolyngbya sp.
CACTGTTGACCGCAATCTTCGCCTTAGCTAACCGGTTTGAACAAAGACAGTTTTTATTCCGATAGAGAATCAACCCTATCCCTTATGGGTCAGTAGACACTGCATCAATTTCTCACCGTTCCCGTATTTCACCACAAACAGGTTCTCCCCCTAGATCGAAGCAATCTTGGGGGAGAAACCTAGCCCCATGATGATCTAGCCCAGGGCTGCGACTCCCAGGACTGGGGGTGCATCAGGCATTGCCGAACCCACTTGGACGGTGACTTGGTCGGGTTGAGCCCACAATATCAACCTTAGGTCTAAGGCACTATGCAGGTACTCGTGCTTTGGCAGAATACGTAAAGACAGACCTTGTAAACCGCTGTGGGTATAAGTCATGGAAACGGAGTATTCACCCCGCCCTTGGTTGTCCTGTCCCTGATAATTCATCGTGGTTGCGATGCCCGTTTGCATCTCACCGTTGACAGCCACAACGCCCTGATACAGCTCTACCTGCACATCTTCGGGGGTGAGTGCCCCTAGGTAAATGTTGGCCTTGACCTGAAAAGGTTGATTGACCTGAAGCTCATCGGTGGCGGAAATATGTACCGCTTCGATGCGCATTTCATACCAATGCTCTAACAAATGCGTGTGCCAGTGGGTTAGGGTTTTAGCCGGAACAAAGTTGTCTTGAGATAGTTTTTGCAGGCGATCGCTGGCCATAAAATAGGCGCGACGGGCGTAATCCTTAACCATCCGAGCCGTATTAAATCGGGGCGTATTCAGGTGAATTGCCGACTTCATTTTGGCAACCCAACCCCGAGGCACCCCATTTTCATCACGGTTATAAAACAGAGGCACCAATTCCTGTTCCAAGATCTCATATAGGGCCGCCGCCTCGATGGCATCCTGATACTCAGGATCGTCATAATCCTCCCCTGAGCCAATGGACCAACCGGTACTGACATAATCCGCCTCATCCCACCAGCCATCAAGCACACTGAGGTTAGGTAAACCATTCATCGCGGCCTTCATGCCACTGGTTCCAGACGCTTCGCGGGGGCGACGGGGGGTGTTCAGCCAAACGTCACAACCTGCCACCATCGATCGAGACAGGTGGATGTCGTAGTTGGGCACGAATACAATAGAGCCGCTCAGCCCTTCTTCGCGGGTAAAGTGAATAATTTTGCGGATTAATTCCTTACCCGGCATGTCCTTGGGGTGAGCCTTCCCGGCAATGACAAACTGCACTCGACGCCCCTGGACCCCCCCGGTAATCAGTTTGCGAATCCGTTCGACATCCCGCAAAAACAATGTGGCCCGCTTATAGGTGGCAAAGCGCCGCGCAAACCCAATGGTCAGTACGGCAGGATCTAACACTTCCTGGGCTTCAACAAACTCATGGGCGGCAGCGCCGCGATCACGCAGATTACGCTGGAGCCGTTCCCGCACGTACATCACCATTTGAGAACGGCACAACTCATGGTTACGCCATAGTTCTTCACTGGGAATGGCTTCAACCCGATTCCATAGGGGGTCCTTGGCACCCGCCTCAGACCATTTGGGGCCAAGGTAGCGATCGTAAAGCGCTTGGGTCGATTTGGCCACGCAACTGCGGGCATGCACCCCATTGGTAATGGCATTGATGGGGACTTCATCCTTAGGCAAAAACTTCCAAAGCCCCCCAAACATGTCCCGCGAGACCGCACCGTGGAGCTGACTGACACCATTAACAAAAGTGGCCGTTTTAATGGCCAGCACTGCCATGCTAAAGGGGGTAGACAAGTCCCCAGTACTTTCGCGGCCCATCGCCAAAAACTCATCGTCAGAGAGGCCAAATTGACGGGCGTAATGACCTAAATAATAGGTCACCTTATCCGCCCCAAATAAGTCAATGCCTGCGGGGACGGGGGTATGGGTGGTAAACACTTGGCTGGCAGTAGCCACCTGCAATGCTTCGGTATAGCTCAAATGATGGTTAGTCATGAACATGCGAATCCGCTCTAAGGCCAGGAAGGCCGAGTGACCCTCGTTCATGTGGTAAACACTGGGCTTGAGCCCTAGGGCTTCAAGCATGCGCACCCCACCAATGCCCAGCATGATTTCCTGGTGGATCCGCATATCAATGTCGCCCCCGTAGAGGCGATCGCAGATATCCTGGTCATACTTGCTGTTGGGCTCAATATTGGTATCCAGCAAATATAAGGGCACTGTACCCACCTGTACCCGCCAAATACGGGCATAAACCGTGCGATCCGGATAGTCAACGGCCACCCGAATTTCTGCCCCATCTGCCCCTCGCTCTAGGTGCAGAGGCATATTGTAAAAGTCATTGATGGGGTAGCGCTCTTGCTGCCAACCATCAGCATTGAGATATTGGGCAAAATAACCCTCTTGGTACAGAAGCCCCACCCCCACTAAGGGGAGACCTAAATCACTAGCGGATTTCAGGTGGTCCCCAGCCAAGACCCCTAGCCCGCCAGAATAAACAGGCATACAAGAGGTCAAGCCAAACTCCATGGAGAAATAGGCGTAGCACTCGCTCGTAGAAACCTGATGCCGGTTTTTGCGATACCAGGCTCGTTCGCGCAAATAATCTTCCATGCGCTGCAGCGCCCGATCAGTCTGGGCAATAAATCCATCATCCTCAGCCATTTCCTGTAAACGCTGCTGGCTGATGGTTCCCAACATCAATATTGGGTTGTAGCGGCTCGACTCCCATAGATCCGCATCGAGGCGACGGAATAAATCAATGGTTTCGACATCCCAATCCCATTGCAGGTTATAGGCCAGGGTCCTTAGCGCCTCTAAGCGGGACGGCAAAGCAGGAACAACATTAAAGGTGCGAATCGGGCGCATAGAAGAAGTCCACCAGTTCGTTTGACAACACCATCCCACTCAAGAAAACTTGACCAAGTTGCTACTGTCAATCAACTCATCTGAACGAGATTAGAGTCATTCTGACTTCTAAACAGGTGGATGAAGGTCACACTTAATACTCTTTTGGGGATTGAGACAACCAGACAAACCGGGTTTGAAGGCGCATACAAGCTGCCCAACCCCCCGGCACCTAGGGGCATGGGCAGCTCGAAAAAGGCGATTTTGCCGAAACGCCACCCATGGGTTGGGGGACTCAAAAACCAGGGGCAAGCCAGCGTATCCCGGCAATGGCCCTAGGGATACGGCAGAACTTAGAGGACCGGTGCCGTTGTTTTTGGGGTCGGTACCATTTGCTCAAACAAACTTTCGTAGCGGTTAAGCGCCTGCTCAAAAGAATAGTGATCAAGGGCATATTGTCGGCCTTGCTGGCCCAGCCGTTGAACTTTCTCCGGCTGATTATAGAGTTCCAAAATAGCGTCAGCTAGGGCAACAGGCCGCTCTGGCTCGACCACCAGCCCCCCACCGCTAGTTCGCACAGCTTGAGCTGCAGTTCCTTCTGAAGGGACAGAGGCAATGATCGGTCGGCCACTGGCCAATAAAACCTGGGTTTTAGAGGGCATATTGAAGCCTACGACATTGCGTTTCTGCATAATCAGCCCCACATCAGCCGCAGCTAGCATTTCAGGAAGCTGGGCGCGGGGTGCAAAGGGACGCAGCAGTACATTAGTAACGTCCATGTCTTGGCGCAGCTTTTCTAAGTCCGCCAATTGACTTTGCTCACCAACAATCACAAAAACAATCCCAGATATAGCCCTGAGCTTGTAGGCAGCCTTAATAATGGTGCCAATACCCTGAGTGCGGGCAATATTGCCGGAATAGAGCACGACGAACTTTTTGCCCAGGTCATTACGAGCGCGAAACCCGTTGTCGTATTTGGGGAGAGGCCGAATGAAATTGACATCTACCCAGTTAGAGATGATCGACATTTTGGTGTCTTTAATTTTTTTGCCTAGAAGGTTTTTGCGAAACCCTTCGGCAATAACACTGATGTGGCTGGCGCTGCTATAGCAAAATGCTTCTAGCGTTTCAAAGACGCGAATCGCCAACGGGTTGCTGATCAGGCCCGTTTGCACCGCCGCTTCAGGCAAAATGTCTTGAAGATTGAGAATGGTGGGGCAGCGATACAGGAGCTTGAGCACAGCCACGGGGACCGATGCCGGTAGGGAAGGGCTGGTATAGAGGATCAGGTCCGGCTGCCATCCTTGAAGGGCCTGAATAAAACTCAGAAAAACGAAACTACCTTCTAGCAGGACTCGGGCGACTAGGCCAGGGTTGGGACGAATCCACACGTAACACCGCTGGATATGTACGCCATTGCGTTGTTCGGTGGTGTAAAGCTGACCCCGATAATCAGGATAAATTTGCCGCTCTGGATAATTCGGCATTGCCGTCACGACCCGCACTTGATGTCCCCGTTGGACAAGTCCCTCGGCCAATTCGGTCATCAAAGGGGCAATACCGATGGGCTCAGGATGATAATTGTAGGAGTAGAGCAGAATGCGCATAGACGCTGGGGTTGGTCAGGCTAATTTATGTACGGAAGACGAGTAAGTAATTGCAGGTTATCAGGGGCTAGACGCTTTAGCAGATACACTCGCTGAGGCATCTAGCGTTGCTTGATTCAAATGATGGGTTCTGATGACATCTAGCATTCTTGTCAGGTACATAGGGTCAGCCTTCCAATGCTATAGATGTTAATCCGGACGCCTCACGCTAGCTTCATCAATACAAGCGTTTTTATAAAGCTAAAGTAAATCATCACAGGCTGCTCCTAGGATGCCCTTTTTTCCATCGTCTGCGGTATTGTCGAGGCCAGCTGTGTTGAAGGAATGATGCTCAGACTCAGTCAATATTGGCACAGTGCCATCCGGGTGTTATGGAAAATTGGTTGCGGCTGATCGACACCTTTCGGTTCTTTAATGAAGTGCCGCTAATCGGCAACATGCGGTGGGTACAGGAGGCTTTTGGCATGGACGTTTTATCTCTATCATCCTCACCCCTCCCTTCGCCAGCAGCTAAGGATATATGGCTACTGGGAATGGCTTCTGCAAGGGCGTCGAGGTGGCAAATGAATCTCGATAAGGCGGGCATAACGTCACAATCTTTGTCATCTCCGCTATCGCCAGAAACAGTGTGGATGAATGGCCGATCGCTGCTGTGGTGCCAACCGCCTGAAGCGGGACTTGATCTGGCGACTGTGATCTCGGTATTGCCAAAAACATCTGCCCGCCTCACTTTCCCCCTATTTCAATTTCACGGGGAAGCATCTCCAGAACTGGCTCGAATTTGGGGCGCTGTAGATGATGTGGTGATGGGTGGGGTAAGCGCGAGTGGTCTCCGACAACAGGCGGGATATGTCCAGTTTTCTGGCCAGGTATCCACGCAAAATTCCGGCGGATTTGTATCGGTTCGCACCCGCAACTTTGAGCCGCCGTATGACCTGCATGCATGGCAGGGATTAAGGCTAAATCTACGGGGGGATGGCCAACGATACAAGTTGATTTTGCGCGATCGCCCCACTTGGGATGGGGCAGCTTACTGCGGCTCTTTTGATACCGTGCCGGGGGAGTGGCAGTCAGTGGAGATCGCTTTTGCTGATTTAATCGCGACCTTTCGAGCCCGCAGCATTGCCAATGCCCAACCCTTCAACTCAGCCCAGGTCTGTGCGTTGCAACTGATGCTGAGTAAGTTCGAGTACGATGGCGCGCTCAACCCCCACTTTCGACCAGGATCTTTTGCCCTAGACATTCGTAGTATCAGCGTCTACCAACCTGCAAAGCTACCGCCACTGATCGCGATAGCCGCTTCCGAGGGCGTAGCTCAGCAATACGATGCCTTGCTGTCAACGAGTGGTTTGACTTATCAAGTCGTGCTTTTAGAGTCGTTAGATGACATTAGCCAGGATGCACTCATGTCCCTGTCGAACACCATCGATACCCTCAATTCTCAGTGAGTAAAGGCTTTCACAACGCAAATTGGTTCAAAGCCTATATCTAGGCTTTGAACCAATGATGGGTCCCCATAAACGGCAATATCTAGAGAATTTGAGACAGGAACTTCTTGCTCCGCTCCTCTTGAGGATCATTAAAGAAGGCATCAGGGGTGTTCTCTTCAACCAGGACACCGCCATCCATGAGTACGACACGATCTGCCACCTCTCGGGCAAAGCCGACTTCATGGGTGACACAAACCATGGTCATCCCTTCACTGGCTAGGGTGCGCATGACGTCCAACACTTCTCGCACCATCTCAGGGTCAAGGGCGGAGGTCGGCTCATCGAACAGCATTGCTTTAGGCTGCATGGCTAGGGAACGGGCGATCGCCACCCGCTGTTGCTGCCCCCCCGACATTTGCCCTGGAAACTTGTGAGCCTGTTCTAAAATGCCAACCCGTTCTAGGAGTTTCATGGCCACTTCTTGGGCCTTAGCCTTAGGCCAGCGCCGTACCCAAATGGGGGCTAACATCACGTTTTGCAGCACCGTCAAATGGGGGAACAGGTTGAACTGCTGAAAAACCATCCCCACCTCTCGGCGAATGGCTTCAATATTTTTCAGATCATGGGACAGCTCAATCCCATCCACCTCAATACTGCCCTTTTGATAGGGCTCCAGGGCATTAAAGGTGCGAATAAATGTGGATTTTCCAGAGCCAGATGGCCCCATAACCACCACTACTTCACCACGGTAGACCGTGAGGCTCACCCCTTTGAGCACGTGAAAACCGTTGTCATACCACTTTTCTACATCCTTGGCAATAATGACAGGCTCACCTGATTTGTGGTCAATGGGAGCGGTTGCGGTTTCGGACTGAGTCATGGGTTGGCTCTCTATAAAGTTCGATGGTTTTTGGGAAAGAAGGACATCGGGCAATTCAATTGTGCAATACCCTAAACGGTGCCCCTACAAATAAGCTGTCAACTGTTACACGGAACCCTAATTACTGGTATTAAGCATTTCCTCAATCTTGCGACTCCCAAGGGACATGGAGTAACAGAAGAGCCAGTAAATTACCCCTAGGAATAAATACACTTCCGCGTATCGACCCAAATAAGTTGGGTTCGCCAAAATTGATCCTCCAATCCCTAAAAGCTCGGCCAAGCCAACGATCGCCAGCAATGTCGTATCCTGAAACAAGCTAATAAACTGACCCACAATCGCCGGAATAGCAATCTTGAGAGCTTGGGGCAAAATAATCAGAACTAATGTGATGGGGGTACTCATGCCCATGGACATTGCCGCCTCCTGCTGGCCTCGGGGAATAGCTTGCAGCCCCGCCCGTACATTTTCGGCTAGATAGGCCGCACTAAAGAGGGCTAAGGCAATAATGGCCCGCAAAACCCGGTCGGGTCGAGCCCCCTCTGGCAGAAACAACGGGATCATCACCTGACCCATAAATAAGAAGGCAACCAGTGGGACTCCCCGCACCACTTCGATATAGGCCGTAGACAGCCACCGCACGACAGGTAATGAGCTGCGACGACCTAGGGCCATCAACAAACCAAGGGGAAAGCAGAGGGCGATACCACTCACTGCTGCAATCAGGGTTAAAACGAGCCCGCCCCAATCATTAGTGGAAACTTCTTCAAGACCCAGGCTGCCACCAACGAGCCATAAAGACAGCAAGTAGGACAAGCCCCAAGCTAAAGAGATCCACTTCCCTAAATCTGGCTTTGCCTTGCCAGCTATCCGACCCGCCCAGGCGGTCGCAGCAACAATGGCCACCATAGGCAGCAGGATCTGGCTACTGGGACGGGTGGGGGGAAACAGCACAAAGAAAGCGCAAACCACGCCAATGCCAATCAATACATTTCGGCTAAACAGGGTGGGAAGATTGCGCGCAATAATACCCCACGATAGACCGCCCAAGGCGCAAAGGACGGCGAGCATTACCCACACGCGCCAATACAACTCAGAGGGATAGGTTCCGGTCATGAAGAGACCGATGTTGTTGGGAATGACGATCCACTGGGCCGTAGTGAAGGCCCAGGTGACCATGCGATAGCCCCCTAACCCCAGAATCAATCCGATAACAGCGGTCAGCGAAGTGTTGAACCAGTCGCTAAACAGGTTCTTTTTCATCCAGGCCACGGGGCCTTTACTGACAATTTCAGGGGGTGCTGAAGATACTGAACTAGGAGTCGTTGTGGTCATGGTTTAGCGCTCCTTAAACTGCACCGCTCGGTTGAGCTGGTTCATGAGGACGGTGATCAACAGACACATCAGCAAATAGGTGGCCATCAGGACCACAAAGACTTCTACGGGACGACCGGTTTGGTTATAGGTGGTGGTGGCAATGGAATACATCTCTGGAAATGCCACTGCAAAAGCCAAACTGGTGTTCTTGGTGAGGTTCATGTATTCGCTATTCATGGGGGGAATAATCACCCGCATGGCTTGGGGGAAAACCACAAGCTGCATCGCTGCGCCTGCCGGGATGCCCAGGGATCGCGCCGCCTCCCATTGCCCTTTTGACACCGACTGGATGCCCGCCCTTACAATCTCGGCCACAAAAGCAGAGGTATAAAACACCAGGGCCGACAATGACGCAATATACTCACGAGAGAGGCGTAAACCACCGGTCACACCACCGCCTTCTACCCCTTGAGGGGCTTGCCAGTTGAGGCCAAAGCAGACAATCAACAGCACAATCACGGCTAAGCCTGCGATGCCATACAGTTGGGCCTCCCCCCCAGTAGCGGTTTCCACCCGGATCTTGGTGCGCCAATTCCACAAGAAAAAGCCCATGGCGATGCCAATGGTGATCGTGGCCAGACCCGTTAGCGCTAACGCTGCGGTCGAGGGCCAAGGGACGTAAACACCACGGTTATTCAAAAAGAACCAGTTCAAAACCTCAATTTGGTCTTCTGGCCGGGGGAGTGCCCCATAAACGGCGAAGTACCAGAAGAAGAGCTGTAGCAACAGAGGGACATTTCGCACCAAACCCACATAAATGCGGCTGAGCTTATAAAGCAACCAGTTTTGTGAAAAGCTGGCCACCCCTGCGGCCACCCCTAATATTGTGGTGAAAATAATACCAGCAACAATCAAGGTGATCGTATTGGAGAGACCCACCATCAGCGCCTTCCAGTAGGGATCCTGGGGCTGATACTTGAGGGCACTTTCCCCAATACTGAAACCCGCTGGATTCACCAGGAAGCCAAAGCCAAAGGCATTCCCTTGCTGGGTCAAATTGCGGTTGAGGTTGCCGATAAAAAAGGCAAACAATAACACCACAACCAACAGGGTAATCACCTGAAAGGCGATTTTCCAAAAGCGCTCATCGCGCAAGAGTGCTTTTAAGTTGAAAGAAGTTTCTTTAGCTGAATTGCTGGCCATCAACCGTCCGTCCTATCGACAGAATTGGTGTCTTTTCCTAAAGCCGACCACCCTACCATCCAAACACGGAAGTAGAGATAACCGTAGATCCCTTAGGTTGTTTAGAACCATAGAGCAAAATGCCCCCTAAGGAAAGTTTCATTAGTTACAGTGATGCCGCTGTTTTTATGGGTTTATCAAAACCGAATAAAAACAGCGGCATCATAAAAGATTTGGGGGCTCCGATTTGCACCGAAGCCCCCAACGAAACCATTCAAACTATAGTGCCAAGGACACTAAGCTGTACTTAACGGAAAGGTGGTGCATACATGAGGCCACCATCGGTCCATTGCGCATTTTGGCCGCGCTCTAAACCAAACTGGGACCCAGCGCCCAAGTTTACATCGTAGACCTCGCCATAGTTGCCCACATGCGTGACAACGCGATACATGAAGTCATTGGGGAGACCCATATCGGTGCCTAAGGTGCCTTCGTCACCCAAGAAACGGGCAATATTGGGATCATCACTGCCTTTGAAGTCTTCGATATTCTCAGAGCTAATCCCAAATTCTTCAGCCTGGATGAGACCGTAGGTTACCCACTTGACGACGTCAAACCAAGTAGAGTCATTGTTCAAGGTCACGGGACCAAGGGGTTCCTTGGACATCGTCACTTCTAGAACCGTGTGATCATCTGGGGCAGGTAGAGTGCTACGACGGGCAACCAACTGGGATTTATCAGAGGTCATGCCTTCACAACGGCCTTCATCGTAGGCGGCATAAGCGGCGTTAGCATCCTGGAACACAACAGGCTCAAACTCCACCCCAAGCTTACGCATTTGGTCAGTGAGGTTCAGCTCGGTGGTGGTTCCGGTTTCCACACAGATGGCTTTACCAGCAAAACCTTCTAGATCACTGATGCCACTGTCGGCACGCACCATCATGCCCTGACCATCAAAGAAGGTGGTAGGGGCAAACTCTAGACCAACTTGGGTATCGCGGCTAAGGGTCCAGGTGGTGTTGCGGGAGAGCATATCGACTTCACCACCGGCTAAGGCGGTAAAACGCTCGGTGGAATCTAGACGGCGAAACTCAACCGCTTCAGGATCATCAAAGAGGGCTGCTGCCACAGCGCGGCAAACATCTACGTCAAGGCCAGAGTAGGTCCCGCTTTCATCGACAAAGCTGAAACCAGGAATGCCGCCATCAACGCCGCAGACCAACTGACCCCGGTCTAGAACCGTTTGCAAACGGCTGCCGCCAGCAGCGCTTTCAGTAGACTCACCACCATCGGCGGGGGCACTTCCACCAGTGGTATCAGCACCACCACATGCCGCCAAGGTCAACGTCAACGCGACCCCTAAAAGACCAATCTTTTTCATCGTCACACCTCACTCACTTCACAAACACATTTCGCCGGGACAAAATCCTGAGTCTCAGTCCTTGCCCGCCCGAGCAGCAGAATGCTTTACACAGATTCACATTCCAATGCCTCTCGAAATGTTTTTGCATTCTACGACACAGTTTGCGGGCAGACCCCAATGAGATTGGCCATAGTATTCATTAAGATGTCTAATGATTGACGGCAATAATTTGGCGACAACAGTGCGCCATTGGTCAGTTGTTGCTGCCGATTGGGTCGCATTGTGGCTGAGCTACCTGCGATCGCCAGCCAGATCACGAATCAGAGCCACATGGGAGTAAGCGTAGTGGGTTAGGGTATCCACTTCAGTTGAATCGAGTTCCTGTTCTCCCATGATTCGCTCCATCAACCAATGGACCAGGCTGTTGTCATCCAAGGAAAGTAGCAGGTTATTTTGAGAGGCTTCAATCAGAGCCCAAAATTGACGCAATAGGTATGGATTCATGACGCCTTGCGCTTAAGGTTTTCTTTAGATTCCCTTAGACTTTAGCTTACTTATTTAATTCGGTATATCGCACGCGATAGATCCGACCCTTCATTCCGTCGGTAAAGAGCAGGCTGCCATCGGGCAGAATCAACAGCCCAACAGGGCATCCCCAGGTCTCTGGGCCACTGAAATCCACCAGAAAACCAGTTAAGAAATATTCGTAAAAGCCCAAGGGGCGATGGGCCTCACCACAGGGAATAAAAAGGGCGTAACGGCGGTTTCCCCAGCCGATACTGCCAGCGGGGCGGCAGCAGTGGGTTGCCCTGGGGAAGCCGTGAAACGACGGGCCGATAAACTCAGCAATATCCCGCCAATCACTACCGTCTTTAGGGTTGTTATTGTGACGGTCGTTCTACGGGATATTGCTATCTACAACCCTTGCCATTGTTTGAGGTCCTTTGTCGTAAGGTGCTTGCCAGCAAAGCAAAGACCGATTTCGCCCTAGCTTAAACGCTCGCCCTTCTGCGCCCAAACGGAGATAGGCGAAGTTACGGAGAATGCCTAGTCTTCGTACATGCGAGCTTCTGGCGCATCGGGGTTTTCTTCGACATATTTGTCAAAATTGCTTTTTTTGGGGGCCTGTTGTTGGTGGGAGACTTCGGCCTGCATCTCTTCGACCGCATCCCAAGCCGCCGCACATTCAGGGGAACTCTCTCCTTTTTCGGCGCAAACGCTACGGGCATGGACTCTAGCTTTTTCGAGTTCGTTCTGAAACTGTTGACTATCAACGCTCACGATGGTGCTCTCCTCGGATGAAATAGCAAGATGAAATTCATTCCTATCATTATCTTGCCGTTGTTAGCCAAGATGTGATCTCGATAACAACACCCTTACCCAAGGTTGGGGGCTTAAACTGACGCTCTATTAACGATTGCCCTGCACTCGCGTCACTGGCCCGATCTCAGTGGCAGCAATTTACGGGATGTGAACCTGATTGGAGCCGACCTCTGCGCTGCCAACCTCGTGGGGGTGAGTTTGGTGCAGGCTGATCTCCGAACGGCTGATTTAGAAGGGGCTGACTTACGGGGGGCTAATCTCACCGATGCAGCGGTCAGTGGTGCAAATTTTCTGCAAACCAATTTAGCCAGTGCTTGCCTGGATGGGATTGATTTGGAGTCCGCCAATGTGGAGGAAGCTGGTTTAAATCAGGTCCGGAGCTATGGGGTAGATAGCACCTCTGGGGTCTCCCATCGTTGGGCGTCTTGGGGAACCCATTGAGCGTTCGATAACGTTCCTGGTCTCCCCTGACCATAGCGGCTAGAAGCCGCTACACAAGGCTTTCGAGGGTGGCCCCTACTACGCGAAGGTTGGGGTCTTGCCTGAGTTTGGACAGGGCTGTCTTTGCCCGTGGATCATCAAAGCCCTTGAGGGTTCGAGCGACTTGAACCCGAACCACATCAGCATCGGAGATTGCGGCTTCCAGCAGCATCGCTAGCGCCTCGCCCTCTTGAGGCGTGCCTTGCAGTTGTTCTAAGTTGGCGATCGCATTGCACTGCACGACCAAATCTTCACCTTCCCAGCCCCAGCGGCAGAGTTGCGCTAGGATTTTAGGCTGTACGCCTTCTAGGGCGGCAAAAATACTCTGCCGTACCAACCAGTGGGTATTGTGCTTAAACAATTCGATGAGATGGGGGATAGCACGCTCTCCAAATTTTTCGAGGGAATTCGCGGCCTCTGCCACCACATTCGCGTCACGCTCCGTTTTAATCAGTGACAGGAGTATTTCAAATCCTTCCTCCGTTTGTTTGTTACCTAGCCCCATGGCCACAAAGGAACGAACGATGAATTCTGGGTCATGGATACGCTGCTTGAGCAAGGGAACCGCGACCTCCGGGGCATGGTCTCTGAGCGCCACCATCGCTCTCATGCGACTCTGGGGATTAGGGCTGGCAAGTTCAGCCTCAATTTGGTGCAGTTCCATATCGCCTCCAACGGTTCATCACTCTTTCATTCTAGTTACATTTCTTAATGTTGAGAGGGCTGTTGGCTGAACCATTGGCTAAATGAGGTACGGCTCCAATTCGAGATCGGTCAATCCGGAG
This sequence comes from uncultured Leptolyngbya sp., assembly GCA_964353225.1. GTDB lineage: Bacteria > Cyanobacteriota > Cyanobacteriia > Phormidesmidales > Phormidesmidaceae > PCC-6406. The sequence continues at coordinate 13,185 of CAYGVA010000007.1, forward strand.
TCTTGTCTAGGTTCGGGAATAATGGGAAAAACTGGATGTTCCCCAAAATGCGCATGACCCCACTGAAGTTCAGCACAAAAACGACTCGTCGAGCCTTTGCAATTGGTATTGGGCTCGCTTTGGTAGGATTGGGGGCACTGCCGCCGTCCTATGGGCAATCGAGCCAAAGTCGCTGGCTAGAGGTGAGTCGATTGTCGGGCAGTGTGACCTATCGGGGCACGAGTGTGCGCTCGGCCCAGCGCGGCGATCGCCTCAACCAATCAGGTCATGGCATAGACACCAGTCGTCGCGCCAGTACGGTCTTAAACATTGATAGTGGCATTGGCACCGTGGCTATTGCCGAAAATACTCGTTTCTTTGTCCAAAGGCTGGGCATTTTGGCTGATGGTGCTAGGGTCACCGTCTTGTCCGTCACCCAAGGGCAGGCGCGGATCCAAGCGCGGCCCTTTACCAACCCCAATACCCGTCTAGAACTCCATACCCCTAGCGGTGTGGCGGCGGTCCGGGGCACTGAGTTTGGGGTGAGTGTGGCAGCGGATGGCAAAAGTAGTATTGGCACCTTAGAGGGTTCGGTCGAAGTCAGTGCCCAAGCGGTGTCGGTCCAGGTTGATGCAGGGTTTGCATCGGTTGTGGTGCCCGGAGAGCCCCCCACTCCACCGATTCCCTTGGACCAAGTGTTGCAGTTGGAGCTAGTGGATGTGCATCGCCGCGATCGCAACTTACATCTACAAGGTCGGATCAATGCGGCGAATACCTTACTCGTCAATGGTCGTGAGGTGGCCATTGGCCGCTCTGGCTGGTTTAGTACGGTCATTCCGTTGGCTCGCAGCCACCGAACAGTCACCGTTACTGTGCGCAACCCTCTCGGCGATGAAAGAGAGTATCCGATTCCGATGTGGCAAGCTGATATCGATCGCGATTAGAACCTCACTTCACCATGGCATTGCAACATCATCGTTTTTCGGGACAGTCGGACCGGGGGCTCGGTTTCACCTTGGCCGTCGGCCTCGGCTCGGGCCTATTGGCGATCATGATGTGGGTTTTGGGGGCCTGGGAACCCCTAGAGCGATCAGCTTATACGCTACTCTTTCGCACCCGCGCCCAACTCAGCGATCACACCTGGGACGATCGCATCGCCGTGATCGCCATTGATGAGGTGAGTTTAGAGCGCTACGGCCGTTTTCCTTTATCCCGAGATTTATACGCTGTTCTCCTGGATACGCTGCTCCCTGTCCAACCCGCTGCGATCGGGTTTGATATTTTATTTCCCGAAGCGACCGCTGATGATGCCGCATTTGCCGAAATCATTGAAATCAGCGGCAATGTGGTTTTAGCGGAGGGGGACAATGGCCAGGGACAGTCCCTGCAAAATAGCCTCAGTCTCACCCAAGGGGCCGATGGCACCTTTTTGCTAGGCAGTGTCAGACACACGACTGATAGTGATGGCCTGAGTCGCCGCGTTTGGCTATATGAAGGGGATTTCCCTAGCTTTGGGGTGGCTTTACTCAAGGTGTATCGCACTAGCCTGGAAAACATCCTGAGCCCAGGGGAGCAACCCTCCGCCAATTTCAATGCATTCCTCACACATCTCTTTGAGAACCCGCAGCAATTTGATCGGCGCGATCTGTGGGTCAACTGGCCCGGCCCCATTGAAGGCACCGCCACGAAACCAGGGCTACAGGTCTTCTCCTTCGTGGATGTGCTGGAAGATCGGGTGGACATCAGCGCCCTGCAAAACAAAATTGTGGTGGTGGGGGTAACGGGGACTGCGATTGATCCCCTACGCAATCCATTCCACCAAACAACACCGACCGCTGGGGTCTACCTCCATGCGGCAGTCCTTGACAACTTGCTCACAGATGCCTTCATTACCCAAGCGCCCCTCTGGGCAGTGATCGTCCTACTCTTGGGCAGCGGTGTGGGGGGTAGTCTGCTGCTCAAAAACTTACGGATGCGGGGACGGGTTGCCGTTTTGGCAGGGATGATTCCCCTTTGGTTTACCATTGCCTACGGCAGTTTTGCAGGCGAGATCTGGCTTCCCGTAATTGCCCCCCTGGGCACTACGCTGATGGGTGCTCTGGGGCTCCAACTGATCGAGCAGCGAGAACGCCAGGCCCTGATGGATCTCTTTGCCATCAACCTTTCTTCGGAAATGGCTGATTTGCTCTGGCAACATCGGGGCGAAATTTTTCAGGAGGGGACGATTCAACCCCAAGAGTTGATGGCCACGGTCTTGTTTACGGATATTCGCGGCTTCACGACGATTAGCGAGACCCTCCCCTCTGCAGACTTACTGTCTTGGCTAAATCGCTACTTTGAAGTGATGACGACTTGCATCATGGACCACGGTGGTGTGGTCGACAAGTATATTGGCGATGCGATCATGGCCGCCTTTGGTGCCCCCTTAGCAAGGCCCGGTAACGATGCCTGGCAACAGGATGCGATCGCAGCGGTGTCGGCTGCGATCGCCATGCACGAGCGGCTGCAATCCTTAAATCAAGAGTTTCGGGCAGCTAATTTGCCGACGGTGGAATTTGGCGTGGGCATCCACACCGGCCCGGTGATTGTCGGCACCGTCGGTAGCCGTCAGCGACTGAGCTATTCGTTATTCGGCGATACGGTGAATATCGCGGCCCGACTACAGGATATGACCAAAACCCTCACCCAGGGGGCTACCCACCCCATTTTGTTGAGCCAGTACACCCATGAGCAGATGGGCGATCGCTATACAGTCGCGCCCATGGGTGCAATTCAGTTACGGGGACGAACGGAAAAAACCACCCTGTACACCCCCATACACACTGGCCCAAAACGCTGACATCCAAACTTGCCCTCGAGGTTGATCCCTTAGACCCTTGATGGGGTGATCCGGGTCACACAACCCACTCTCCTTCTGGCATCAGCAGCAGGGGTTAAGGAAGGGCTCACTCGCTACAATGGAATCGCCACTTGAAATTCAGTGCCTTGCCCTCGGTCCGAGAGGCAAATCAACTGTCCACCGTGGGTATCTGCAACAATTTGGTGGCTAATGGACAGGCCCAAACCAGTCCCTTTGCCAATTGGCTTCGTGGTAAAAAAGGGATCAAATAATTTCGCTTGATGCTGAGCGGGAATACCAGGGCCATTATCTCGAATGCGAATCATGACCTGCCCTTCGATTTGCTCCGTCAAAATCGTAATCCTCGGCGGTTCTCCCTGAAGCGGCCATCCCCTTGTTGTCATGTCCTGCTCTAAGGCGTCCACAGCGTTACCGATCAAATTCATAAAAACCTGATTGAGCTGGCTGGGATAGCATTCCACGAGGGGTAAGTCACCGTAGGTTTTGAATAGCTGAATTTCTGAGCGCTCAGGGGTGGCCTTGAAGCGATGCTGCAAAATCAGGAGCGTGCTATCAATGCCGTCGTGAATATCAGCGGCTTTTTTGTCGGCCTCGTCTAGGCGTGAAAAGGTGCGCAGGGACATTACAATTTGCTGGATGCGCTTGCTGCCCATCTGCAACGAGCGCAGAATTTTTTCTAGATCTTCTGATAGGTAATCAACTTCGACCTCCTCGATATAGTCAGCAATTTCGGTTGCGGGATTAGGGTAGTGCTGCTGATAAAGATTAAGCAGTACCATCAGTTCTTCAAAATAGCCTTTGAGGTGGGGAATATTGCCATGGATAAAATTAACAGGATTATTGATTTCATGGGCAATGCCCGCCACCATTTGCCCTAAACCCGACATTTTCTCGGTTTGTACCAGTTGGGCTTGGGTTCGCTTGAGATGGTCAAGGGTTTCCTCAAGCTGATTCGCCTTATCTTTGGCAATCACGGCGCTTTCTTGGGCTTGGGAATAGAGTTCGGCCTGCTGAATGGCCATGCCAACTTGTCCGGCCAAAGCGCGCATCAATTCGACTTCATTATCTTCCCACTGCCGGGGAGTCGAGCACTGGTGGGCAATCAACAGGCCCCACAGGGTGTCTTGCACAAATATGGGCATCACCAGGTTGGCCCGTACGTCCAAAGACCTTAAATAATCACGGTGATGGGCATCAAGATCTGAGGTTTCTAAATCCGTAATGGCCCTGGCTTGGCCCTGGCGATAAACGTCGACCTGTTGCTGGTGAAAACGGTTATTTTTACCCATTTTCTGTAGGTTCGATCGCCAGGCTTTGGCCACGGAGGCGACAACAACACGCCCATCATCGTTGCCTTCAAAGCGATAAATCAATACGCGATCGGCGTTGAAAAGATGGCGGACTTCATGGACGGTGGTCTGCTGGATCGCCTCCAGGGTCAGGGACTGGCGAATCTGGGTTGAGATCTGGTTAAGAATTTCCTCTTGCTTCGCCAGCTTCCGAAAGGTTTTTTCCGATTGTTTTAGCAGGTCTTCCCCAATTTTGCGTTCGGTAATATCTTCGATGGTGCCGAGCAAACCAATCACGTTACCGTTGGCATCGTGGAGGGGCAGCTTACTGGTTTCGCGCCAGCTCATGCGCCCGTCGGCTTGACGCTGGGATTGTTTGATGCGCAGCATGGGCGTATCGGTGTTCATGACGCGGCGATCGCATTCTCGATACCAGTCTTTTTGCTCCTGGGTCCAGGGCAGATCATCATCGGTAATCCCAATCACCTGCTCAGGAGTACCGACCCCTGACATCTCTGCCCAGCGCCGGTTGCAACCCCGATATACAGAGTCACGATCTTTCCAGAAGATGTATTGGGGGATGTTGTCTAAGACGAGCTGCATCAGCTCTGGAGTCTGCTCCGCTGGGTTGATCTGGAATGGAGCTGGGGCTGAGGCAGGGTAAACCGCTGAAGAGTTAGGCCAACTGGGGGTGACTTGCTCTGAGAGAGTGACGGGAATATCGGCAAGGGAGGCGGTTTCTAAGCCGGGCATCTCGACCCCCATTAAGGCATCGGGCGCTGTGGCCAACGGGTGGGGTTCTGCCACTATCAGCTCCTTTGCCGGGATCGAGTGTTGGGTGGGGACCTCGTGACTGATACTCACAATCTGATCGACGTGCCCCTGCGGATTGCTTAAAGGGGTGTAGGTGGTTTTATACAGTCTGATGCCCGCTGCGGTGGGTAGGGAATGAATCCGATGCTCGGCATGACCTTGCCGCAAGACGGTTGAGAGCGCATCATCGACTTGCCGCCAATATTTGCGCCATGCCGTCGGGTGCGAGGTTTGTTCGACCCCATCGGCTAGATGACCATTGGTATAGCCGAGGAGGGCATCGGGTGTACGCCCAAGGATTTCTAGTAGGGCTGGGCTCACTGCCCAATAGCAGCGATCTGCCCCATAACAGGCCATCAGGTCTAGGGAATTCTCCACCAGTTGCTGCAGCAAGGACTGGGGTTGCAGGGGTGAATGGGCTGAGGTCGCAACAGTCATGGGAGTTTCGGTAGGATGCAAGACTCGAACGCGGCAATGCCTACAGTGAACCGGAGCCAAACTGTAATAGTGAAATGGTTACAGTGAATGAGGATGGCAAAAAAGGGGCTTAACCAGATTAGAGACTACTAAGGGAAATTTTTAGGGCGTCTGAAGGCCCCGTGTTACCGTTATTTCCTTTGGGTGATCCATGTTAGCCAAACGCAGGATAAAGAACTTTTTAAGCAATCTCTTAAAGTGACGATGTCCGCTATAAAGCTGATATGTAGCGTGAACCCCTGTGCTGCAGACATTTAGGATGGTTTTGCTCCTAAGCACACCAACACAATGGCTCGTAGTCTGGTCCTAACCGGACTGACGACCGCTACAGATGCCTACTTCTATGATGGCTCACCCTCCATAGTTGTCACTATTTTTCCGCAGATTCACCGATCTACAAAGGCGGAAGTTGGCACATGTCGGGTTGCTTGCCGCTGATCACGGCGAGCTTGGAACCTATGGTATTGCAATGGTTTCCTTTATTCCAAGGCATAGCGGCGATTGTTGAGACAGAAATTTCCGGTGTTGTCTGAAAAATCACGATGGGCATTCCGAATTAACTCGTACGCTTCATCGCAGGTGCGGACCCAAAACAGCAGTTCATAATCCTCTGGATGAATCAAGCCCTTTTCGAGGGGCCACTGCTCCGCCCATTTGAGAAAGTCGGCCCACATGTCTCCCAAGAGCACAATAGGGATGTTGCAGATGTGTTCCACTTGCAGCAATTGCCAGGTATAGGCCAGCTCTAACAGGGTGCCGACGCCCCCTGGTGCGACGACGACAGCATTGGCGAGGTGCATAAAGTGGTCGAGACGTTTTGAGAAGCGGTCAAAATCTCGCTTGATATCCACATGGGGATTGGCGGTTTCTTCGAAGGGTAGCTTGATGTTTAGCCCGTAGGATTTGGTGGTTCTGTCCATACTGGCCGGATCTTCCCGGCCTTCCCGATGACCCAGGTTGGCGGCTTCCATCAGTCCTGGGCCGCCTCCGGTGACTACATCCATGCCCTCTCGACCCAAGAGCCGGGCTAAGCGCCGTACTTGCTCGTATACGCTGTCTCCGGGCTTAAGGCGAGCGGAGCCAAAAATAACCACCCGGAAGCGATCGGACTCAGTCAACAAGCGATCAGATTCGGACATAGAAAATGTTGAAACGTTATGGACTCGGCTTAACCGTTTGTACCCTGAAAGGGGGGCGGTTATGGCAATGGCGCGTGAATCAGTCGCTTGGGCGGGATGCAATTCCCACGGTTTAAACTGTGTTCGTTGGGCGCAGAAACCGCTCCCCTAAGAGGGTGTCATGAAGATTAGGGGGCAGGTTGCCTGACCTAAGGCAGCATTAAGATGGCAGGCTGTCGTATCACGCCATCGGCCCTAAAACAGGTAGTTCTTTATCAGCAATCTTCTTGCGGCAGCCTTCTGGGAGAGGAGAGCTGGAAATAGCTTGCAAGCCCCTTAGGGAGCGGGCAATCTCTGCGAATTCCAGGTTTTAAGGGGGATGGGGTTGAGCCGCGATTTTGAGCAATACCTGAACTTACCTGAACTTTCTGCCATGGTCAGTTTCATCGTCCTAAGCCATGATCAAAACATCCTGTAGACTCGCATGTGCTCCTTGAGCATGGGCCGGGTTGGGGGCTCCTTCGGGGGTTTCTCAACCCGGCTTTTTATCTCTGAATGGCCCGTAGCCCTCTGCCCACCACGGTAGGTCAGGAGGCTAAGGTGCTGGTAACGGCAACGCTCCATGATTGACCGCCCCTGTTTGCCTTTATCCTTGCGCCGTTTCGACAAAGGTTTTGAGTCGCGCCATTCCTTTTTCAATGGTGCCTAGATCCGTAGCGTAGGACATGCGGATGGTGCCCTCTGCTCCGAAGGCAATCCCTGGGATAGCCGCCACCTGTTGCTGGTCTAAAAGGGTTTTGCAGAAGTCGACAGAATCAGCATTGACCTGACTCACATCGACAAAGAGATAGAAGGCTCCATCCGGTTCGACACAAGTTAAACCGGGAATGGCGCGGACGCGCTCTAGCATCACTTTTCGCCGAGCGGTGAATTCAGTCAGCATCTCAGCGACGCAGTCCTGGGGGTTTTCTAGGGCCGCGATCGCCCCGTACTGGGCAAAGGTACAGACATTCGACGTGCTATGGCCCTGGAGCGTACCCATAGCTTTAATCACTTCGACGGGGCCAGCGGCATAGCCGACCCGCCAACCCGTCATGGCATAGGCTTTGGCAAACCCACTGCTGATAATGGTGCGCTCAAACATCGCTGGGCTGACGGCCCCAATGCTGAGGTGTTCGGCATCGCCGTAGCGGATCTTTTCGTAAATTTCATCGGAGATCACTGCCACCGAGTCATGGGCCAAAATCACCTCGGCTAAGGCGCGAATTTCGGCTGGGGTATAGACCATTCCCGTGGGATTGGAAGGGGAGTTGAGGACAAAAAAGCGGGTTTTGGGGGTCAGCGTCTGGCGGAGCTGCTCGGGGGTAATCTTGTAGCGGGTGGCCGCAGTGGTGGGTACAATCACCGGCACCCCTTCGGCTAGCTTCACCATTTCGGGGTAGCTGACCCAATAGGGGGCAGGGATAATCACTTCATCCCCCGGATTGAGGGTGGCCGTAAACAAACCGTAGAGGGAATGTTTGCCCCCATTGGTGACAATGATATTTTTCGATTCGAACGGCAGGTGGTTATCCCGTTGGAGTTTTTGGGCGATCGCTTGGCGTAATGCCGGTTCTCCCGCGGCAGGGCCATAGTGGGTCTTGCCATGATCGAGGGCCTGTTGGGCAGCAACCCGAATGTGTTTCGGGGTGTCAAAATCCGGCTCCCCCGCGCTAAAGCTACACACATCAATGCCTTCAGCGGCCATCGCTTTTGCCTTGGCAGAAATTGCCAACGTCATCGATTGCGATACTTGATTTAACCGATCTGCCAGTCTCATAACCTGTCCTAAAATTAATAATTGCCCAGTTGCGCTTGATTGGGATGCGTTACCCAGATCTCCTTAGGCTAACTTGAATGTTTTGCCTTCCGATATGCTTAGTTGATAATTCATGACACCCAGAATCAACATATTTTGGGAGGACGTACCGCTGAGCTAACCGACGGGTCCTGCAACTGTCTCCATTAGGAACTGCCATTAAGCGATGACTGCCCCTTTACGCCAAGCGGTAACCCTCGAACACATTAAGGATGGCGACACGTTGGTGGTGCGCACCGCTGACCAGCGGGAGAGGGTGGTGCGCCTATATGGAATTGATTGCCCTGAACTGGCCCAGGAGCCCTTTGGCCATGACGCCAGAGTCCGGGTTGGGGAGTTGCTAGATCCCCCCACCAACCTGGAAATAATCGAGGTTGATCATGATTCCCATGGTCGTTTAGTGGCTGAGGTTTGGGCGGGGGGCAGGTGTTTAAATACCCAACTCTTGCGGGAGGGCCATGCCGTCGCCTATCGCTATCATCTCCATGGGGAATTTAAGGGCCGGTATCTACAGGCGGAGGCGATCGCCTCCGCCGAAAAGCTTCAGTTCTGGAGTCAGCCCGATCCTGAAATGCCCCGCGATTTCCGTCGCCGTCACCCCCGCCGATAGTCTGCTTCCTTGACCTTACCCTGGTAAATCCTATGGCTCTGAATAAAGCCCGTGTGCGATCGCTCCACCGCTGGTTTGCGCCGGTGATGGCCCTGCCCCTGCTGTTGACCCTGCTCACCGGCATGGCCTTTCAAATGGCATCGGTAACAGGAAAAGCGAGCGACTTTCTGTGGCTGCTCGACCTACACCAGGGTAAATTTGGCCCCCTCAACCTCCGGGTGCTGTATCCCTTTTTGAATGGGCTGGGGCTGCTGACCCTGATGATTACCGGCATTTTGATGTGGTGGCAAACGAAGCGCCGTAAGCGATCGCCCGCCCCTTAAGCACAAATGTTGCAGGTTAGAGTAGCGTTTTTGTCCCTGACATTATCGCCGCCTCCCCAACCCGCATGCGCCATAGTCAACACTTGCCCAGTTCAGCCCCCTGCCGCTTCTCGAAATATTGCTGATGTTCCTCACTGGCTAACCAGTAGGCCGAAGCCGGTTCGATCTGGGTAACAATCGCCCGTTTAAATCGCCCCGACGCTGCTAGCACGGCTTTGGCCCGGCGGGCGATCGCCCCCTGCTCTGGGGTATGGCAAAAAATCACCGACCGATATTGTTCGCCGCGATCGGCCCCCTGACGATTCAGGCTAGTGGGATCGTGGCAATTCCAAAACACCTCTAGCAGAGCGTCATAGCTGATCTGAGCGGGGTCATAGGCCACCTGGGCCACCTCCGCGTGGCCCGTAATCCGCGACAGCACATCCAGATAGCAGGGGTTCTCGAAATGGCCCCCCATGTAACCCACCGAGGTCTGAATCACCCCCGCCAACTTGCGAAAAGTCGCTTCTACGCCCCAAAAGCAGCCCGCCCCAAAAGTGGCCAATTCCGTTGTTTGATTGCCCATGGCCCCATTTTGATCCGCTATTTTAGTGTGACGCAACTGTCCTAGGGCAGCCAGGGATATTGACGGAAATCCGGGGGCCGCTTGTCCAAAAAGGCTTGCTTGCCTTCCGCGCCCTCTTCCGTCATGTAATAGAGCAAGGTGGCATTGCCCGCCAATTCCTGGAGCCCAGCCTGACCATCACAGTCGGCGTTAAATGCGGCCTTGAGGCAGCGAATCGCCGTGGGACTTTTTGACAAGATTTCCTGCGCCCACTGCACCGCTTCGGTTTCGAGATCGGCGATCGGCACCACCGTATTCACCAGCCCCATCGCCAAGGCCTCCTGGGCATCATACTGGCGGCAGAGAAACCAGATTTCGCGGGCTTTTTTCTGACCCACCAAACGCGCCAGGTAGCCCGCCCCAAAACCCCCATCAAAGCTACCCACCTTGGGGCCGGTTTGGCCAAAGATGGCATTGTCCGCCGCAATGGTAAGGTCACAGACCACATGGAGGACGTGACCGCCCCCGATCGCATACCCCGCTACCATCGCAATCACCACCTTAGGCATGGAGCGAATCAGGCGCTGCAAATCCAGCACGTTCAGCCGGGGCATCCCAGTTTCATCGATATAGCCCGCCTCCCCCCGCACCGACTGATCGCCCCCGGAGCAAAAGGCATATTTACCATCGCTATGGGGACCGGCCCCCGTCAGCAAAATCACGCCGATGCGGGTATCTTCCCGCGCATTTACAAAGGCGTCGTACATCTCCACCACGGTCTTGGGGCGAAAGGCGTTGCGCTTATGGGGGCGGTTGATGGTGATCTTGGCGATACCATCTGCCTTTTCATAAATGATGTCTTCGTAGGCTTTGACCGGGCTCCAAAGGGTGGCCATAGGGGGCAGGGATTGGGTAAACGTCATCGATTAGCTTAGAGGATGGCGCTACGGTTGCTTGCGACGCCGCCCAGGGAAAACGATGCCTATGGCTGCAGGGCTAGATTTCTCAAAACATTAAGATCCTGGAGGGGGCACTTCCCATGGATCGCAACCCTGGCTGAAAATGGCTGTCAGGCTATGGGTCGTCTGCGATCGCCCGCCGTTTTCCTCTCGTTGGTTTAAGTCACGCGTTATGGCCTATTACTGGTTCAAGGCATTCCACATTATTGGGGTTGTGGTTTGGTTCGCTGGGTTGTTTTACCTGGTGCGCCTCTTTATCTATCACGTTGAGGCCGAAGCCGAGCCAGAGCCCGCCGCCACCATTCTGAAAAACCAATATGCGGTGATGGAAAAGCGGCTGTATCGAATCATCACCATCCCCGGCATGATCGTGACTGTGGCGATGGCGATCGGGTTACTGGCACTGTCACCCGACTGGCTCAAACAGGGCTGGATGCACGCCAAACTCGGATTTGTGGCCCTTTTATTGATCTACCACCACTACTGCGGCTACCTAATGAAGCAGTTGGCTAAGGGGGAGTGCAAGTGGGGCAGCAAGCAGCTCCGGGCCTTGAATGAAGCCCCGACATTGCTGCTCGTAGTGGTGGTAATGCTGGTGATCTTTAAGAATAATTTCCCCGCCGATACGACCACTTGGCTGGTGGCGGGTCTTGTACTCTTTATGGCAGTCACCATTCAGCTCTATGCCCGTAAGCGTCGCCTCGATAAGGAGGCCGAACAGGCTGAGACCACCACAGCAGAAACGCCAGAAATGGTATAGCAACATTTGAGAACAAACTAAAAAATAGCCTGCTCTCAGATGTTGCTATCAACGGGATGGGCAAATTACCAAGTTGGGCTCGGGACACGTTTCAGCAGTTCCAGATTGGAGAACTGCACTTTGGTGAGTTTGGGCGCACCGTTTTCTTCGGTACAAATCAGACGCTGGGTGAGCAGATAATAACCGTCGATGTTTTCAAACGTATCTTCCAAGGAAGTTTCGGGATGTTTGACTTGCCCCGTTTCAGGATCTAGGTAGATAGAGCGATAGCCGGTGGATAGGTAACCCGCCTCAGTCTGAAGCGTGCTGAAGGTATCGATGTTGACCACTAGATCTCGGATTTGGCGGTGGACGAAACAAACCGTGTTATCCCGAACCCGGTAGCGATTCCCCATGGCAGCTCCGCCCATCAAGATTTCGACAGTGCCGGTCTCATCGATATTGCCCAGTTCAAAGGTATTGTCGCCGTGGGTTTCGGCAAAACTACGCCGCGCTCGGTGAATGGTCATTTCCCAAAGTTGACCGTTGATGGTGCGTCGAGCGGTTTGATCTGCAATACCCAAGACCTCAAATGTCAGATCGGAATTGACCTGGATTTGTCCTATATGGGGAGTCGCTCCAGCTTGAAGCGTAACGTGAGCCCGGTACCCAGGGAATTGAGCGTCCCAGGTATAGCGGTTGTCGTAGGCGGCGCGAAATAGGTCTTGGGCGGTTAGGGTTTGCAGCATGGTTGTTCTCCAAAGAAATTAAGTGATGTGGTTGAAGGATGGGGACCGACTGAAGAAATTTGGAATATGGGGCGAGGTTACAGATGCCGTTGCCACTGCTGGCATTGCCATAAAATCCATATAGATAAGGCGATCGCGTTGATTAACAGCAGCCAATGATCCCAACGAGACGGGTCAAAGTTTGAGGGATTCATGGCCATTACTCTCCTGTAGCCGGTGCTGCCGAGGCAGGAGGCTCAGTCGTTGGTGCAGCTGGAGCTGGAGGAGGATCTGCTGACGTAGCAGAGGCAGAAGGTACGACTGGATTTGCAGTCGACTCCACTAGACGTGAGGGCGCGGTGGGAGTCTCAGATGCGGCATCTGTATCTTCTGGTTCGGCGAATTCAGCAGGGGCAGCAATTCCGTTGTCTCTACCACTCGTTCCATTCCCTTCGCCTGATGTAGCCTCCTCCAAGATGCCTTCGGGTGTTGTTGCAGCCAGTTCTGAACGGTCTACTGCTGAATCGGCGTCGGCTGACGCGTCATCTCGGTTGTTACGAGCGGTGTCCCGATCCGCCCCGCCAGAGCCATCTGGGTTGCCTTCGGTCCTGACTGCTGCTTGATTACTGTGCTCAGGGCCACTATCTGCGGTTGGACCTGGGTCAGGAATCGTTGCTGACTCACGCTCTCCCTGCTGTTGGGCTTCGCGATGGCGATCACTGCCCTCAATCACAAAGGGAATCTCTACCGACACCGAGCCGCTTTGGCCGCCAGCATCAAATCGCCACCGCTGAGCGCTGGCTAGGGCAGCTTGATCTAACTCAGGATTACCGCTGGTGTGCACTAGGGTGACGCTGACCACATTGCCATTAGCGTCAAACTGGACATTGATCTTGGGTTCCCCCTCAATGCCGTCGGCCAAGGCTGAGGCTGGATAGCTGGGGCGATCGCAACTGCGGCAGCGGACCGTTCTGCTGCCGTGACCGCGTCCTTCACCATTCCCCTGACTGTCACCGCGATCTCCTGGTTCTGAGCTCCGCGCCACATTGCCCACCCCAGGGCTATCCAACCCGCCATCTTCGGTTCCTTCAGGAAAATACCCCTCCAGCAGCCCTCCCAATTCAGTAGATTCAGCGGGCGTTTCCCCTTCGCTGTCGGCAGAAACTAACCCTAGGGCTAGGGCCACGACTGGATTAGTATCTCGGGCGGTAGACATCGTTCCAGCAGCGGGGTGCTTGGCAATCCGCTCGGGTTTACCCCCCCCTTCAATGGTTGCGGCTGTATTGGCTAAATCGGCGGGGGTTTCAGGCTCAGGTGTGACCTCTGATTCTGGTACTGCTGCCACCTCTGGTCCCGGCGATTCTAAGGCTCCCGGCTCCATGCTCTCCTCTGGTGCCGGTTCTTGCGGTTCCTTTTTCGGCTCCAGCTCTTCTTCCGGCAAGGTTGCTGGCGGTTCCAGTTCTGCTGCTGACTCGGACGCATCCAAGCTGTCTGGGGGTGAGGCTTCTGACCCGTCCCGTGATCGGGGTGTGGCGGCCGCCCAGGGTTCATGGGGCGATTCGCTCAGGGCTAATTCGGCATCGGCATCGGCAACGATGATTTGAATGGGGTCATCTTCAGAGCGGGACACCAGAGCATCGGTGTCAATCCCCATCAGGGGCAGGAGGCCCAAATGCAGCCCCGTTGCACCCAGCACCCCAAAGGCAACCCACCGTCGGCCAAGGGCCTGCTCTTGCGAGTGTTGCTGAAGGCAGTCGTGGAAGAGCGCCATCTCAAAAATTCCAATGAATACAAATAAGTTGAAATGTCATCAAAGATGATTTTCATTTGCATTAAACTCTAAACCCAAATCTATTGGAAATCAACACTTATGGATCCTTATTGCCGTATTTTACGGGCAAACTATATTCAATAGTTCCCCCAAAAGAATTGACTTCTACTTGACACCAATTTTCAATAAGTGTACGTTCTACTGATAGGTCACCACCCCATGGCTCCCTGAGGAGATTGCATCAGGGTGACTTACAGTGTTCTGCCCCATAGAGTAGTGATGTGTTATGTCTATGGCCGAGATTTTTAGGGCCGGTGGCATCGTCATGGTGCCGCTGCTGCTGTTTTCCGTCGCTACGATCGCCCTCTCGATTGAGCGGCTGGTGTTTTGGCTACGGGTGAGCCATCGCCAGCGGCCCCTAGTCAAAGGGATTTTGCAAACCTACCGCTGCAATCCCCCTGCGGCCTTCGAAACGCTCCAGGCGGATTTGCAATTACCCATTGCCCGCATTTTTCTAGAAGCCCTAGCACTAGACGGCGCTTCGCCGAGTCAATTTCGGCTGGCGTTGGAGGGGGCGACCCAGGCGGAATTGCCCCTACTGAAGCGGTTTAATACGGTGTTTCAAACCATCATTGCCGTGGCCCCACTGCTGGGGCTGTTGGGCACGATCTTGGGCCTGATTCGGTCCTTTGCCTCGATTCAAATTGGGGCGACGGGGGCCAATGCCGAGGCGGTGACCGGAGGCATTAGCGAAGCGCTGGTCTCAACGGCGGCGGGCATGATAGTGGCGATTTTTACCCTGCTGGCGGCCAATTTGTTTCGCGGCTTGTACAAGCGCCAAGTGGCTCTATTGCAGGAATATGGCAGCCAGCTCGAAATCCTCTACGAATGGCATTACCGAGCCACCTTAGAGGCCGAGCCCACAAAGGCGGCGGCCCTCGATGGCGCACCCGATACCGCTCTGGAGGACCGCTATGCGCGTCTGGGATAACGAGTCTGACGAGGCGCTGGAGGTCAATCTTTTGCCGATGATTGACGTGATTTTTGCCATCCTGGCATTTTTCATCGTCTCGACCCTGTTTTTGACCCGTACTGAGGGGCTGCCGGTGAACTTACCTGGTGCCGACAGTGCCAGCCCGCAACAGCAAGCGGACTTCACCGTATCGGTTACTGCGACCGGGGCAATCACCCTCGATCGCCAGCCCATTCCTCTGAGACAGCTGCAAGCCGCCATCCGCGATGGTCTGAATTCGGAGCAAATGGCGGTAGTAACGATCCATGCCGATGAGCAGGCTTATCACGGGGCTGTGATTGCAGTAATGGATGAGCTGCGTCGGATTGAAGGGGTGCAGTTGGGCATTGCCACCGAGCCGGAATCTGCGGAAGCGCTTGCTGCCCCGCCACCTACATCCTCTGAACGGCCCGAACCATGATGACGACCACGACATTTTTTAACGTTGAAGGGGCTAGTCGCCAACGGCGGCGTGTTTTCATCGCCATCGTTCTGTTAGTGGTGGGACTCGTGACAGTAACGTTGCTTTCCCTCACCCAAGGGTCCGTAGCTTTGAGCGGGTCTGAACTGGTGGCTGCCGTACTGCGCCAGGGCGATCGCGTCCATCAAACCATTCTTTGGGACCTACGGCTGCCGCGCCTATTGGCAGCGCTCATTGTCGGTTCGGCTTTGGGATTGGCAGGAGCCTTACTCCAGGGCATGTTGCGCAATAGTTTGGCCAGTCCTTTTTTGCTAGGGATCTCCTCTGGGGCAGGGTTGATGGTGATTCTGACCATCGGGGTGGGGCTGCTGCAACTGTGGGTGCCCTTGAGTGCTTGGCTAGGGGCAATTGTGACCGCCACATTGGTCTATTTGCTCGCCCGCGTCGGCACCACCCTCTCGGTGGAACGGTTGATTTTGGCGGGGGTGGCCTTTAGCTCATTTTTTGGGGCAATTCAGTCATTGCTGCTGCTGTTGTCCCCCGATGGCCGGGTGCAGGCAGCGCTGAACTGGCTGATTGGCAGCCTCAATGGTCGGGGCTGGCGGGAGGTCACGCTGGTGGGGCCTTGTGTTTTGGTGGCGCTGGTGGCGGGGTGTTTATTGGCCCGTCAGGTAAACGTGCTGAGTTTAGGGGATGACCTCGCCACGGGATTGGGCACCTCAATGGTGCGATCGCGCTGTTTGATCGGCGCAGTCGCGACCCTCCTCGCTGCCGGAGCCGTCAGCATTGCGGGACTGGTGGGGTTTGTGGGGTTGATCGTGCCCCACGGGGTAAGGCTTCTGGTCGGTACGGATTATCAGCTGGTGCTGCCCTTCTCGGCATTGGCTGGGGCACTGGTGCTTTCGGCCGCGGACTTGTTGGCCCGGATTGGCCCGGTGGAGCTACCGGTGGGGGGCGTTACTGCCATAGCGGGAGCGCCGGTGTTTATCTGGCTGCTGCACCGTCGTCGTTCGGGAGGGCTGTAGCCATGGTTTTAGAATGCCGTCATCTGTCCGGGGGCTATGGTGAGCGGCCCATTGTCGAAGCAGTCAACCTGGCCCTGGAATCCGGGGAATGGCTGAGTTTGGTGGGGGCCAATGGTTCTGGCAAATCGACGCTGTTGCGCTTGCTCAGCCGCATTTTGAAACCTCAACAGGGCACCGTACTGCTGTCAGGGCGCGACATTCATACCCTCTCCCCCACCGCCATGGCTCAAAGGCTGGCCCTGTTGCCCCAGCAGCAAGTGTTACCGGCGGGCCTGACGGTGTATCAATTGGTGAGCTTAGGGAGATCGCCCCATCAACCCTGGTGGCAATGGGAGCTAGACGCCGCCGGACGCCAGCAGGTACAGCGGGCACTCGATTGGACTGAAATCGCCCATTACCGAGATCGCCCCGTTAGTGATCTATCCGGTGGGGAGCGTCAGCGCACCTTTTTGGCCCTGGCCCTGGCCCAAGAACCCCAGGTGTTACTGCTGGATGAGCCCACTACGTTTCTAGACATCCACCACCAGTTGCAATTGTTGGAGCTCCTGAAGCGGCTGAACCGCCAACATCAGCTCTCGATCATCACGGTGCTCCACGACATCAACCTGGCGGTGCGCTATAGCGATCGCCTCGCCCTGATGCGCCAAGGCAAACTCTGGGCGATCGGCCCCACAGCCGAAGTCCTCACCCCCGACACCCTACGGGAGGTGTTTGAGGTGGAGGCGACCTTGATTGAGACACCGGTGGGAATGCAAATTTGTCCCCTCGCTGCCAGTGCTGCCCCCAGCCTTGGTTTGCCAGTCACTGTTCTATAGGGAAGTTTTGAATTTCGAAATTCAAAACTTCCCCCTTATCCACTTCCCTTCTACCGAGTTGAGTTGCCCCCATGACTTTTTTTTGTTTTTTAATGCGAACAATTCTTTTCAGTGGCATATCACTGCTGATATTGACTTGGAACCTGATTGCCCTAGCAGAACCAGGCGTCAGTGCCGATCCAGCTGAGTTAAGTCCTGAAGAATCATCATCTACAGCAGGTTTAGCGCCATCAGCTCAAGCGCCAGCAGCTGCGGCTATCAGCTCAGGCGAGGGAGATAGTTTATCCTCTAATGGTAATGAGTCTTATTCAATTCAGCCATTGGCCCCAGGCACCTATGAAACCCATACGGCGGAGCTGCTAGGGCCAGCGGCTGGTTCTGATCACGCCCCGATTACCACAGCGCAAATCGATAGCGACGACGAAGCCGAGGACGCCAGTCCAGAGGAGGAGGGCAACTTTTTTGAACTCGAATTTGAGGACGGCGATAACCTGCGCCTCACCGTGACCGGGACCCGCAACCCCATCCCTGTGGAGAATCTGCCTGCCACCGTGACGGTATTTGAGGCAGAGGATTTTGACTTCTATCAGGTGCAGGGTTTGCAGGATTTGCTGCGCTACGAGCCAGGGGTTTCGGTGGATGGTTCACTCCAGCGCTACGGTGCCCAAGACGTCAACATTCGCGGGATTGAGGGCAATCGGGTGCTGTTTCAGGTGGACAATATCCGCCTACCAGAGCTGTTCAGCTTTGGGGGACTGCCGCCGAATGGCTTTCGCGTCGGGCGAGGGGACTATGTAGACTTTGCTGCCCTGCAAGCGGTAGAAGTGCTGCGGGGACCCGCTTCGACCCTCTATGGCAGTGATGCTTTAGGCGGGGTAATTTCCTATCGCTCCTTACAGCCGAGCGATCTGCTCGAAGACGGAGACGACTTTGCTGGGGATGTCTCCACCAACTTCTCTAGTGCCTCTGGCGGGTTTGACAGCGCGGCTCGCTTTGCCGTGCAGGAGGGGGAAGCGGCGGGAGTATTTGTGATTAGCCGCCGGGATGGGCGAGAGGCCGATACCTTTGGTGCGCCTCAATTCTCCAACGGCATCGATACCGGCGACACCAATCTCTACGGCAACTTGGTCTACAGCCTAGATGAGACCAGCAGCCTCAGCTTCATCCTGGAGGACATTAATCGCCGCACCGCCTACGACATCGCCGCCGGTAACTTAGCGGCTTCGCA
Source organism: uncultured Leptolyngbya sp. (assembly GCA_964353225.1). Lineage (GTDB taxonomy): Bacteria > Cyanobacteriota > Cyanobacteriia > Phormidesmidales > Phormidesmidaceae > PCC-6406. The sequence goes on from CAYGVA010000007.1 coordinate 31,754, forward strand.
AACCAGCAGCACCGGCGAAAACCGTATCGATCGCACCCGCGTTAGCCTCGCCTACGAATTTAACAATCCCGGTAGTGCCTCGTTTTTACAGTTTGCGCGGGCTCAACTGTACTACCAGACGGCCAACACCTCAGAGGTGGTCTCAGAGCTTCGCCCCAGTGGTGCGGGTGCCTTTACCGGGCAAGCCGTTCGTCGCGACAGCTTCAACCAATTTATTGCCGACAGCTATGGCGGCGAGGTGCAGCTCCGCAGTGACTTTGCCACGGGGGATTGGCAGCACCGCCTCACCTATGGGTTTGACTTCTCAGAAACGGATAATTCTCGACCCCGCGATCGCACCCAAACCCTGTTATCCACTGGGGCCACCACCCGTGACTTTGGGGTTTTCGGCACCTTTCCTGAGAAAGATTTTGCCGATGGTGACACGCTGCGGCTGGGGCTGTACTTACAAGACGAAGTTGCGATCGGTAATTTCAACATTATTGCTGGGCTGCGGTTTGACCATTACGACCTGCAAACCACCGACGATGCCGCCTTTAAGGGCGAAGCGGCTGGCCTGACAGCCTCTGCTATTTCCCCTCGGATTGCGGTTTTGTACGAGGCAACCCCGGAGCTGTCAATTTATGGGCAATATGCTCGAGGGTTTCGGGCACCGCTCTATAGCGAAATCACCAGCGGCTTTACCAACCTGGCTTTTGGTTACGAAACCATTTCCAGCCCAAATCTGGAGCCAGAAACCAGTGACAGTTTTGAAGTGGGAATTCGCGGTAATTTCCCGCAGTTTGATTTTGGCATTACCGGGTTCTACAACACCTACGACAACTTTATTTCTACCGGTGAATTGGTTGGCGTCCGCCCCCCTGGCATTCAACAATTTCAGACCGTCAATATCGAAGGGGCACGCATCTATGGCGTGGAACTCACAGGGGAATATCGGTTTAGCCCCGAGCCCCATGGCTTCAGCCTTTTAGGTAACTTGGCCTACACCGTGGGTGATGATTTAGAGCAGAACCAGCCGCTGACCTCCATTGATCCGCTTCGAGCCGTGGTGGGGCTCCGATACCGTGCCCCAGAGGATGTGTGGCGGGCAGAATTTATCGGCACCTTTGCCGGTACGGCCCGCGTACCGGACAACAACACGCTGTTTACCCCTGGGGGGTATGCCGTCTTTGATCTGATTGGCAGCTATAACGGCATTCCTAACCTGGGTCTGAACTTGGGCGTTTATAACCTCTTCGATGCGGAGTATTACCAATACTCGGAGGTCCGCAATATTGGGGTGCAGGCCAATGATGCGGGCGTTGCCCAATATACCCAGCCCGGCATCAATCTACGGCTGGGGGTGAATTTCAGTTTTTAAAGCGTGGATGGATTCCACGGCGCAGGGTGTATGACTGTCGGACCCTGCGCTTTTCTCTTCAATTCAGGCCATCAAAAAAGCGAATTTATCAGGAGTTAAACAGGTATGACTGCACTGAGACCCATGAAAACAAGTTCCCGTCTCAATCGGTGTTTGGGCGCAATTACATTATTTGTGCTGGGCACGGGGGCGATCTCCGCCTGCTCGAATGCAGTAGATCTAACCAAAGTGACTGCTCCAACCCAAGACCCACCCAGTGCTGCTGCAACCCCAGCCAACGACAATCAAGCCGAGGTCAGCCGAATTGTGACCCTAACCTCCCTCACAGCCGATCTGGTTTGGACCCTAGATGACGACAAACTGGTGGGGATGCCGGGGAGCCCCCTATTCGAGGGCGACGCCCGATTTACTGATATTGAAGTGGTGAACCAAGCCCGCACGGAGCCGAACCTAGAAGCCATTGTTGCCCTAGAACCGGATTTAGTGATTGGGGCGGCGGGTTTCCATGACAAAGCCCTGGAGCGCTTGGAAGATTTGGGCATTGAAACCCTGTTAGTTGATATCAATAGTTGGGGAAGCCTCGAAACCCTGACGGTGGATTTGGCTGAGCGCACCAACACCGATCCGGAGCCTTTGCTGACCCGCTACGAAGCCTGTCTTGCTCAATCCCCTGACAATGCCCCCAGCACAATGCTGTTGGTCAGCCGTCAGCCGCTGCTCTCCCCCAATCAAGAGAGCTGGGCGGGTGACTTCCTCAAGCAGTTCAATATTCCAAACGTTACCGCTGACTTCCAAGGAGAAAGCCCCTTTGAGGGGTATATCACGCTGTCCGAGGAAAAGGTCTTAGTGGATAACCCTGAAGTCCTTTTAGTCGTTGAAACCGGAGAGAATCTACTCGATCAGCTCAAGGAAGATGCCTTTTGGGGCGAGCTGGCCGCCACCCAGAGCGATCAGGTCTACATATTTGATTATTTTGGCCTGGTAAATCCGGGCAGCCTGGCCAGCATTGAAATCGTTTGCGAGCGGCTGGGGGATCTGGCCCAGTAGCTCGGTCGTAAGTCTTGCCGACAGTCTGGGTGAGGGCCTTCGATCAGCTACGTGACTGGGAGCTAAGGGTTTGCCGTGTAAGCCCACAGCTCAAATTGGGCTGTGGAAGAAAGTTGCGTTGTCAGTGAGGGGTAGTGATCGGCACAAAAGGCTTCAAACTCTGCCAGGGCAAGGTCAAAAACGTCGTCAGGCACCCACCAGCAGAATCCATAGGCCCGCGATCGGTAATAGCTGAGCAAGTCTGCGACGGTATCGGTTACGGTCCATTGCTTTGCCACTCGATAGTTAGCGCGATAGCCGTTGGCCTGGAAATAGTTATCGATATCTTCAATACGGTTATCCAGGCAGCTAGGGACATTAGTTTCCCGATAGTTTGCCAGGATAGCTTTGAATTGGGCAGCGAACGCTTTACGGGCGGGTGGGGTTACCCATTGGGCATTGACATAGCAGCCCTGGGGCTTGAGCACCCGACCAACGTCATCCAGAAACATTTGCCAGTCTGAGACGGTGTGAATCATATGCACCGTCAACACCACATCAAAACTGGCGTCTGGAAAGGGCAGTACTGAGGAATCTGCCTGCACCAGCGTGAGGTTGGGTGGCATTGGCTGTAGCTTTTGCCGAAACTGGTCGAGCATTTCCTGGGAAATGTCGATACCCGTGACCGCATAGCCGCGCTTAACCAGGGGCAAAACATTGAGCCCGGTGCCGACACCCGGTTCTAAAAAGGCAGTGTTTGGGGTTGCGCCCACTAACGCCGCAATAACGTCGGCAACGTCCTCCGCGATGGGCTCTGTCATCCAGCGAGCCTGGTCATATACGGAGGCAATGGCATTGTAGTAATTTGCATTCGCCATGGCTTCACGTTGTCTTAACCCGATCACCATAGATGTTACGCACTAATCAACGGTGCCATGGGTGCCTGGAAGATGATTTGCGAGCGACGATCAATTTCATGTCAATAGATTTTTGTCAAGTCCGATACATTATCTCCCGCCAAAAGATTATGAATGGTCCCCAGAGAGATTTGCCTTAGATCCCTGTGAGCCATGAAATTCAAGCCTCAAGCCGGAAAAGTAAATAAATATTGCAACTATCCTCTGAAGTCGTTAACATATATTTACGAGCGCACTTCCCGGTGCCTATCGGTTCACTAGATTGCACTCTCAAGAGGTAGTTGTCATGACTGAAGAGCAAGGAAAACTTGGTTTCACGCAGTTTGCAGAGAACTGGAATGGCCGTCTCGCTATGCTTGGTTTTATGGTGGGCCTAGCGACTGAATTGTTGACCGGCAAAGGAATTTTGTCTCAGCTGGGCTTGATGTAGTCCCAGCAATGGGGCATGACCCATCGCTGCATCTAGGCAAATCAATCCAGATTCTTGATAACAGAAATGGTACGGGGTAGGCATCGCCTACCCTTTTTTCATGGCTGGGGGCCTCACTCAAACTCCCATGGGATGCTTGGGTTGTGCGAATGGCAGTATTGTCGGGTTGGTATTAGTCCCACGCGTCATCACTGTCGCCCCACGTACTGACCCCCCTAAGGGCATCAGGAATCTCGGCCTCGGGGGGAAACTCCAGGAGGGTTTCGCGATAGCCCAAATACCCCGACTCTGCAAAGGTGATAAGCAGCCGACTTAGGGCAATCCACACGCATTGCTCAAATTCCCAAGGTTGGCTCCGCAGGGCGCGATCGGCAATGGAGCGTAAGGCCCAAAAGTAGCTGTTACGCACCACTGATCCCGTTTTTTTGTAGGGGGGCACATCTTCGGGATGGAGCAGCAGCACGGGGGCATCAAGGCGACAACGCATGGGTAAGCCAATAAATCACTTCTGATACCTTAAATTCAAAGGAGGGGATCGCCACAGCTATAGCGGTATCCAGGTTGTTCAAGTAGGTGGAAGGGGCTTCAGTTCCTTATCCTCGTCGGTATGCGTACTTAAATGATCGGGACATCAAATGATCGGGACACCGCCATCAGCGTTCTCTGAGGTATCGCTACAACGTCTGCATCGGAGTCCATAACGGAACTTCAGCAAAACGGTAGTAGGCATAAGACGGGGTATTTATGGAGCAGTTAAGACGGTCATGACGGCAGCAGTTCTGGTGCAGAATCTCCACAAGGTTTATGACAATATCCATGTGGTCAAGGATGTCTCTTTGACCATTAACGCGGGGGAAAGCTTTGGCCTGTTGGGACCCAATGGGGCGGGCAAGTCTACCACCATTCGCATGTTGACGACGCTAACGGTGCCCTCCGATGGCCAGATCGTGGTGGCGGGCTACGATGTGCAGCGCCAACCGACGGAAGTGCGCCAGGATATTGGGGTGGTATTACAGCAGACCAGCGTCGATGGAGACATGTCCGCTTGGGAAAATATGGAATTCCATGGGCGCATGCACCATATTCCTAACCCTCAGCGGCAGCAGCGCATTGAGCAGTGGTTAGACTTTGTGGGGCTCAGCGATCGCCGCCACGCCAAGGTCAAGACCCTTTCCGGCGGCATGAAGCGCCGTTTGCAAATTGCCCGTGCCCTGCTGCACGAACCCAAAATCTTGTTTCTCGATGAACCCACCGTGGGGCTAGACCCCCAGACGCGACGGCGGCTCTGGGAAATCATTCGGGGTCTCAACCAGCAGGGCATGACCATGTTGCTCACCTCCCATTACATGGAAGAGGTGGAAACGCTCTGCGATCGCGTTGGCATTCTCGATCAGGGGCAAATGATTGAAACCGGCACAGTGGCGGAGTTGCGACGCAAGCATGGGGAGGGGTTGGTGATGAAACAACAGGGCGATCGCTGGGACTATACCTTCTTCCCCACCCTACAGGCGGCCAACCAATATCTCGACCAACAGGCGGATAAAACGGGTATGATGACCCGCGCTTCGAATTTGGAAGATATCTTTGTAGAGCTCACAGGACATAACCTAGACTAAATTCGCATCTGAGGGGTAACCGTCCCACACATTACGCTGGCTGAGCGGAGTCGAAGCCAGATCTCCCGAAAAAGTCCCCTTCGACTCCGCTCAGGGGACGGTTACTCTGAGGGCTGCCATGGCACAATTGGCCAGCTTAATTGAAGCCATTCTCTACTTAAAAGGACGCCCCCTCCCGATTGGCCGTCTAGCCGAATATGCTGGCCAAGATCGAGAGGTGGTCGAAGAAGGCTTGATGGAATTGATGAATGACTACGCCCACCGTGATGGGGCACTGGAGTTGGTCGAAACCAAAGAGGGCTACTGTTTACAACTCAAAACTGGGTTCAAACATCTGGTCGATACCTTAATTCCCCTCGATTTGGGGGTGGGGGCACTGCGAACCTTGGCGGCGATCGCCCTGCGCGGCCCCCTGAGTCAACCTGATCTGGTTGATTTACGGGGGTCAGGCGTCTATCAACATGTGCCAGAGTTGGTGAAACTGGGGTTTGTTCGCAAACGTCGTCAAACAGATGGTCGTTCTTTTTCGCTGCATGTGACCGACAAGTTTTATCAGCACTTTGAAATTGACCAACTCCCGAAACTCAAGCGACGCAAGGCCACAACACCCTTGCCCACCAGTGATCTTGAGGGGGAAGATCCGGCCAATGATGACGCAGTCACCACCGTCATTGAGGCTTCTGAAAGTAACGAATCTGCTAGTAGCTCAGATTAGACTTGAGGGTTCGTTATCTTTTGTTAGAGTAGAGTGAATCTTTGTGGTAGAAGCTCACGGGCATTCTTACCAATAGGGATACAAAAAAGACAACCCCAAAAACCTCCTTCCCCAATTCGATCCAATTAGAATCCCGGCTGGATCCTTGAGGTGCGCGAGTCTAAGGTTTAAGGAGATAGGTAACCACAGTTTTTATGACTTTTAACCCTGAGCATGTTGATTTTGCAGGCTTACATGTAGAGGGAGGAGCAGCCAATCAATTGTTGCAATACCTTCAGCATCAGCCCCCTGAGGTCTTGAGTCGCGTGGCTCAGACCGTAGGGCCGGAAATCAAGCAAATCATTTCCCACAATGTTCAGGGGTTAGTGGGGGTTCTACCCTCCGATGGGTTTAATGTCCAAGTCACCACCGATCGCGAAAATCTAGCCGGCTTACTGGCCTCAGCGATGATGACCGGCTATTTTCTCCGCCAAATGGAGCAACGGATGGAGATGGAAGTCTCCCTGATGGGGTCTTTATCCCTAGAATCATCCGACGATGACGATGAATAGCCTATTGCTGAGCAGCCTCTCCTGATCGTCTGCCTATTTTACTTGGAAGCCCCATGCAGTCTGTCTATGCTGCATGGGGCTTCTGGATAGAATAGTTGCAGCCCTTAGCGTGATTCGGGCGATCTCAGCAGTTCTTACCAGACAAGCTTGCTATGGTTGTGGCCGCACCTGAACCAAAATCTGAGGTCCGCCCGATGGGCGAACAGCGGGTGGTCCTGCGGGGATTGTCCTGGGAGGGATATTTACAAATCCTAGATGCGCTACCTGAATGCCGTAACGCTCGGTTGACCTACGATGACGGAGTCTTAGAAATTACGGTGCCGCTGGAAGATCATGAGTTCTCGGGTCGGTTAATTGAGCGCTTTATTTTGACGCTGGTTGAATTGATGGGACTCCGCATCAAAACCATGGGTTCAACCACGATGAATTATGCGGGGTTGAAGAAGGGCGCTGAACCGGATAACGCCTACTACATTCAAAATCAGCAGCGGGTGAAGGGGCGCAATGTGGACTTTAGCCAAGACCCACCCCCTGATTTGGTGGTGGAGGTCGATATCACCCACACGGATATTGCTAAGAATCAGGTTTACGCCAGTTTGGGAGTGGCTGAGTTTTGGCGATTCAACGGCAGGGTGTGGCGGATTTATCAGCTCCAAGATGGGGTTTATGGCGAGGTAGAGGTAAGCCCCACATTTCCTCAGATACCGAAAGTGCAGCTTTATCGGTTTTTGGAGTTGGCGAAAGAGGATGAGATTGAGGCGGTGCAGGCATTACGGCACTGGTGGAATCGACAATAGCGCCATTGACCTTGAAACGCATGAAACTTCCACCGAACATACAGAAACGATTTGAAGAATTAATTGTGGAAGGCAAAGACCTTCTGCTTCCAAAAGGCAGCAGTTGTAGCCCCATTAAGTGGGCACTTGGGTCTACCAGTGCTTTGAACCTATTGAGCTATCTTCTTGGAGAGCAATCAAATTCACTACCGCCAGTTAACCAAGGCATGTGATGAGTTTAGTGGGAGGTCGTGGGAAGCTAGTATCGCAGTTAGTCCATTCCAGGCTGCAAAGCAGGATATTGCAACCGATGTAGTTGGCAGTCTTGAACAGCAAGTCGCTGGGGAATTGTTTAGTGACCTGATTGTTTCTGCCAAACATGCTCTGTCTGAAGGTCGAAAAGATGTTGCTGCTGTTCTTGCCTGTGCTGCGCTGGAAGATACCCTAAAAAAGTTTGCCATTCTCCATGGTTTAGATGTCGAAGATAAAACTATGGATTCTGTGATTGGTGCCCTTAAAGGAGCTGGTCTCGTTTCAGGTCCACAAAAAAGCCTGTTGAAAGCAATGCCCCGCCTCCGTAATGCGGCCATGCATGCCGATTGGGAAAAAATTACAGAACTCGATGTTGCCAGTGTTATCGGTTTCACTGAGCAATTTCTCCTTACCCATCTTTCTTGGATTCTATTTCACAAAAACTGGTTGTAGGGTGAGAACTGAATGGCCTTTGGGAAAGGGTTTCATCCCCCTTGTCACCCTTTCAGGCCAAACTCATTCGCCTGGATTTCTTACTGCTGAGCAAATTGTGATTGCGCAAATGATCAGCCCCACAGATAGCGCCACTAAGTGACAACTCTGGGGTCTACTGGCTGGTGGGCAGCGATCCCAGGGGGGAATTTGATTGACATACCGTAGAACCGAAGTTAGGTCATCTCTGAGAGCTTGATGCGCGGATCCACTACCGTCAGGGTGATATCAGCCAACAAATTTCCGGCAATCAGCATCACCGCCCCCATCATCAGGCTGGCCATCACCAGATACAGATCCTGCGCCTGTACCGCCTGTAAAATCAGCCGCCCCAGTCCTGGCCAGTTGAAGTAATTTTCGGTAATGAAGGCCCCGCCCAGGAGTGAGGCAAACTCAAACCCCAGCAGGGTGATCATGGGGTTAAGGGCATTGCGTAAGGCATGGACGTAGATCACTCGATTTTCGGGTAAGCCTTTGGCCCTAGCGGTTTGAATATAGTCCTGACGCAGCACATCTAAAAGCTGGCCGCGCATGATGCGCTGGAGTCCGGCATAGCTGGTGACACTCAGGGCCAGGGTCGGCAAAATCATGTGCCAGCCAATATCCAGGGTTTTACCGAGCCAGGTGAAGTCTTCGTGGTTAATGCTGGTGCGGCCCCCAATGGGAAAGAGGGGAGCTGTGCTCTGGGCTAAAAACAGCAATAGCAGACCAGTGATGATGGTGGGAATACCCTGACCCACATAACTCAGCACCCGGAGGGCCTTATCCAACCATTGATTTTGCCGCACTGCCCCCACAATGCCGAGGGGAACCGCGATCGCCCAGGTCAAAATAATCGATGAAAATGACAGGAGTAAGGTGTTGGGAATCCGTTCTGATAGGATTTCGGCCACCGGTCGCTGGTAGGCAAAACTCTCCCCAAAATTAAAGTGGAACACCACCTGCCCCAGCCAAAGGAAGTATTGATTGATTAGCGGCTGATCGAGACCAAACTGCTTTTCGAGTTGCTCAATGGTCTCCGGTGAAATCTGGGGGTTTTGGCGATAGAGATCTAGAAAATCCCCCGGCGAAAGCTGAATAATGAAAAAGCTAAAGGCCGAGGCCAGCCACAGGGTCAACAATGCCTGCAAAACCCGTTTCAGGATATAGAGGCTGGTCTCACTGGTAAGGGTCGTCTTTGCCAGTTCCCAAATTTCAACGGGCGATCGCCGGATCTGCGGTCGGGTGGAGGTCATGGCCGAAGGGGTACGGAGCGTCTCCCCATGGTAATACCGCAATCAACTAGGGCGCGTCATCAATACGGGTTTAAACCGAGTTGGGCAAGCATTACCGCGCCCGTTCCGATAACACTTTTAGGGGCTGTAACTGTTCTACCATAAGGATTCTAGCTTTAATTGATGACAGCCCCTAATACTGCACCAGGCTAATGATGGGTATGTCTGCTGGCAACTGCTTGTGCCCTTCCAAAAAGGTGAGTTCCACCACAAAGCCAAAGCCCACCACCTCGCAACCGGTCTGCTGCACCAGCCGCACCGTGGCGGCGGCGGTACCCCCAGTGGCAATTAGGTCATCGATGATCACCACGCGGCTACCGGGGCGAAAGGCATCTTGGTGCAGCTCTAGGGTATCGGTGCCGTATTCCAGGGCATATTCGGCGCGGTGAACGGCGGCGGGCAGTTTACCGGGTTTACGCACCGGAGCAAATCCCACGTTCAGTTGATAGGCCAAGGGCACCCCAAACATAAAGCCACGGGATTCAATGCCGACGATGTAGTCCGGCTTCAAGGGGGCACATTGCTCCCCCAAGGTGTCGATGGTGTATCGTAACGCCTCTGGGTCGGCCAAGAGGGTCGTAATATCGCGAAACAGAATCCCCGGTTTGGGAAAATCGGGCAGGTCTCGAATCCGGCTCTTCAGATCCATCAGCAGTACCGTAGACGGGCGAAAATGCACCGTTATCGTAGCATCGGCCCTCCATGGCCGCCCTGACGCTGCAAGAATAGAGAGAACTCAACTGGCCAGATCATAGGAATACAGAATGACCCCCATTGGTGTAATTGCCCTCGGCGCATCCGGCCTCTTCGCCGGAGTTTTGGCCGGATTGCTGGGAATTGGGGGAGGGACGGTGTTGGTGCCGATTTTGGTCACCCTGGGCTACGAGCCCATACAGGCGGTGGCCACCAGCAGTTTGGCGATTATCGTCACCTCCTCTTCGGGGAGCTATCAAAACTGGCGCATGGGCTATCTGGACTTTAACCGGGTGGTGTTGCTGGGGCTACCCGCCTTAGTGACGGCCCAAATTGGGGTGGCGATCGCCACGCTATTATCTCCAGCCCTGCTCCTGGTTGCCTTTGCGGTGTTACTGGGGGTCAACGTCTACTTGGTCGGCGTGCGCAAACGGTTGGCCCGTCAGGGTGATGCCACAGAAGAACGCCCAGCCCAGTGGAACCCCACCGTGGCGCGCCTGTTCACGGGCAGTGTCGCCGGATTGCTGGCGGGCATCTTTGGCATCGGTGGTGGCGTGATCATGGTGCCGCTGCAAATGCTGCTACTGGGGGAAACCATTAAACGAGCCATCCAAACCAGCTTGGCGGTGATTGTGATGACGGCGATCGCGGCCACGGTGGGCCATGCCCTGCGGGGAAATGTGGTGTGGGCAGCGGGGTTGATCCTTGGATTTGGGGGGCTATTGAGCGCCCAGCTCAGCACTCGGCTCTTGCCAAAACTACCGGATGAGATCGTGACGGTGCTCTTTAGAAGCCTGCTGATGTCTTTGGTGGTATATACCCTCTGGCAAGCCTGGCAGCAGTAAGGGGGCGACGCTAGAAAACCGCCAGCAGGCTGCAAGGCTCAAAATCTTTATCCATAAGCTGTCCGCCATCTGAACCGGCAGGGGCGGTTTTGGTGGAGGCTATTTCTGGCAAAAAAATGAGGGGAGGTAGCACATGCTTTTCCCACAGGGTAGAACCACAGAATGGGACCGTTGCTTGCACTGAGGGCCAATCGCCTCAAGACTTCAGCCGTTGCTTCATTGCCACCGCCGCCAACGCATAGCCCCCATCACTGCCATCAATAAAGTGCACCTGGCGGCCGCTGCGCTCAAAAACGAGACAGGTCATCAAGGCGCTGCTAGAAATATGGAGGCCATGCACCAAGCATCCGTCTTGGTATTTACGGTCAAGATAGCGGGCCAATCGCTTAGTTTTGGCCGGGGTGCTGGGAATGACCATGCGCAGGATGTCATCAAATTTGCGGTGGTCGGTGGCCGCAGCGGTAATGGCTTTGTAGTCGCCCCAATCCACCTCAGAAGTGCGAATCCCAAACCGCATTAACACCAACCCCAATAGGTTTTCGAGGCGCATTTTCAAGAGATAGCGGAGGCGGCTAAAAGGGTGGGGGGAGGCAGCTCTGGCCTGGGCTTCTAGGGCGAGATTTTGCTGGCTAAACGACAGCCGCAAATTCGCCGGGAGCACAGGATTGATCTGGGCATCACCGCCATAGAGCTGGTTGATATAGGTGATCACCTCTCGATAAATCCGGTTGGTCTGGCTATCGCTGGGGGCCGTGGCTAACACCAACAGGGTGACGATGTCGCCATCGCGGCTGGGGATATCTTGCCAGCGGCATTCCAAACCGGACAAATCAGCCTTGGGTAGCAGGTTAGCGGCATCGAGTTGGTAGAGCCCTTGGGTGGCCACATTTTTGAGGAGATCGGTGGCGTAGGTCAGCCCCCCGCCCCGAAAAATGGCCTGGTCGTAATTGTCTGAAACCCTGTGTTTAGCGATGAGCAGATCTCGGCTCGTCGTGACATGGGCAACGGGAATAATGCCCACCCGCAGTTCTAGTTGAAAATCACGACGGGCGATCGCTTGGTTAGCCAGCAGCGCTTGACGGGCTGCCGGTAGCAAGCTCCCTGGGATCAGCAGGGATGCCCCATCGCCACCAAAGACAAAGGGAATCTCTAGGGAACCGGCCACATTCAGCAGACTGACGATCGCAGCGGCCCCCACAAAGTTGACGGCTTTGTATTGGCCGTCAGCAATGGCTTGGGTCGACCCCACAACATCGGTGGCGACGATATACCAGTCATCGGGAACGGCCACAAAGTTAGCGGAGACGGTGATGTCAATAAAGCGCTCTAGCGCCGGTAGCTCCGCGTAAAACAGGTCTGTTGTCATTGCAAGGGTTAGCTGGCCCAAACAGGCCACGGGAATCAGGGGTGGAACACATCCAAGGTTTACAGCACCCGCCATGACTTCTCAGGATGCTGGGTGGATCGACTGTCGGCATACGGCCTTGGCCCCGTGTTATGGCGCTGGCCCCTTTGCTTAAGGCACCTAGAATCGCTCTGATCCTTAGCGCATCAGCAAAGTGGTTCGCAGTCTTGTCCTAACCGGACTGGCGACTGCTATCGGGCCAGGGCCGATAGGCGCACTAACGATCGGCAGATCGCTGTCGCATTGTCTTGGTGATCGCCTTCCACCGGCGCTTAGGATTGACCTGGGCCTGGCGATCTTGCCGTTGCGCAACCCACCGCTGCTCCCGCTGGAGCTTTTGGTAGCTGTGGAACCGGGCGGGGTCGAGGCCGCCGTGGGCGATCGCCCCTTGAATAGCGCAACCGGGCTCCTGCTGGTGTTGGCAGTTACGGAACTTGCAACCTTCAGCCAGAGCATCGATGTCCTCAAAGGTGCTCGTAAGACCTGATGTCACCGACCAGAGCTGTAGTTCTCGCATCCCTGGGGTGTCGATCAGCAACGCCCCCGACGGCAAACAAAAAAGCTGCCGTTGGGTGGTGGTGTGACGGCCTTTGCTATCATCCTGCCGGACGGCTTGGGTGGCTTGCTGGGCATCCCCCAGCAGATAGTTGGCCAGGGTTGATTTACCCACCCCCGACGAGCCCACTAGGGCAATGGTCTGGCCAGGGGATAGATAAGGGCGCAGTTGGTCTAGGCCAGTCCCATCTATGCCACTGATGCCATAAATCGGTACCCCCAGGGCCACCGCTGCAATGGTGGTTACAGCGCCGTCAAGATCGGGGCACAGATCGGCCTTATTGAGCAGGATGACGGGGTTGGCCCCGCTTTCCCAGGCCATCACCAGATACCGCTCAATCCGCCGGGGGCTAAAGTCATCGTCTAGCCCCATCACCAACAAGAGGGTGTGGACGTTAGCCGCCACCACTTGCCCCTCGCTTTTGCCCCCTGCCACCTTGCGCACAAATTGGCTATGGCGGGGCAGAAGATGGTGGATCAAGGCGATCCCTTCCCCACAGGGCAGTTGCAGCACGGCCCAGTCCCCCACCGCCGGGACATCTTGGGCCGCCACTGTCTGATGGCGGAATTGACCGGTGACCTGGGCGTCGTAGTCGCCGGTTGCGGTCGAGACTCGGTAGCCTCCCCGCGATTCCAGCACAATTCTTCCCAATGCAAAGCCCTCGGCTGCAAAGGGTTCAAAGGCAGCCGTTAGGGTGGGGCTGGCGGGCCAGCCCAAATGAATTAAGTCCAATGCTGATGTCCTCAAAGAGTGCCTAAAGCAAAATGCATCATGGGCAAGGCTTTGAGGGGCTCAACCAGAAAAAATCTAGCGCGCGATCGCCCCTAGCCTTACCCGGCTTCGATTCATCGACCGTAGGGTTACCGACTCAGACATAAAGCACCTGCTTGTGAAGGGATATGTGCATATCCCCTGAGTATAGCGACTGGATGGGCTCTGCCAGCCGCCGTCATGTGTCTTAACGCCACTGCCAAAACCCATGGCGCGACGGTTTACCGATCAGCACCAGTGCCTATCGACTTTACGGCTCGTGCTAGAATATTACGAAATGTTAAAGGCCGTTGCGACCCAAAAGTCTGCGTTAGCTGTGAGGTGATTTACGCTAACGCTCGCCCCCGACCTACCGTCCACAGGAGTTTGATGACCATGATTGCCCTAGGTGCTGCCCCCTCCAAAAATTCCCCTTTACCTTCACTGCCGGTCGGGAGCGGTTCCACTTTTTTGACCCATGAGTCCCTGGTTCAACCGTTTAAATATTGGGATGAAGGGCTCCACGATGGCATCTTTTACCAAGGGGACCTGTATGGCAAAACCGATTGCTATGCCCTCACCGATCGCGACCAGGCCTTTGACATGGCGGCCCAACACACGATTTTGGGCAAGTCGGTCTGCATCACCCTGTCCGACCAGCACTACACCCTCTGGGTTTCCCTGCGAGTTTCGGGCTAGGGCTCATCGGCAACTATCCTCGTTGCGGCCTTGGCGTTTAATGGGGCTAGTTCTACATTCCACGTATGTCTGCCATGCCCCTCAGTGCTACCCTGACACCCTCTCTACAGCTTGACTATGTCCGTGATCAATTTCCGGCCTTGGCGGGAGACTGGACCTTTTTTGATAATGCCGGAGGGTCGCAAATTCTGAAGGGCGTGGGCGATCGCCTCCAAGACTTTCTCTACACCTCTAATGTGCAGTTGGGGGCGTCATACGGGGTATCTCAGTTGGCCTCCCAGCGCGTGGCTGAGGGATCTGAGGCGATGGCCAAGCTGATTAACGCCGCCGACCCCAGCGAAGTGGTGTTGGGCAACAGCACTTCGTCGGTCTTGCGAATTTTGGCCCATTGCTGGGGGCAATCCCTCAATCCTGGCGATGAAATCATCGTTACCAATAGCGACCACGAGGCCAACATCAGCCCTTGGCGGGACTTGCAAAGCCAGGGCGTCACCCTCAAGACCTGGTGCGTTAACCCAGATACCTTCGAACTGGATCTGGCCGATTTGGCGGCGCTGCTGACGGATAAGACTCGCATGGTGGCGGTGACCCAGACCTCTAACCTCTTGGGCACCCTCAACCCAATCCGCCCGATCGCCGATCTAGTTCATAACCACGGGGCGTTGCTCTGTGTGGATGGCGTCGCCTATGCCCCCCATCGCTTGATTGATGTGCAGGCTTGGGATGTGGATTTCTACGCCTTTAGCCTTTACAAGGTGTATGGGCCACATCTGGGACTGCTCTATGGCAAACGGGAGCATTTGTTGCCGCTACCGGGGTTCAACCACAGTTTTATTGGCCCAGAGGTGATTCCCTACAAGCTACAGCCGGGGGGCGTCAGCTACGAACTCACCGCCAGCTTGCCTGGTATTGTCGAATATTTGCAAGGCTTAGCCCAGCACCACTGGGGGGCGGATGTTGCGCCTGATATCCGGGGGCAGCTCACCCAAGCCTTTGACCTGATTGCCGCCCATGAGGCCCAGTTGAGCGATCGCCTGCTCACTTACCTGCGTAGCAAACCCCAAGTGCGGATCATCGGTTGCGATACGGCTGACCCTCAGCAGCGGGTACCGACGATTGCCTTTGTGGTGGCGGGGCGCAAGAGTTCTGAGATTCCACCCTATTTAGATGCTGAGCAGATCGGCATTCGCTATGGCCATTTCTATGCGCCGCAGTTGGTGGAGGATCTGGGGCTGGCGGAACAGGATGGGGTGGTGCGGGTGAGCATGGTGCATTACAACACCTTGGATGAGTGCGATCGCTTGATTGCTGCGCTAGGCACTGTTCTATAGCGATCTCTGCTTCAATGGCGGTTTGTTATGGGTGAGAAGCAGCCGTGTTTTGCTTGCAATAAAACAGAATTGAGTGGTGAGTCAACTGCTTGGAAGGGGTGGTTATACTGGACCATTCGGCCTAATAACCTGTATTAGAGAATTAGGCTGGAATATTTCCACATAATCACCCAGAACTGGGGAGTTAGACTGACGCTGTTCTACCTAAATACCCACATAGGGGTGTTATGTGGAATAGTTCTGTCTAACTAAATGGCTAGCCCTCAAAGTTAGCTACGGTGGAGTCCGGAACGGTTACATGAAGACAGTTGACATCTTTTCTGGACCTGGTGGCTTGTCGATCGGCTTACGTCGTGCCGGCTTCGACGTCAAAGCGTGCGTCGAGTTTAAGCGAGATGCGGTAGAAACCTATG
>CAYGVA010000007.1:47954-50927 GCA_964353225.1 uncultured Leptolyngbya sp.
GGCTTCGACGTCAAAGCGTGCGTCGAGTTTAAGCGAGATGCGGTAGAAACCTATGCACGTCACCATCCTGAAGCCATTCACTATAACTCTGACATTCGTGAGATCGACTTCTCAAAATATAGGGGCCGCATCGATTTCGTCGCTGGAGGACCACCCTGCCAGCCTTTTTCCATTGGCGGACTGAGAAAAACAAGTGACGATTCGCGGGACATGCTTCCCGAATACCTCCGTTGTCTATCGGAGATCAAGCCCGCTGCTTTTTTAATGGAAAATGTTCCAGGTCTTGCTCAAAAGCGTGCACGCCCTTACTTCGATTCAGTGCTGGCTCGAATGTCAGAAATGGGTTATAGGCTAAATTGGGCCGTCCTCAATTCAGCGGACTACGGAGTGCCACAAAAACGACGGAGGCTCTTCATTCTAGGCAGCCGAACTACCCGGCTTCAATTTCCTGCTCCGACCTATGGTCCGGGTACAGCTAACAATCACCCCTCAGCATTAAAAGTCCTAGGACCGGAGCCAATTGGTGAGGCTCCAAAATCCCCGGTAAAATACGCGAAATATCCCGATTTGCGGCCTAGCCCGTATGCGGGGCACATCTACAATGGTGGTGGACGCCCACTTGATCCCGATGGCCCCTGCCACACAATCTTGGCGTCATCCGGTGGGTACAAAACGCACTGGATTGATGTTGAGGGTATCGCTCCGAAATATCATGTTCACCTGAAATCTGGCGGAGAGCCTTGGGAGGGTGAAGTTTCCGGAGCAAAGAGACTCAGTGTCGAAGAATGCTCGATTATCCAGACCTTTCCGCGCGATCTTGAATTTGCTGGTTCGAGATCGTCTCAATATACGCAAGTTGGTGATGCGGTCCCCCCAGATCTCGCTTTCGTACTAGCGAGGTCAATCTTTTTTCAACTCAACGGTGGAACACGGGCAGACTTGACGGCGCTTTTGGAGCCGGACGTTGAAATGATTCAGTGTTCTCTTGCGCTATGAGAAACGTTCACGTTCAAGAGGCAGTCGATCTGCTAGTTGAATATGTAGACAAACTTTCGGAAGGTGAGGCGCTGGGTAGCCCAACACCACGAGCTTTGAAGCAGATTTTTGATAACCACATTGATGGTCATGGTGGCAGCGTTATACTCGCATGCGCATTCCTTGCTGCATATTCTCTTACTGATCCAGACTGGGACTTTAATTCTGTCCCGACAGGAACGCGTGGAAAGTATGGTGACAAGAGGCTTGCAGGCCAGCTTACGTTTCGCCACGTAACGCTCCATAACAGCATCACAGCTTTCGGCGAAAATCTCGGTTGGAAAGGCAATGTGCGAAATTTTCAACTGTTGTCAGATTCAAGATTCTCAGCCTTTCTTGGCAAGATGAAAGCGCTGGGCACAGAGGACCGCCAGAGTATAGTGCGCCATATTTCGTGGTGTTTTCACGAGTCCCGAGTCATCCCAAAAGCACTGCCAAAGCTTCCGAGTAGTTACTTATCGTATGCTCGAAGCCTCGCCCTGTGCGAGACATTGTTGGCAATACCCTCCGAAGGTCATATTCAGCAATTCCTAGTTGCTGCCTTCCTAGAAATACACCGCCGCAGATTGGGAAACCGAGTCGTCACACATCATCCGCATGCTTCTGACAAGTTTGATAGAACGACCGGTGACATTGAGGAACTCCGGAATGATGAATTGGTTGCGGCATATGAGGTTACGGTTCGCGACGATTGGAAGAACCGCTTGGCTGATTTTGGATCGAAAGTAGCAGATGCCAAGCTACCGAAGTACATCATTTTTGCGTCTAACGTTCGAAGTGATCCCGAACTCTTTCCGGCCGCGAACCTCGTGAATTTCGTCGAACGCTTGCACTTTGATCTTGCCATCGTAGATCTCTCTGATTTCTTTTCGGTATTTTGTGCAGAGTTACAGCGCGAAGAGATCGAGCAGGCCATTAACCGTGCTTACGAACTACTATTGGATCCACGCTTATGTGGCAGAGTAGATTTGATTGCCAGGTTTCGTGATGCAACTGATCAGTGGCTTGAGAGCTAATAGCCGCAATGCACCAGAACGGCTCAGTATGGTTGGTTTTGGGTGTAAAAAGTACCTGCGTCCGGTGATTGCGAACGTTAGACGTTTACTTCCCAAATCCTTCCTCTTTTCGTCAGCCTTTCGTTTACATCCTTGTTTCCAGGCTCTGCTTGAGAACAAAGTTTGCATTCAGCTTCTGATCGATGGCGGATAAATCGTGGCGCTAATCAAGATCTAAAGATGAATCTGCCCGCCTAATTTCGTGATCGCTTGGGAGATCGCCTAATTTCTGTCCCCTTAAACACTGTCCAGTAATCAGCACTTCTGCGGGCCGATTACTGAGAATTGCGGGCTATGCGATTGGGTGAATCAAGGGTATTCACCCAGAGGGCGTAGGGCACCATCGGCACCATCGGCAGCAGACAAATCAAGCCCTGCCCCCAGGTGAGGGGAGCGGTTTCAAACAGCGTATTCATCAGCGACCATTGGCTAAACACCACCTGCAGCGCTACAGCCCCCACAATCCCCGCCAGTAAGAACGGCGCATTGCTGATGGTGACGGACTTGCGGCGCAGATAGTCGATCAGGCTGAGGCCCAATTGACTAATGCTGAGCAGATAGACGATTCGGGCTGCGACGAGTGCCTGAATGGCCATGGTGCGAGCCACGGCGATGTTGCCGGTGGTGACCTTAGCCCATTCAAAAATGCCGAAAATCAGAATCCAGTTAAACAGAGAGACCAGCAAAATCCGGCGCAGCAATCGTTTGGTAATCAGCGGCTCCTGGGGATTGCGAGGGGGCTGCCCCTGCCCTCCGACTTGGGCTCAAAAGCCAGCGGAATCGTCATGGTCAGGGAATTGATCATGTTCAGCCACAGGACTTGCAGAGACAAAATCGGCAGGTCTCGTGCTAAGAGGGCACTGATCAAAATGGTCATGGACTC
>CAYGVA010000008.1:0-46871 GCA_964353225.1 uncultured Leptolyngbya sp.
TCTGCAACAGCATGTTGAAGACGTCGGGATGGGCTTTCTCAATTTCATCAAAGAGTACGACGGTATAAGGACGCCGCCGTACTGCCTCGGTGAGCTGACCGCCCTCGCTATAACCCACATAGCCCGGAGGTGAGCCAATCAGCTTGGAAACGGTGTGGCGCTCCATAAACTCGGACATATCGAGCCGAATCATGGCTTCTTCGGCTCCGAAGAAGTAAGTCGCTAGGGACTTAGCCAGTTCCGTTTTACCGACCCCGGTTGGACCGGAGAAGACAAAGCTAGCAATGGGGCGGTTAGGATTTTTGAGCCCGACTCTAGCCCGACGGATAGCACGGGAAATGGCCTTGACAGCTTCGTCTTGGCCAATGAGCCGCTGATGGAGGGTGTCCTCCATATGGAGGAGTTTCTCAGACTCAGACTCGGTGAGCTTATTGACGGGCACACCGGTCCAGGAGGCAACAATGTGGGCAATGTCCTCTTCTGTCACGACGGGGGAGTCATCGCCGTCGGTTTCTTCAGATTTCTTGCCTTGGGCAATGGTGCGAATCTCCGCCTTGATTTCCATTTCGCGATCGCGCAGTTCCCCAGCCTTGTCAAAGTCCTGGGAGCGAACCGCATTATCCTTTTCCTTGAGCAGTTGCCGGAGTTCCTTATCAAGCTCCTTGGCGGCAGGGGGCAGTTGCGAATTAATGAGCCGCACCCGAGAACCGGCTTCGTCAACCAAGTCAATGGCTTTGTCTGGCAAGTAACGATCGGAGATATACCGATCGGAAAGCTTGGCAGCCGCGTCCAGCGCTTCATCCTCAATCTTGAGTTTGTGGTGTTGCTCGTAGCGATCGCGCAAACCGTGGAGGATCTCAATAGTCTCCTCAACGGTGGGCTCGCCCACCATCACGGGTTGGAAACGACGCTCTAGGGCCGCATCCCGCTCAATATGTTTGCGGTACTCATCCAGGGTGGTAGCTCCGATACATTGAAGCTCGCCTCGGGCCAAGGCAGGCTTCAAAATATTGGCGGCATCAATGGCCCCTTCGGCAGCCCCAGCCCCAATCAAGGTGTGGACCTCATCAATGACCAGGATGACGTTTCCGGCAGAGCGGATCTCATCCATGATTTTTTTGAGGCGCTCTTCAAATTCACCCCGATACTTGGTTCCTGCCACCAGCAGGCCAATATCTAGGGTGACGACCCGCTTCTCTTCAAGAATATCGGGAATATCGCCGGTGGAAATCCGTTGGGCTAGCCCCTCGGCGATCGCCGTCTTACCCACCCCCGGCTCCCCAATGAGAACCGGGTTATTTTTAGTCCGGCGACCCAGAATTTGAATAACGCGCTCAATTTCCTTTTGTCGCCCCACCACGGGGTCTAACTTGCCGTCACCGGCCATTTGAGTAAGGTTTGCCCCAAATTCGTCCAGCGTTGGGGTTTTGGTGCGTCCTTGACCACCACCGGTAGAAACCTCGGCGGTTTCACCCAACATGCGAATCACTTGGGTGCGGACCTTAGACAGGTCAACCCCAAGATTTTCGAGGACGCGGGCGGCAACCCCTTCCCCTTCCCGGATTAAGCCTAGGAGCAAATGCTCAGTGCCGATATAGTTGTGCCCCAGTTGACGCGCTTCTTCGAGAGATAGCTCTAAAACCCTTTTGGCTCTGGGCGTAAAGGGAATCTCAACGGCAACAAAACCTGATCCCCGGCCAATAATCTTTTCTACTTCGATGCGAGCATCTTTGAGATTGACCCCCATTGACTTCAGAACTTTGGCCGCAACCCCAGTCCCTTCGCCAATCAGGCCCAGTAGAATTTGCTCGGTCCCCACAAAATTGTGGCCCAAACGACGGGCCTCCTCTTGGGCGAGCATGATGACTTTAATAGCTTTTTCTGTGAAGCGTTCAAACATTAGCTGAAATCCAAATACCCGCCTGTACGCTGGTTATGCTGATTTTAGCACAGGGGTATTGGTGAACTGTGACCCAGCGAACAGCTTGCCAAATCTGGGATTGAGCCTTTCCCACCAAGAACAAGGTGAGGGTAACCGCCCCTTGCGCCAACGGTGTCATAGGTGGGGAATCAACTCAAGTTGAGTGAGGGCTCCGCCTTGGCGCAAGGGTATCTACCCCCGAGGGCTGCCATCCCTCCCCTAGGAGTCGGTCTTGGCTCTGCTCCATCCATTGCCCAAAAATTGACGCTCGACTGGGATCACACAAGCCACTCAGCCACAGAATCAAAGCATCTTCGCCATCCGGGTAGTAACGGGGCCGGCGACCCGCCACCTGAAACCCAGATTTTTCGTACAGCGAGAGCGCCGATGTATTGCTGGCCCGGACTTCCAGGGTGGCCCGCTGCAAGCCGCGATCCCGCGCTGCCGTCAATAGCTGCCACAGCAACCATTGGCCTAACCCTTGCCCTTGAAACCGGGGGCTAATGCCCAAAAGCGTAATGTGAGCTTCATCTACAATCGCCCAGCAGCACCCCACCCCCATAAGCGGGGCGGCAGAGGGGGCATCACGATCACCGGTAGCGCTAACTGGGGCACCCCGATCCCTCTGGCCCAGGACAAAAAGATCGCTGTTGGGGCTGGTCAGTTCCCGCTCGTAGCCTGCCAGGGTCCAGAGACCGCCAAAACAGAGCTGATCGAGCTGAACGACTGCGGGCAAATCGACCGGGGTTAATGGGCAACAAACAACCGATTTCATCGCCATACGATCGCTGATTAGGGGTCGATTGTACACTGAGAGACCATAGTCCGAGCTGTTCTGACTTGGCAGCTGATCACCCCCCTAAACGCTAGCTCTCCCATCCTGCCCTTTTAAACCAACGTCCCATGGTGTCCACTGTTGACCTGTCCCAAACGAGCCGCCGTTATTTGTCGAAGTCCCAGGACCAGCCCCTGTCACCCAACCAATCTCTGTTGCCCATCACCGCAGCGGTATCCCCAGAAGATCATCTGGTGATTGGCGGCTGTGATGTCCCCGAATTGGTCAAACGGTTTGGCTCACCGCTCTATATTTTGGATGAGTCCACCCTCAGAACCACCTGCCGTCAATATCGTGACGCACTGCATCGGCATTACCCTGGGGAGTCGCTCGCCATCTACGCTTCTAAGGCGTGGAATTGCCTCGCGGTCTGCGCGGTGGTGACCCAGGAAGCTTTGGGGATAGACGTCGTTTCTGCCGGTGAACTGTACAGCGCGATCGCATCAGGGGCAGCCGCAGATCAGGTCTATTTCCATGGCAACAACAAGTCTTTAGAAGAACTGCAATACGCGGTGGAAGTGGGCTGCCGCATTGTGGTGGATAACTGGCATGAGCTCCGGACATTGGTCACGGTGCTATCAACAGCAGCAGCTCCTGTGCCGATTTTGCTGCGGCTGACACCCGGCATTGAATGTCATACCCACGAATATATTCAAACCGGGCATTTGGACAGTAAGTTTGGCTTTGATCCCGACCAACTGGAAGCGGTTTTTGACTATGTTAGCCAGCAACCGGGCTTGGCCTGTATCGGTCTCCATGCGCACATCGGGTCTCAAATTTTTGAAACGCAACCCCATGCTGACTTAGGGGATGTGATGGTGCATTGGCTCCAAAAGGCTATCCAGTATGGCTTGCCAATTGCTGAGTTGGATGTGGGTGGCGGCCTGGGCATTCGCTATACAGAAGCCGATGATCCCCCCAGTATTGACACCTGGGTTGCAACTGTAAGCCAGTCAGTTGCTAAAGCCTGCGCAAAAAGGGGGGTGCCCCTGCCTCGGCTGATTTGTGAACCGGGGCGATCGCTGATAGGCTCCGCCTGTGTTACGGCCTATACCGTCGGCAGCCAAAAGACGGTGCCCGATACCCGCACCTACGTCGCCGTCGATGGGGGGATGTCAGACAATCCCCGGCCCATTACCTACCAGTCGGTGTATCGCCCGCTGGTGGGCAACCAGATGTCGTCTCCCTTATCAGAAACAGTGACCATTGCCGGCAAACACTGCGAGTCTGGGGATGTCGTGGTCCAGGAAGCAGCCCTGCCCCCAATGAATGCGGGGGATATTCTCGTGATTGCTGCAACCGGTGCCTACAATTACAGCATGGCTTCCAATTACAATCGGGTCCCGAGACCTGCCGCAGTGATTGTGGGTGACGGTGAAGCACACCTAATCATTAGACGCGAAACCATTGAGGATCTCGTGCGTCAGGATTGTCTGCCCGCTATGCTCGGCAAGCTGGACGGTAGCCTTGAGTAAAGGCTTGATCCGGTTGAGGGCGGTTAGACCTAGGGGATGAGTGGATCAATTGAGGCTAAATTAATCAAAGGTCGTTCTGGCAGTACCTTTTGGTTAGACTTAACCTCGTCTGACCCTGATATCGGCCAGTTTTAGGTGACAGTACCGCACATGCGTTACTTATGGGATCAAGGGCAGGTAATACTCAATCTCTCGCGAGTTTGGCTGCTCCCTCTCCTGGATGTGGCCTTAGTTCTGCTGCTGCTTTACACCATCTTGGTGCTCATTGGTGAGCGACGCACCCTATGGATGGTGAGGGGCTTCATCGTTTTATTGCTCATCGCCACCCTCAGCAGACGGTTGGGGCTAGAGCTGCTGGGATTTGTCCTGGATAAGTTGGTGATTGGGGCCGCTGTGGCCATGGCCCTGATGCTACAGGGGGAATTTCGGCGGTTGCTTGAGCATATCGGCCAGGGACAGGTGCTCCAATTGCTCACCATGCCCTACCCAGAGTCCCCAGCCCCCAGCAGCGACACCGTCGATGAGCTGGTGGATGCGGTTAAGGATCTCTCTCAAAACCGGATTGGTGCCCTAATCATTGTGGAATGTGAGAAACCCATTGACGAGCGTAATTTTTCGGTGCCGGGGGTCCGTCTCAACGCAGAGGTCTCAAAGGAATTACTCCAAACAATTTTTCAGACCACCACGCTCCTCCATGATGGGGCTGTGTTAATTCGGGGGAAGCGGGTACTGGCTGCTGGGGTGATTTTGCCGATTTCGGAGCGATCGGCCTCCAGACAATTAGGGACCCGTCATCGCGCTGCCATGGGCATTACGGAAAGGGTGGATCGGTGTCTCTGTGTTGTGGTGTCTGAAGAGACCGGTTCGATTTCTGTCGCTGAGCATGGGATACTACATCGGCCCCTGACCAGCAGTAAACTGAAGTCGTTATTGCACACCAAGCTTTCGGTCACGAGAGATCGAGATGTGGTAACACCTCAACTCCTGGGCCTGGGTAAGCGCCTCAGGAGCCAAGGGTTATGGTTGCTTAGGCGTATAACCCGCCTCCCATCCTCAGCTTTCCGTGAAAGAAGATGACTGCTAAGCCAGTGGCCCAATCCTTACTGCCCGTTGACCTAGAACACGATCGCCTGCCCAAACACGTGGCGGTGATTATGGATGGTAATGGCCGCTGGGCTAAACAGCGGGGGCGGCCTCGCATTATGGGCCATCGCCGTGGTGTTGACACCCTCAAAAAGCTGCTGCGGTGTTGTAGTGACTGGGGCATTTCAGCGCTCACTGCCTATGCATTTTCCACGGAAAATTGGGGACGCCCCCTAGAAGAGGTAGGGTTCCTGATGACCCTTTTTGAGCGGGTCCTCCGTCAAGAATTGGCGGAGATGATGTCGGAGCAAGTTCGGATTCAGTTTGTGGGTGATTTGGCCGCATTGCCCAAATCGTTGCAGAGTGAGATCGACCGGGCCGTGACGGAAACCCAGCATAATCAAGGCATTTTATTTACGGTGGCGACCAACTATGGTGGCCGTCAAGAAATTATCCAAGCTTGCCAAGCGATCGCCCTTCAAGTTCAGCAAGGGGCAATTGCCCCCCAAGATATTGACGAAGCCCTATTTGCCCGTCATCTTTACACCGCCGACACCTGTGATCCCGACCTATTGATCCGCACCAGTGGCGAAATGCGCATCAGCAACTTTTTGCTCTGGCAGTTAGCCTATGCGGAGATCTATGTCACCAGCACCCTCTGGCCAGACTTCGATCAAGCAGAATTCCATCAGGCCCTGTGTGCCTATCAACAGCGCGATCGCCGATTCGGCAAAGTGTCTTGATACACCATCACCGCTCAGCATAGAGAACCCGACCCATAAACCGTCGCAAAACAGTCGGCTTAGCTCAGTATTTTCTCTAGTGATCCCTAGGGCAAAAAGCAAAACATTAAAACAAGACAAGCGCCCTATAGAAAAACGGGCATTATTTGGTTGACTGACATCTAAAGCTTTTCTGTAAAGTTAGTCGCGTTGAACTTGAGGTTCTCTCAACGCCATGGGTGAGAAATCTTGTCGCCGTTGGTGTCAGGAATGCTTTTGACGGTGACACCACAATACTTTCTTGGCGGTGTTAAAACGGCTGCCCCCCTGATCCTGAGGGTTGTAAAACGATGGCAATGGGCCATCATTGCCGCCGTGGAAAAATGCAGGTTTTTCACAGAACTGTGACTAAATCTCTGCTGTATGATTAGGCCAGCAATTGGAATTAATAATAGTTCTGTCTCTTTTTTATGGGCCAAAATTCCGTCGGTAGCCATACATTTTCGATTACAACGCCCCTTTATTACGTGAATGACTTGCCCCACATTGGTAGTGCTTACACCACTATCGCTGCCGATGTGATGGCGCGGTTTCAGCGCTTAAAGGGGGTGCCTGTATTGATGATTACGGGAGCCGATGAACATGGGCAGAAGATCCAGCGCACTGCGGAAGCGAGAGGGAAATCCCCCCAAGCCCATTGCGATGAGATTGTTTTGGGGTTTCAGTCCCTATGGCAAAAGCTCAACATTGCTAGCGATCGCTTCAGCCGCACCACCGCGCCGCGCCACCAAGCCATCGTGACAGAGTTCTTCCAGCGGGTGTGGGATCGCGGCGACATCTATGAAGGACATCAGCAGGGATGGTATTGCGTCTCCTGCGAAGAATTTAAAGAAGAGCGCGATCTGCTCCCCGAACATCACTGCCCAATCCATAGCAATAAAGTGGTGGAGTGGCGAGATGAGCAAAACTATTTCTTTAAACTCTCCAAATATCAATCCCAGCTCGAACAGTTCTACACAGACCAGCCTGACTTTATTCAGCCCCCCAGCCGCCGCAATGAAGTGCTGAGCTTTGTCTCCCAAGGGCTGCAAGATTTTTCCATTTCGCGGGTGAATCTGGACTGGGGCTTCCCGATGCCGACGGATCCAAAACACACCCTATACGTTTGGTTTGATGCCCTGCTGGGGTACATTACCGCCCTCTTAGAGCCCACTGACGAACCAACCCTCTACAACGCCATCCAGCGGTGGTGGCCCATCCAGACCCACTTGATCGGCAAGGATATTTTGCGCTTCCATGCAGTCTACTGGCCCGCCATGCTGATGTCGGCAGAGTTACCCCTGCCAGGGCGGGTATTTGGCCACGGTTTTCTCACCAAAGATGGCCAAAAAATGGGCAAAAGCCTGGGGAACACCCTAGATCCAGTGGATTTGGTTGATCGCTACGGTGCTGATGCCGTTCGCTACTACTTCCTGAAAGAAATCGAATTTGGCCGAGACGGAGATTTTAACGAAACCCGATTTATCCATGTCCTGAATGCCGACCTCGCCAACGATTTGGGTAACTTACTGAATCGCACCCTGAAAATGGCCGGTCGTTACTGCCAGGGACAGGTCCCTGACGTAACGGTGGACCAAATACCAGCGGATTACGACCTAAAAGCAAAAGGATTGGTCTTGGCTGCAACGGTTGAAGCAGCCTATGACGCTTTGGCCTTTAGTCAAACCTGTGAGGCTGTGTTTGGGCTGGTTCGTAGCGGCAACAAATTCCTAGATGAGAAAGCCCCTTGGACCTTATATAAACAAGGTCAACAGGTCGAAACAGAACGGGTCTTATATGCCGTTTTAGAATCTGTGCGGCTTGCGGCTTATTTACTCTCCCCGCTGGTGCCAGGGCTAGCCATTGCGATTTATTCACAATTAGGATTGACGGCTGACTTTAACGATCTCGCCATCGGTCAGACGTTAGACTACAGCGTTCATAGCCGCTGGGGCTATCTCCCCGCCCGTCAACCCCTCGGGAAAGCGGAGCCTATTTTCCAACGCATTGAACCCGTTAGCGATTAATCAGTGCCCTTGGTTGTTGAAGTTGCCCCCGTCCCCATAGGACCCCTGATTTATTCCACATATATAAAACGAAGGACATAAAAACCATGCTGAACAACCATGAAATGCTAGGCCAAGATCCGATTTTCACGCCAGAGCAGGTACTGGAGAATCGGGGTCGAGTCGCTATTTTCATCGACGGCTCCAATCTCTTTTATGCCGCATTGCAGTTGGGCATCGAAATTGACTACACCAAACTGCTGTGCCGTCTCACCTCTGGTTCCCGCTTATTCCGAGCTTTTTTCTATACTGGCGTGGATCGCACCAATGAAAAGCAGCAGGGGTTTTTGTTGTGGATGCGCCGTAATGGCTATCGGGTCATTGCGAAAGATCTGGTGCAGTTGCCCGATGGTTCCAAAAAGGCAAACTTAGATGTTGAAATTGCCGTAGACATGATGGCCCTCGTTGATTTTTATGACACAGCGGTTTTAGTCAGCGGGGATGGGGATTTGGCATATGCGGTGGATGCGGCGAGTTATCGTGGGTCGCGGGTAGAGGTGATCAGTTTGCGTTCTATGACCAGCGATAGCCTGATCAATGTCTCAGATCGCTACATCGATCTCGAATCGATTAAAGACGACATTCGTAAAGCGCCCCGGAATGGCTATACCTACCGTCCCCTTGCTGCTATCGCTGAGACCCACGAAGAGGAAGAAACCACTGGGACCGTTTCAGAACCTAGCTAGGTCCTAAAACGGGAACCTTACCCCCCTGCCAATCAGCTCTGATTTTTGTGGGAACCTGCGCCCGAGAACAGACCATCTAGATCAATAGACCGGCTCAATAGACCTAAGGTCACCTGCGATTCCGGGCTAGGATGAGCGCAGGTGAGGGGAATGACCATGAAGCGATTGTATTGGTTGGGCCTGGGAGGCTTAGTACTGTTGGTGGCCTTAGTGATTGGCCTGCGAACCCTGCGACAGGACCCTGCGCCCAATTATGTTGCTGATGAAGAGCAGCAAGAGGCGTTGACCTCTGGGTTGACCTTGAGGGATGTCACCTTAGAGCAGCCCGATGAAAATGGTGAACTCCTCTGGCGGGTTCACGCTGAAACGGTAACCTATAGCCCCGATCAGCAAACCGCTGATATTACTCGCCCTGAAGGGGAGCTATACCTGGATGGAAAAATCATCTACCGTGTTACTGCCCGTCGGGGGCAAATCCTCGAAGATGGGCAATTGGTGATTTTGACGGGCAACATTGTGGCAACTGGGGTTGAAAACCAGGCGGTGCTGCGGGGGGAAGAGTTGCAGTGGCGTTCTCAGGAACAACTGATGGTGCTGCGCGATCGCATCACCGGTACCCATCCCCAATTGAGGTTGTCCGCCGACGAGGCGCGGGTCTATGAACGAGAACAGCGCATCGAATTGGAAGGGCAGGTCATCGCCAATACCGTCGTTGAGGATCCTGCCACAGAGCCTTGGCTCAAGCTACAAGCGGATGTTTTGGAGTGGCGTTGGCAGGATGAAACGGTTGAAAGCCAAGGATCACTGCGGGTCGAGCGCTTCCTGGAAGAGACGATCACTGAGGTCATCACCGGAGAAACGGGCCTAGTGGAATTGCAGGAAAATCGGGCGACCCTGACAGACAATGTCGCCGTTGAGTTAATTGCCCTATCGCTGCGGATGACTGGAGATCATGCCCTCTGGGATGTCGATGCTGAAAGAATTGCCATGGATCGTCCCCTCAGGGCGGATAGCGAAGCGCAGGCCGTCACCTTGACGGCTCAGCAGGGACAGTTTGACCTAGCTGAGCAAGTTATTGATCTGACCCAGGATGTGGTGGTGGTGGGGACGCGCCATGATGGGCAGCTCAGGGCTGACCGACTGCGGTGGAACCTCGCCACCCAAACCGTTGTGGCAGAGGGAGCGGTGGACTATCGCCAGGGCGACCCCCAAGCCCGAATTCGAGGCCCCCAGGCGGTGGGATACATTCAAGAGCAGCGGGTGGTGATTAGTGGCGGCCAGGTGGTGACTGACATTTTGGCCCCATAGATCGCCTAAAGCCCCCCCACACGGCTGGGGGGCCAAAAGCGGACTACCGCTCGACCGATGATGTTTTCCCGAGGGACAAATCCCCAGGCATGGCTGTCGTAGCTACTATTGCGGTTATCCCCCAGCACCAGGTACTGGTCACTCGGAACCGTTTCGGGTCCCCAAATGTAATCGGGCTCAGCCTTGATATAGTTCTCGTCTAGGGGGTCGCCATTCACAAAAACGGTCCCCCCAGTGATTTCTACCGTATCCCCTGGTAAGCCAATCACCCGTTTGATAAAGGCATCTCGCCGTTTTCCGTTAGCAAAGAGGCTCTCGGGGGGCCAAAACACCACGATATCGCCCCGTACTGGCGGGTTGAAGTGGTAACTGATCTTTTCGATGACGAGGCGATCGTTGATTTCGAGGGTGGGCTCCATGGAGCCGGAGGGAATGTAGCGAGCTTCGGCTACAAAGGTGCGAATTCCCATGGCTAACACCACACTGAGACCGATGGTTTGGAGTCCTTCAATCCAAGGATTGACTGGTTTTTGGGCTTTGGATTGGGCAGTTTCCGTGGTCTGAGGTGACGAATCAGGCATGTGTTTAGAACGACGTGAGCTGGGTTAGGGAAGATATTGCCCCGATCATACTCCATTGAAAAACGCCTGTATTGCAGAAAGAGGATGGGCTCAACCTGTTATACATGGAGCCCTAGACCCACATCATTTCAAGGCAATTATGGCCAAACCAACCGATTGAATTTGTGATGCCCTTGCCAATCAAAGTAAACTCACCCCTGGCGACGATGGGGAGCTGACTGGGGTCGATTGGAAGACCGGCAGCGGTTTCATATCCGCTCGGTGCACTGGGTAAGGCGAGGGGGTCTGCAAACTCTGTACGGCAGGAGGGGACTGGAACCCCTCGCGGCCCCCAGATGCCCCGTAATGACCATGGACCATGCTAGGTGGTTTACCATCGGGGAGAGCTTAACCGTTACGGGGGCGGCCTTGACGGTTTGACGATACTGTTTAACCGTTTTGTTTGACGTCGCCTGGTTGTTTGACCCTTGTCACTGGGATTGATCCGCCTATGCATCCTCTGCTGTCGGGACCGCTCACGGTAGAGCGGGTAACGGTGCCCATCGCGGGACTGTCGGCGTCGTTGCAGGGCACGACCCTGGTGCAGTTATCGGATTTTCACTTTGATGGGGTGCGACTCTCGCAGCAGTTGCTAGAGGCTGCGATCGCCCAAAGTAATGCCCTAGCTCCAGATTTGGTGTTACTCACCGGGGATTTCGTCACCCTGGACACCCATCCCATTTATGAGCTGGCAGAACACCTTAAGCAGTTGCAGAGTCGGTGTGGCGTTTATGGGGTATTGGGTAACCACGATGACTACACCCCTAGCGGTCGGCTCATGATTATTGATGGTTTGCACCGGGCCAATATTCCGGTGCTATGGAACGAAATTGCCTATCCCTTGGGTCCAGCATTGCCCCTGGTGGGGTTGGCAGATCTCTGGTCAGGGGAGTCAAACCCCACCATACTCCAACAGCTTGCCCCCGATATTCCCCGTCTGGTCATGGCCCATAACCCAGATGCTGCCGACCAACTGGCCCCCTGGCGGGTCGATTTGCAGTTGTCGGGCCACAGCCATGGCGGCCAGATTGTTTTTCCCAAATTCGGTCCGATGCCTTTGGTGATTCGACAGATACGTCCCTATATTCCTCGGGTGGTTCGGCAGCGGGTGCGGTATTTAAGTGATGAGTGCGATCGGGTGATGCGCCATTGGGAATGGGCAGCTGGGCTCCACCAAGTGGGTGCCAATCGGCTCTATGTCAATCGGGGGTTAGGGACCTATTTCCCTGGGCGATTCCGCTGCCCCCCAGAGCTGACTGAGATTACGCTGGTGGCGGCGAATGGCTGAGACCCACAGGGTGGATGGGCGGCAACAGCGAAAGGTATCCCTATCGCCGGGGGAAGACAGATGCGGTGCATTGCAGGGTGATTTGAGCGCGATCGCTGGGGATAGATCACGCGGCTGTTTCCTCCGCTCCCTTTTGCATAGGTGACTGTTCTGATTCCTCTGGCACTGTCGTTGCTGTCACCGTTGCCAGAGGCGATTTTTGCTGTTGAAGCTCACGAACCTTGAGCACAATCAGGTATTCGTAAAAAGCCTGGAGCGTACACCAGGCAAACCCGGCTTGCCCGTCACGCCACCCCCCCAAGACTAAATACATGTAGAGCCAGCGCACGAGGGGACGAAACGGGAGTCGCAGGGAAAGGTCTTTTAGGGCTCGACGGCGAATCACTTCTGAGTTGCCAAACACCATTTGCTTCCAGCGGATGCCGCCCTGCTCGAGTTGCTTTAGGGTTTCCTTGGCCTCATCGGTGGAGTACCGGTTGTGCTTGTCAATCCAGCGGCTCAACCCTTTGCCAGAGGTGTAATGCGGGTAGGTTTCTTGTAGAAATCCGGTGGAGCCCGTGCAGACTTCCCGCTCCGTATGGCCGTAATCGGTGAACCAAACCTGGCCCGTTTTGAGCAGACGTAGCTGATAGCGGGGGTACTGGGTGCTGTGGCGAATCCAGCGATCCATAAACATCACGCGCTCAGCCACGTAATACCCGATATGCTCAGGGTTCTCAAGGGTGGTCAGACATTCCTGAAAGAGGGCTGGGGTCATGCGCTCATCGGCTTCGAGGATGTAGGCCCAGTCATGTTTAGCCGGAATGGTTTCGAGCATCCAAGTGCGTTGTTTGCCGTGGCTTTCAAAGGCATGTTCGACCACGCGCACCGGATACTGGCCTGCAATGGTACGGGTGCGATCGCGACTACAGGAATCCACCACAATCACATCATCGGAGAGCAGGGCCGACTCAATGCAAGCGGCAATATCCAACTCTTCGTTGTAAGTCAGGATGTAAATGGAAAACATGATGATCTTCAGGTGGTGTCAGTTAGGGGCATTCCGAGGACGGTAAGGGAGGGGAACACAACTGCAGCGATGGCAAGGGCACTTTACAACACCATCGTTAAGGTTAAGGGAATGGCACCTATGGTTTAGTTCAGTCTAGGGGGTCAGATTCCGGTTAGGTTTTCATATTCTTTGCACGGCGGTGGTGGGGCCTCAGGGTTCAGGCTGCCGTTGCCATTGGGCAATATCCCAAGTGCTGGCATCCCAGGGGGTGAGCGCTAGCCCGCTCAAGGTCTGATTGACCCCATTCGCGATCGCCCGATGCACGATGGGGATCATGGCCACGTCCTGTACGAGGAGGTTATTCA
The DNA here is from genome assembly GCA_964353225.1 of uncultured Leptolyngbya sp. Taxonomy (GTDB): domain Bacteria; phylum Cyanobacteriota; class Cyanobacteriia; order Phormidesmidales; family Phormidesmidaceae; genus PCC-6406. Next base: position 13,400 of record CAYGVA010000008.1, read on the forward strand.
TTTCCTCAAATAAGGATGCCCGCCTTGCATCATCAAGCTCCGTTTGGGCCGACTGCCAGAGAGCGTCATAGTCGGGGTTGCAGTAGCGGGCGTTATTGGGGGTTTGCCAATTATTGGCTTGGGTGGCGATTTGGGCACAGGTCCACCACCCCAGATAAATGGTGGGATCGGGGTGGTCGTTACCGGTGGTGTAAGCCTGCATATCCGCATAAAAATGGTTGATGCTGTTGGTTTGTAGCGGATCGGCAGAAAAGAAATCATCCACCCGCACCCGCTTGAGATCCACAGCGATGCCAATATCTCGGAGGCTGGCTTGAATCTGCTCCTGGGTTTTTTGGCGCACCGGATTCACTGAGGTCTGAAATACGACCTCCATTTCAATGCCATCGCGATCGCGGATGCCATTGCCGTCACTATCTATCCAGCCGGCCTCGTCCAGGAGGCGGTTGGCCACCGTTAAGTCGTAGGGATAGGGATTGTCTAAACCACTCACCCCAGTGGGCATCACCAATACCTGATCGGTCGGACGCCCCATAAAGCCATAGAGGTCCTTGGCTAAGGACTGGTGATCAATGGCATGGGCGATCGCCTGACGCACGCGCAAATCACTCAGGAAGGGATGGGCCGTGGTCACGCTAGAGCGCTCCCCGGTTTCGCTCTCCACCCTCGGATCGGTCGGGTTTAACATCAACCGTTCCACTAGGCCCCCAAAGACAGGCACCACCGTCCCTACCCCTTGGGTTTGTAGCGACTCTAGGGCAGCGACTTCCACCTGCAAGTTGTACGCAAAATCTGCCCCCCCCTGACTCAATACCTCACGGGCGGCAGCGTAGGGCGCAATCCCGCCGACCAGGACGACGCTCTTAAAGGCGGGGGCATCACCCCGATAGTTGGGGTTGGGTTCGAAGGTGATTTCTCCGGGCTGAAAATTGGTCACCTGATAGGGACCAGTCCCCACGGGGCGTAGATTACTTTCGGCCTGACGGGCATCGGCTCCGGCAATGGGCTCAAAAATATGTTTGGGCAAAATCACCCCGGTTTGACCGGTAAACGGAATCGCCCAGGCAGCGGTGACGGTTTTGAAGGTGATTTTGACGGTGGTGTCATCAACAGCCTCCACCGACTCCACAGCCTCGTAGTATTGGGCCGTGGCTGCAGCCACTTGGGCATCTCTGATCCATTCAAAGGTAAAGGCAACATCAGCAGCGGTGAGGGGGGTGCCATCCGCCCAAACCAAATCAGGCTTTAGGGTCCAAGTCACAGAGGTGCCATCGGCGGCGAGGCTGCCATTGTCCACCGTGGGAATGGTGGCAGCCAAAATGGGCGTCAATGTGCCGTCGGCATTGGTGCTGGCGAGGGGCTCAAAAACAATGCGCCCAGCCTCAAAATCTTGTACCCCAGTGGCGAGGTGCGGGTTGAGGGTGACAGGGGCTCGACTGTAGAGCAGCCGAAGCTCTTCTGGATTACGGTTAGCAACTGGGGTGGCTGTTGTTGTGGAAGGGGTGGAGCCAGCCCCAGGGACCCGATTGCAGCCCATCAGGCCCACCATGCCAGCCAGTAGCGCGACCCCTAACCCTTGTAATTTCCATGGTGGCCGTTCAGCCATGCTCTAATCGTTCCTGAACGCAGCATCCCTGATCGTAGCGGAGGGAATTAATTTCAGGGTTCCATTAGGCCATTGGGTATAACTGACCCTGAGCGCCGTAAATATCACTGCCAAAAAATAAATCAGTTCCGAACCGTCCGGATTCAAACCCATAGGCCAGGAAAAGCTGACTGGTAGATGCACCCTGATAGCGATCCCCAGCCCACGGGCCGGGGATTTTTTTTGCCGATTTTACGGGTTAGCTGCCGTATCGGTGGCTTCCTCAGTTTCAGCGGCTGGGGTGGCTTCAGCGGCCGTTTCTGAGTCCGTTTCGGCCTCAGTCTCAGGGGCCACAGCCTCGGCTTCGGGCACAACTTCCGGTTCCTCCACCTTGGGGCGAGGCTTGGGGCCGCGCATCAAGGCTGGATTCATCGCAGCTCTGGGTTCGCCGCGATCGCGGTCTTTACCCCGGCCCCCTTTCCCACGGCCCCGTTCTTTGCGGTCACCGCGATCCCCTCGTTCACGGGACTCACTGCTGCCATCAGTTCCTTCCGCAGCACGGCGCTCGGCAAGTTCTGCTTTCTTAATGGGCCGCTCAACCATAGCTCAGTATTTCTTGACAACTTGCCGATCCTACCCCAAAGCCGCCGGTTATCGAGATGTGCCGCCGGTCCATTCGTTCGATTTTCAGCAATGGTGCGATCTCTACAGTCACGAGGCGGCCCTCTGGTACCGACGGTCTGATGCTGGGGATGCCGACTGACATCAAGGCTCTTAGCGGGAGGCAAAAGCGTCCCCAATGCCTCATGTTGGGCAACACCTGAACTTAGCTGAGCTTTTTGCTATGGCGGGTTGCCAAGCCCTGAGCCATGATCAAACCATCCTGTAGACTCGCATGTGCTCATTTGAACATCAACCGGGTTGGGGGCTCCCTTGGGGGCACTTCAACCCGGTTTTTTGTCCCTAGCATTGCCTTGGCGGGGGCACTATTCTGCTGGAGGGGGATAAAAATCGTACAGCCTTTGCTAGTCAGGCATTGGAGCACTTTCAGACCGCAACGGTTGAAAAGATTACCCAGCAGGGCTTTCAGTCTGAAATCACCCCTTTAGGGGGCAATGTCGTCGTGAGTCACCGCTTGGCTTTTGCGAAGATTTGAGATCGCATTATTGTGCTTGAACAGGGAAAAATCCTAGAGCGCGGCAGCCATGCTACCCTCATGGCACTTGGCGGACGGTACCCGCAAATGTTCAACCGTTAGGCCAGTAGCTATGTCTAAGCTGCCGTAACGATCTCCCAGGACGCCGACCCATGATGAACGCTGAACTTGCCCTTAAATGTGCCCAGCTCAGTCAGGAGGTCTACCGTGACTTTGCCAGCATCAAGTTCAATGCTGCCCACAGCGCTCAGGTCACCTTGGTAGAAGCTGAGGTCCCCGAATTCGCCAAGGCCGAAACGCCGAAGTCCCCGAAAACAGACACCCAGGCAGCGATTTTACACGAGTCTGACCTCAACCAGGTGATCTTGGTTTTTCGCGGCAGTGAAAGCAATACCGATTGGTTTAATAACGCCCAGTTCCGCCAAAAGACCTATCCCTATGGGGACAACAGCAGCACGGAGGTGCGGTTCCATCGGGGCTTTATGGCGGCTTATTTCGCGGTGCGCGATCGCCTGCACACAGAGTTGCGCCAATACCCCACCGCCAACCTCATTGTGGCGGGCCACAGCTTAGGGGGCGCGTTAGCCACCATTGCTGCCCTGGACTTGCAATACAACATCACCCAGCACAGCCAGCAACCCCTGGCAGTGTATACCTTTGGTGCGCCTCGGTTGGGGAACCAAGCCCTAGTCGATTCGTTTACTCAACGGGTGCCCAACAGCTATCGGTTTGTCTATGGTCGTGACTTAGTCACCCACATCCCTCGGGTATGGCAAAACTATCGCCATGTCCCCGCCGCCGAAAACTTGCCCGCACCTTTCACCTGGAAGGTCTTTACCCAGAGTCTCAAGGATCACGATATCAATCACTACATCACCGCCCTGAAAGCCATGACCTAGTATCTGATGTGATGGGGCGGGCACAAAGCCGCCTCTACCCGAAGCATCATCCTGGGAATGAACCGCGTCTTAAAACCAACCGTCCTGCTCTAGCTCTTCAATGATTTGGAGTCCCCTCGGATCGCCTACTTGCAGAATGGCGGCACGGGCATCTTCCCGCACCCCTAAATCTTCGTCTTCGGCAAAGGTTTCGATTAGGGCGTCAATGGCGGTGGCGTAGATGACATTGGACGGCAGTTCTCGACAAAGCTGCCCCAATGCCCAAGCGGAGTTGCTGCGAACAGCGGCAATATCGTCGTGGCGCATCACCGCAATCAAGGTAGGCAGGGCCGTAATGATGGCCTTATAGCCCAGGGTGGCCATTTGCGCTAAGGCACTGGCCGCCCACAGCCGCACGGCGGGGATATCGGTTTTAAGGGCATGGGTTAAGGGGGGCAAGGCATCGGGGTGATGGCTATTACCCAAGGCCCAAACGGCCCCTTTACGGACATAGCCATTCCAGTCTTGCAATTGGCCAATCAAAGGGGCGATCGCCGCTGGGACCATGTTGTGACCCAACGCATAGGTAGCACTCACCCGCACCAGGGGGCAGCTATCTGTCAACAATTGAATGAGTTGGGGAATGGCGCGGGCATCTTCTAATTCGCAAAAAGCCCGCGCCGCCAGCATGCGCTGTTGGGCGATCGGTGCCGTTAATAAAGACAGCATTTCCTCTCGGTCGTAGGTCACAACCTCAGGGGCGTCCTCTGCTGTCTCCATTTGGTCTAGGGGATCTGCCAGGTCCGCATCTAGATCTAAAACGGTTAATTCGTCGTCTTCATACATACCTGTCACTTTACCGCACCACCCGAATCTCAATCGAGCCTGATTTGCATAGGATATTAAGACGGATTTACTGGGAGACCCCCTCAGGCGAAACATAGGGCCGTAGGGCTCGGTCTGGGGACCTAGCCTTGGGGATGCCAACAATCGGTTCACCACCACAATGACGGGGTATGCAGCGATGGGGATAATCGGTTACTTGCGGGGGTTCATGGTCCTGGGCGTCCTGTCGGCCTTATCCTGTCAGCCATTTTCATTGTCAGAGACCGCGCCGCCATCGTCTACTTCGGAGACATCCCCAACCCTGGGCAAGCACCCGGCGGAACCCAGCACCCTCAACAAAAGCCATGTTAAGGAGGGCAACCGAGATGTGAGCGCCCTCAAGCCCATCCCAGGATTGCAACGGGGTTGTACAGCGACGGCCTACCTTGGCGGCAGTGGCGGTAACGGCAATGGGGCGGCGGCCACGATTCGTCAGGGACCAGGGGTTGATGCGACGGTTGTGGCCACGGTCCCCCAGGCGGAGCCCGTGGTCGTCACGGTAATGGGGGAAACGGCCCCTTGGTTGTACATTGCCCCTAGCCCAGAGACCGGCGATCGCCTGCCTGAATCCGGTTGGGTACGCAGTGCGCTCTTGGCGATTCAGGTGCGCAGTGATACCCCCAACCGGGCCGATAGTACTGTGCCGCTGTATGCCACCCCCGAGGGCTCTGGTGTACCGATTGCCGAGGTGGTTACGGGCATAGAAGTGCCGGTATTGGGCTGTGCCGGTCCCTGGTTGCAGGTGCAATCGCCGGGGCAGCAACCGGCCTGGTTAGCCCCTGAGCACCAGTGCAGCAACCCGTTTTCACCCTGTCCCTAGCCGAGACGTTCAGGAGGCTTAAGGGACAGCCGGGGGAAAAGCATAGAGATCAATCGCCCCAGCCCGAAACACGCCACACACCGCCGCCACCATGTGCGCCTCTGGGTGCCAGGTGCGTAGGTGCCACGGCAATGGATTCTGTTTGGGCAACCGGACTGGGATACCCAAACAGGGGGGCGAACCCCAGAGGATCTCGATCTGATTCATTGAGTAGGAGAGGCCCAGACCGATTGCTTTCAGGTGGGCTTCTTTAAGGGTCCAGTAATGGATAAAGACCCGCAGGCGATCGTCCGCATCCGTTGGCAAGTTGACCTGTTCCGTCGGGGTTAAGCACCGCTGAATCAACCCCTCTAGGCGGGTGCGGGGCTGCACCTGCTCTATATCCACACCAATGGGGCGATCACGACTAAACCCGTACACAACCCAGCCGTTACTGTGGGCCAAGTTAAAGTGCAGGGTCTCAGAGGCCAAGGCCAAACCGGGCTTACCGTATTCCCCATAGTCAAAAACCAGGGCAGCCGGATCACGATTGAGGTAGCGGCCCACCAAGTAACGCAGCCCGCCCCGACTCAAGATAAACAGACGGCGATCTTGATCGCGGTGGAACCGCTCTGCCCGGACGGTCTCATCGGCAGAGAGCCAACTGTGCCAACGGGCGAGATTATCCGTGACGGCTGTACCCTGCATTTGCCAGAGGTGAACGCTACCGGGGGACAGTTGCGACCAAACATCAATGGGGACCGATTCTGTCAGGGGCAGCATGGGGTGAGGGGTGAGGGCCTGTATTGGATGATAGGCCACTCCCCACCCCTTAGGTCCTATGGCGACGCCTGTCCGCAAGACTTAAACGCCATCTAACCCTCCGCTCTTCTACCTCTCACCCCTTCACTCCCCTACAACCCTAGTTCTGCTTTGGCTGCCGCCGCCGCCTTAAACAAAGGCTCATCGGCCATCTCTTCCCAGGCGGTTGCCCCCATGTCGGTGTAAAACTGGCGATCGTAGGAACGGGTGCGGACCACCACCGGCATGGGGGTGGCATGGCCTAAAATCAGCGCCTGTTGCTTTGAGTCCAGCTTGGCCAACACCGATCGCAGGCTTTGCGCCCCCGACACCCCGGTAAAAATCGCATCAATATCTTTCTCATCGTTGAGCAAGGCGGTGATGCGGGTGCCAATTTGCGACATCACCTCGTTATCGATGCCCGAAGGCCGCTGATCGACCACCAGCAGCGTCACAAAGTACTTGCGCATCTCTCGGGCGATGGTGCCAAAAATGGTCTGGCGGGCGGTGGCGGGGTCCAAGAAACGGTGGGCCTCTTCGATGGTGATCATCAATTGCTGGGGGCGATCGCTCGGGTTTTTGGTTTGCAAAAAGCGATCGGCCTTACGCACATAGCTGGCATGGATGCGGCGGGCAATCACATTGGTGGCCAACATGTAAGAGAGCATGTTGGACTGGGAACCAAACTCCACCACCACATGCTGCCCCGCATCCAAAGCCGCCAGAATCTGGCTCACATAATTGTGGGGGCAGGCAGCGCGGATATATTTCAGATCCGCCAGCCGGGTGAGTTTGCGCTGTAGGGCCATAATCGAGGACTTGCTGCCCAGCTTGGTTTCGCAAAACTCTTGAATTTCCTCATTACTCAGGGACAGCAGCCGGTTAATCCAACCCTTGCCAAACTCATTGCGCAGAATAATCGCATTCTCTAGGCTGGCCTCCGACAGGTTGAGTTCCCCCCGCACCAGGGTGAGATCTTCTACATCGATCTGGTCAAAGCTAATGTATAAATCCTGGGCATCCCTGACCCCCCGCCGTTTAGTGGCTTCTGGGTCGAGGGTAAACATCTGCACCTGACCCGGAAACAGTTGCCGCAACCCCTTGACCGTGCTGAATTGTTTGCCCTCACTGACCGCCTCCCAGCCATATTCTGAATGCATGTCAAAAATCAGATTGACCGCCGCCCGCCGCTGAATGGTGCCCGCCAAAAGCACACGGGTCAGGAAGGATTTGCCGGTGCCGGATTTGCCAAAAATGCCGTTACTGCGCTCCACGAAGCGATCCAGATCCAGGCAAATCGGGACGGCCATATCAATGGGCTCGCCAATCACAAAATTGCGGCGATGGGGATCATCCTCCCAGCCAAACACGATCCGAAAGTCCCGCTCGGCGGCATCATACACCTGGCTGAAATGCCCAGGGATGGTTTTGACCGGCAGCAACTCAACCGCAGCACTGCTCTGGGCCTGATAGCCCCCTGCTTGTAATTTTGAATTTTGAATTTTGAATTTTGAATTCTCCTCCGCCTCCCCCTTGCGCCCCTGCTCCCCCTCTAGCTGGGGGGTAAACATCAGCATCGGGGTCAGGGCCAGGGTGCCGTAGGTGCCGGTACCAGAGAGGACTTCCTGCAAAAACAGGTTGGCGGGTTCGGGGGGGTTGGCCAAAATTCGACCACTGGCGGTGCCTAGGGCGACATCGGTGAGCATGCAAAAAAAGCGCGATGGTCGAAGACCGGCCCTTGCGGGCCATCGCCGTCCTTGCACCACCACAAACTTACCTACCCGCATATCCTCCACAGACACATCCGGATGCAGCCGCACCTCCAGCCCCTTACTCAGGGAGCCTTCAATGACTGAGCCCAAAGGTTTTTCCGCTACCATTACCCGCCTGCCAAACCCGATCTGTGGCCATGGTAGCCCGCCTGACCGGCTTTAGTACATATGTTTGCAAAACGGGGAGATAGATCCCACCGGCATGCTCCAGGCGTACAAGGACCAAGGTCCCTATCGACGGGAAAAAACACTGATCAATTCATCCATGTAGGGTGTCACCAGGTTCACGCACTGGGGCGGCAGGGTGTTTTGGATTTCCTGCTTCAAGAAACCATAGGCCTGGCTAGCGGGCTCATTTTTTTGAACGGAATAAATGATGTTCTCCATCCACAGCGAGAAGTCCTGCTGAAAAGCGGTTGCCTCATCCGACAACACGGCCCGAGCCACGTAGCTCAGGGAGTAGGTCATATCCCGCTTGCACTTAGCCCCCTGCTCTTGCACCACTTGCCGGTGGGTTTGCACCAGCCGCCGGAGGGACTGCATAACAAGGCTATCGGCGTTGTCCCGCAGGGTTTGATAGGCTTCTACCCGCATGGCAAAGCTGTTGGAATAGGTCTCTAGGGGGCTTAGTTCTTGGTCCGAAAGATAGCGACCATCTGCCTGTTGGACGGTGCTTGCAAAGCTGTTGTTCATAACAATTTAGTTCAGTTTGATAGTTAAACAGAAGGTAGCCATCGATAGCAGTCGTCAGTTCGGTGAGGACCAGATGGTGAGCCCCCTTGCTACTGAGCCAAGCATCAGACGGACCCTCGGTGTCTTGGGCAAAGGGGCCAAAGCACGATTTAGAGTTAGATTGCCCACGGCCAGCCCTCGTTGTCGCAGATTGTCACAACGGATCACTCAATGATGTCGATAAAAATTGGGCCACCGTTGGCGAGGATTATCCTTGCCAATGGCTTTGGGACTGCTGCCACACGTAGTCGGCCAACGTTTGAATCTGCTCGGGGGTGAGGCGATCGCCATAGGCGGACATCAGGCCCTTGCCCTGGGTAATCAAGGTGGCGATCGCCCCGACAGAATCTACCCCGTGGCGTTTTAAAGCCTTGGGCTGTAAGGATTTACCCCGACGAATGATGTTGCTGCCGTTGGGATGGCAGCCCGCGCAATGCAGCTCAAATAATGCGGCTGGGGCCACTGGGACCGCGATCTCCTCAGCGGCCCCCAAGGCCACTGAGGGATGTAATACCCCCACCAACACCATCAACCCAATTACGCCCATGCCCCACAAAGCTAATCTTCTGAGGCCCTGAAATAATGCCTTAGCCATTGATCGGTTCCTTCTCCTGCACAGGGTGGATCTGAGTTGCATCATAGGCGGGCCAATGCCGTTGCAAGAAGGTGGTCATAGTGGCCCCATCCAACGGGCGGCTAAACCAGTAGCCCTGCATTTGGGTGCAACCCAAGGCGACCAGACAGTCTCGCTGATCTACTGTTTCGACGCCCTCTGCCACCACGTCCAACTGCAACTCATTGCCCAAGGCCATGATCGCGCGCAGCATGGCCACATCCTCAGGGCTCTGGGGAATACCCTGTACAAAGGTGCGATCGATCTTGAGCCCCTGAATCGGAAAGCGCTTCAAATAACTAAGAGAGGAATACCCGGTGCCAAAATCATCCATCACAATGCGGGTGCCCAATGCCCGTAAATCATTCAAGGTGGAGATAGATGCCTCAATGTCTAACAGGGCAGCGGTTTCGGTGATTTCCAGCTCTAGGTTTTCAGGTTTTAAGTGATGGGCCTGGAGCAGTTGAGCCACCCGTCGCACTAGATAGGGATGTTGTAATTGCCTTGCCGATAGGTTGACCGCCATCCGTAACGGGGTCAACCCCAAGCGGTGCCAGGCAAGAAGCTGGGCGCAAGCTTGCTCTAAAACCCAATCTCCAAATTCAATAATCAGCCCCACCTCCTCAGCGAGGGGAATGAACTGATTGGGGTCCATGGACCCCAAGAGGGGTTTTTCCCACCGGAGCAGGGCCTCTAACTGGGTAATTTGCCCGGTAACACCATGAATCTGCGGCTGGAAAAAAAGCTGTAGTTCATTATTGCCAATGGCCCGATGGAGATGGGTTTCAAGGGTGAGGGGCTCGGGCAATAGCAGGGTCGGGGCTCGGTAGAAGCGATGGGTGTTACGGCCCTCGGCCTTGGCGCGATACATGGCCGTGTCGGCATGTTGCAAGAGGGTACTCATGTCATCGCCATCTTGGGGATAGAGGGCAATGCCAATACTGCTGGTCACGTATAACTCGTGGTGGCCAATCAGCAACGGGGGCTTGAGGGCGACCCCTAGGCGCTGGGCCAATCGATCGACCTCGATCAAGGCGGTGAGGTCGGTCAAAATCAAAGTAAACTCATCCCCCCCCCAACGGGCAATTAAGCCCTGTTGGTCCATGACGTTCTGGAGACGTTGGGTAACCTGCCGCAAGACTTGGTCTCCGATCGCGTGGCCAAGGGTATCGTTAATGGTTTTAAACCGGTCTAGGTCTAAAAACATCACGGCCAACTGCCCCTGGTTTTGTTGGGCTTGGTCAATGGCCAAGGGAAGCTGCTGGTTAAACCACATGCGATTGGGCAGCCCCGTCAGGGCATCGTGAAAAGCCTGGTGACGGATCTGCCCCTCGGTGCGTTGGCGTTTGAGGCTGGCACCGAGGCTAGCGGCAATCACCACCAAGATCGACTCCTCACTAGAGCTCCATTGTCGTTCTTGGCGACAGGCATCAAAGCCGATACAGCCCCAAAAGTCTTGATCGATAAAAATAGGCACCATCAAAATCGCTTGGATGCCATCTCTTTGGAGCAACTGGCCCTCGGTATCGGGGAAGTAGCGCACCATCCCCCGAATGGATGAACCGGCCAAGAACGCCTGATGCCAACGTTCTAGACCATGGGTCGTCAAGGGTAAATTTTGCCAATGGTTTTTTTGAATGGTGGCGGTAATACCCGGTCTAGTCCACTCGTAGCGCATACTGATGGCCGCCTCTCCGGAGGGGACATGGGGATGCCGTTCGTAGATGTAAGCGCGATCAGCATCGGCAGCGCCCCCTAAAATCGATAGCATCGTGGGAATGACCGAGGGTAAATCGGGGTTGATCAAGAGATGCTGGCTGGCCTGGGCTACCCCCTCTAGCAGCTTGTCGCGGCGACGTAGCTCGGCCTCAGCCCGTTTGCGAGCGGTAATGTTTTCGACGGTGCCTTCAAAACTAATCACCCGCCCTTGTGAATCGCGCACCAACCGGGCCGACTCAGAAATCCAGATGGCAGTGCCGTCTCGCCGATAGATTTCGGCCTCAAAGCCCAGCACAGAGCCATTCTGAAAAACCTCCTGAATAAAAGCATCCCGGCGGCCACCATCGACATAGAGCTGGTCACGGATGTTAGTAACGGCGTTGATCAGGGCGTCGGGGGAGTCGTAGCCGTAGAGCCGAGCTAGCATCGGATTGACGGTTAAATAGCGGCCATCTAGGGTGCTCTGAAAGATCCCCTCCACCGCATTCTCAAAAATGCTGCGGTATTTACTTTCTGCCTGGCGCAGGGACAGCTCGACTTGGGAGCGCTCAACCGCTAGGGAAACGGCGGCTGCGGCCACTTGCAGAAGGGCAACCTCGGAGCGCGTCCAGGTGCGAAGCTGCACACAGTCGCTAAACCCAATAACCCCGTAGAACTGCCCGTTGACCCGTAAGGGCAACAACAAAATCGATTTCACATTCGCCGGGGCTGTTCCCAGCATGTGCTGGGCCTGGGGCGGAAATTCGGCCAGGGTTTGATTAATGACGCCCCCTTGCTTCAAAATCTTTGCCCACGGCGTAAAGGGACCGGGAATCGCAAAGCTCATCAAGGCTTTCTCCCCTAGGGTGGGCTCAATCCCCTCTGCTGACCATTCCGCCCGTTGATGTAGGGTCCAATTCGTGCGATCTAATTCATAGATATGAGCACGGCTAGCGGTTGAGGCTCGCCCTAAGGGTTCTAATAAATGTAAATAGCGCTCGCGATCCCAGGTGCCGTCTAGGGCCAGGAGCTGTCGCTGCACGTCTACTAGGGCAGTTAGGTATTGTTCTCGATGGGCGATCGCCTGTTGGGTTGCAAGGCGATCGCTAATGTCTTCTAGGGTGCCAAGAATGCCAACGATCTGGCCTTGGCCATCGTAGATGGGGAGCTTGTTGGCGCTCATCCAATGTTTGCGGCCGTCAGCACTGGGCTGGGCCTGAATCATGGGCACGATGGGCTGTTGCTGCTCTAGCACAACCTGATCACGCGACTGAAAGTAGGCCCTGTCGGCCTCGCTGTAAAGGGTCAGATCACGATCGCTCAGCCCAACGATCTCGCCTGGGGAGGATAACCCAACATGGTGGGCGAAGATTTGGTTGCAGCCCAGATAAACGCCATGGCAATCTTTCCAAAAGAGCTGTAGGGGAATATTGTCCAAAACCAAGCGGAGAAAACGCTCTTGGTCCTGGAGGGTGGTTTTCATTTTGCTCAGGTGAATAATGGTGCCAAGCTGGGCTGCGATCGCACTCACCAGATCTACCTGCTGCTGATCTTCATGGTAAGTCTCAGCCATAAAAAACATCAGTACAGCAACGATCTCTTGGTCGAGCTTAATGGGCACCCCCATCCCAGCCCCTAACCCTGATTCCAAGGCCAAACCACATCGTGAGAAAGCCGATTTGGAGACGGTGGCCACATCGGGAATCCATTCTGTCTGCCCCGTTAACCAGACACGACCGGGCAACCCCTGCCCAGGCAAAAAGGTCATCTGCTGACTGGCCTTAGCAAAGGTATCCAACCGGTTGTCGCCAGACCACCAAACCCCACAACTGTGCAAATACTGCTGATCGGAGGATGGCAACCAAACTTCCCCAAACACCCAATGGGTATGACGGCAAATCTGCTCCACCACCTGCCCTAGGACCAGGGGGAAATCTGCTGCCTGACTCACGGTTTGAATCAATTGATGGAGCAATGACACCACAGATCTTTGATCTGGATGTACGTCCTCAACCCGAAGGGCCTCTAGGGGAGATGGTGATGCAGAACGAATCGGCTGGGAATCAACCATGAACCTCAAACGGGATGCTCAATCGGTAAAACTATCCCAGAAATACTGAATTTGTGTTGATGAAATCGGTACGAAACTAAGACTAACGTCATTTTCTGGGCTCGGGCTTCGGCCAGAGCACTGAACCGTTGTTGGTTCCAGAGTGCCCGTTATGCCTGTGGGTTTTAGTTCGGACAGATTATTTTAAATATCCCGTCATCCGCCAGGGTCTGTTTTAAGGCACTGAGCAATGGATTTAGAAGCTTGCCCTCAAACGAATTTGAGATCCCCAGAACTATCCGGATGGGATATTCGACCGACGAAGAATTAAGCGGTAGATGCACCCTGATTGTCGCACCCTAGGAGATTGACAAGACCTCCTAGGGTTTTTCTTTCGCCTCCAACATGTTAGGAATAGGCTGACCTAAGGGGAAGGACGGCACATGGTGCAACAACGGGTAGGGGTTTTATTCGGGGGTTGTTCTGGGGAGCATGAGGTGGCGATCTCTTCAGCCCAAGCCATTGCCAGGGGCCTGACCCAAGGAGCCAATGCCGAGAAGTATCAGGTGGTACCGGTCTACATCCAGAAGGATGGGGTTTGGCAGTTTGGTGAGGTGGCCGCTGAAGTTTTGCGGTCGGGTCAGGCGCTAGGGGAGCCCAATGCACCATCGGGGGAGCTATCCCGGTTACCGGATCCCGAGCAGGCCGCTCACATTGACATCTGGTTTCCGGTCCTCCATGGGCCAAATGGTGAGGACGGCACCATTCAAGGGCTGCTGACGTTAATGCAGGTCCCCTTTGTGGGGTCTGGGGTGCTGGGTTCGGCCCTGGGCATGGACAAGATCGCCATGAAAATTGCCTTTACCCAGGCAGGGCTGCCCCAGGTGAAGTATTTGCCGGTGACCCGTGCAGAAGTCTGGTCTGACCCCTGTGTCTTTCCGAAACTCTGCGATCGCATTGAGGCCACCCTCGGCTATCCCTGCTTTGTGAAGCCAGCTAATTTGGGCTCATCGGTGGGGATTGCCAAGGTGCGATCGCGCGCTGAGCTAGAGGCCGCCCTCGACAGTGCCGCCAGTTACGATCGCCGCATCATTGTCGAAGCGGGGGTCGTCGCCCGCGAGGTGGAATGCGCCGTGCTGGGCAATGATGTCCCCAAAGCTTCAGTGGTGGGGGAGATCAGTTTTGATAGCGACTTTTACGATTACGAAACTAAATACACTGCGGGCCAAGCCGATTTGGCGATTCCAGCGGATTTGCCAGATGCCGTCAACCGTCAAATTCGAGAGATGGCGATCGCCGCTTTTCAAGCCGTCGATGCCGCCGGAATTTCCCGCGTAGACTTCTTTTATGTCGAAGCCACGGGGGAGGTGCTGATCAACGAAATCAACACCCTGCCAGGGTTCACCGACACTAGCATGTACCCCACCCTCTGGCAGGCCACCGGCATTCCGTTTGAGAACTTGGTGGACCAATTGGTGCAATTGGGCTGGGAACGCACCGGTCCCAAGCAGACTTAAAGATATGCACTTTAGGACTAAATTCAACCCTTGGGGAGAGGGCTTCCCTTGCACGACTTTCCCCGTAGTGGTGTCCAGCGATCGCTGGGCACCACTACGGGGAAAGTGACGGACAATGTCTACTCAACCCAGAGGTGAGAATACCGCTTAGAAGTAAGTCCAGGCCGCACAAGGCTCGATAGAGCAACTAACCATGCGCACCTCCAGGGTGAAATCCCCGCTATAAGGAGCCACCACATAGGGTGCAGCATCTACCAAAACATCAGAAGCAACGATTTCTTCGGTGTAGTAGTCATACAAGACTAGGTCGAGATCTGAGCAGTCGGCATCGCAGACAGCCTCAATCACTGCACCAGCTTCAGCAGTCACATTGTGGTAGGCAGAATAGCCACTATCCAGCCAGTCTGTCAGGTCTTGGGCTTTGACGATGGCAGCGGTGCTGGTCAGTGCGACTGTTGTACCGACTAGGGCGATTGCAAGCTTGGATTTATCAAACATCTGCATGAAATTGAGTTCTTGTAACGAGTAATAAGACGGATGAGATAGAGCCTTTTAAGGTCTACACAACGAGCCAAACGATTACGGATGGCATCAAACTCAACGTAAATACCTGCTCAAATAGTGGGTGTAACCAAGCTTGAGAAACCGTTTTGTGATCGACATCTTGAGGCCAAGAGCACGGTTAGGGCTCCCTCAACTTGCATTGGCCCGATGAACGCAATAATTATTCCTGCCCCTCTTGATATCAAGGACGCTAACATCACCATGGCCATCACCGTTGCAGACCTAATTTCCTGGTTTGAAGCCTGGGCTCCCCCCCCTTGGCAAGAGAAATGGGATAACTGTGGCTGGCAAATTGAACCCGGCATTTTGCCAGAGCCCGCCGGCGTGCTGGTATGCCTCACCCCCACCCTGGCGGTGATGGCTGAGGCGATCGCTCTCAAACAGCAAGGATTGCCCGTAAACCTCATCTTTGCCCACCACCCGCTGATTTTTAGCCCCCTCAAATCTGTGCAGGCTGGAGACCCCGTGGCAGAGATGGTGCTGTTGGCGATACGTAACGGGATTGGGGTTTATAGCGCCCACACCAACTTTGACCAAGTGGCCAACGGCACAGCAGATGTGCTGGCTCAGTTATTACAGCTACAGGAGACCATGCCGGTGGTGCCCACCCAAGCCGAGGTGGGCTATGGCCGGGTGGGTACATTGCCAGCACCCATCCCCTTATCAGATCTCCTGGCCCAGATCCAAGCCGTCTTATCTCCCCCGTCCCTGCTCTATTCGCCCCAGGTTGACCGGCAACAGGCGATCTCGCGGGTAGCCGTGCTCGGCGGTTCTGGGGCGAGCTATATCGAGGATGTGGTTGAGACCGGAGCCCAGGTCTATCTGACTTCAGACTGCAAATTCCATCAGTTTCAAACCGCCCGCGATCGCGGTTTAATCCTGGTGGATGCGGGCCATTACGCCACAGAGCGCCCCGCCTGCCAAAAACTGGTCACGATCCTTCAGGGGCAAGGGGTAGACTGGGTAGCGTTGAGCGATCGCGACGAAGACTTCCGGCAATGCTTAGTCCCTGAGTCCCCTGGCCCCTAAACCCTGAAGCATCCTTACCTCCTCACGTCTGCAACGTCTAGGATCCCTGAATCCAAACAGCTTTGACCAGGAAGCACCACTAACCTTCGTAACCCTGGGCAAAGGGCCGATGGGGATCCAGATTTTCCTCTATGCTAATGAATATAGCTTTGGTAGCTTTGCCGAGGACACTGCATGTTCGTCTGATGCTTGGCATAGAAGCAAAGGGGTTCGCAATCTTGTCCTCACCCAACTAGCAACTGCTATATCAAGAATTTCAGGGTCTTCAAGCCATGGGACGTGCCCCATGGCAAATCCATTAGCCACCATGGACCATCCCATCCCGATTACTAAGAGGCTTTCTTGATCAATGTTCAGACGCAAATCAGCTCCGTTGCTCACCTACATCAGCCAAAAAACCGAGTTTGAGGGTGTCCTCCACGCAGAGGGCATGTTGCGGGTAGATGGCATTATCCACGGCACCGTCGATATCAAAGGAGACCTAGAGATTTCCTCTACGGGGCTGGTTGAAGGGCCTGAGGTCAAAGCCCACAACATCATTGTGCAGGGGGTCTTAAAGGCGCGGGTATTTGCCAAGGGCAAACTCACCCTGAGCCGCACCGCCCGCCTAGAGGGGGATGTGGTCGCTGGTGCCCTAGAAATAGAGGAAGGGGCCTATTACACCGGCTACATCGAAACCAACGATGTCAACAAAACCCTGCCTGCGGCGCGGGACTTACCCGAACTCTACGGCACCACGGAAATGGCACCCAAGATCTAGTGTTCAGTGGCGTCCAGCACTTAACTACAAAGGCTTCTAGCCCCCTTCGCTCTTACGCACCCCTGCTGCGCCATAACGCTGGGCATTACTGGGACAGGTCCTCTCTAGCGTCCGCCCAGGCAAGCGAACGCCACCACGAGGGCAGACCACCAAAGCCAACCGGGCAGGGCTAAGCTCCATTCCCAGAGGTGGGGAATGCTATCGACCAGGTTCGACATCAGGGTGGCTAGGGTCAGCAATAGGAATAGTACAAAGAGGGCCATGGGGGGGTGTCTTTATTAAATGCCAACCAGGGCTTTTGCCCTGGCGCGGGTCCCGGTCTTTTTGATTTGCACGGGTTGATTCGTGCCGAGGGTGACGCCCCGACGGGCAGGCAAGACGGGCCGCTGATTCATCAAGGTCATATCCGCCTGGGTGAGCATCGTGGCCAGGGCAATCTTCAGCTCGTACTGGGCCAAAGCATAACCCACACAGCGGCGCACCCCACCGCCAAAGGGCATAAATTCGTAGGGCGAAAACTGCCGTTTTAGGAACCGCTCAGGCCGGAATTGCCGGGGTTCGGGGTATAGCTCTTCCCGCTGGTGAATCAGATAAATACAGCCCATGACCAACATGCCGGGCTCCAACTGATAGCCACAGAGTTCGACGGGGACCTGCACCTGGCGGGGAAAGGTTAACATCGCCACGGGATTAATCCGCAGGGTTTCGTTGCAGACGGCATTTAGGTAGGGCAACTGCAACATTTGAGGGAGATCGCCGAGATCCAACCCATCCAGTTCCATCAGCAGCTTTTGTTTCACCTCTGGCAGAGAATGCACCCAGTACATCGCCCAGGTCAGGGCAGTGGCGGTGGTTTCGTGACCGGCCACCAGCAGGGTCATCAACTCATCTCGCAAATCTTGATCGCTGAGGCCGTTGCCGTCCTCATCTTTAGCCGCCAGCAGCAGGGAGAGGATATCAATGCGGGCGGGGTCAGGATTGGCCCGCCGAGCTTGAATTTCGGCAAACAGCAGGGCATCGGTCTCGTCAGCCAATCGCTGCATCCGCGCCCCAGGGCTCCAATCCCCGAAGTCTTGTTGCAGCCAGGGCATGAAGAGGATCGCCGAGGCTAGGGGGGTATCGGTGATCTCTAAGCGTAGGCTGAGTAGTCGCTCTAGCTGCTCGTAGCGCTCCCCCTGGTGGAGGCCAAACACCGCCTGCAAAATCACCCGCATGGTAATTGTTTGCAGGGTACTGCGCACATTCCGCTGGGCATCAAGGGGCCATTGGGCGATCGCCGCCTGGGTGATCTGCTGAATAATCTGACCGTAAGCCTTCAGCCGTTCCCCATGAAAAGGCGGCATCACCAACTGCCGTCGCTGTCGATGCTGCTGGCCACTCAACATCAGCAGATTTTGTCGCCCCAGCAGCGGCTCTAAGATGGTGTTCACGTCCCCTGGGGCAGTAAATTCCTTGCCGGTGTCGTGGGTGAGCATGTACTGCACCGCCTTCGGCTCGTTCACAAACACGAGTGGCCCAGTCCCACCCCAAGCCACCGATGCTTGAAAGATATCGCCATACCGCTTGAAATTGGCTTGCATATAGCCCACCGGATCAATGATCCACTGGCCGGTTTGTAAGAACAGCGGCGCTTTAGACAAGGGAGGGGGGGTTGGCATCGGGTAGGTTCCTCGTTGTGAGCTGGCCAAGGAGTGGATTGTTCCTATTGGACAGACATGGGGACAAGCTAAACTGCTGAGAGCGATCGTTTCCCTATGTCGGCCTTTTTCTAGTATGAACTTCCTGTCTCAGTTGCTGCCAAATCAAACCCCATCTTCACAGCAGCGGCGATGGCCCCTAGGGGCCGGTCTCCGATCATCGCGGCGGGTACGGGGGGTGGAGCTCAAAACCGAGACCGAAATTGCCACCATGCGTCAAGCGGGGCAAATTGTGGCCACCGTCCTGAAGGAAGTGGCGGGGTCTGTGCAGCCGGGTCAGTCTACGGCGGATTTGGATGCCTATGCGGAGGCCCGGATTCGGGAGCTCGGGGCAACGCCCAGCTTTAAGGGCTACCACGGTTTTCCCGCCAGCATTTGCGCCTGCATCAACGATGAGGTGGTTCACGGCATTCCCCGGCGGCGGCAAATCATTCGCCAGGGGGATTTGCTCAAAGTGGATACGGGGGCCTATTACAACGGCTTCCATGGGGACTCTTGTATCACCATCGCGGTGGGAAACGTATCAGACGCCGCCCAGCAGTTGATGGATACAGCGGAAAAAGCACTCTACGCCGGGATTGGACAGGTTAAGGCGGGGAATACCCTGCTGGATATCGCCGGGGCGATCGAGGACTGTGCCCAGGGCGAGGGTTACAGCATTGTGGAGAATTACACGGGCCATGGGGTGGGGCGTAATTTGCACGAACCCCCGTCAGTGTTTAACTTTCGCACTAAGCAGCTGCCCAATGTGAAACTGCTGGCGGGGATGACGTTGGCGATCGAGCCCATCCTGAATGCGGGGTCTAAGCATACCCGCACCCTCAGCGATCGCTGGACGGTGGTCACCGTCGATCGGTCGTTGTCGGCCCAATTTGAGCACACGGTGCTGGTTACTGAGACAGGTTACGAAATCTTGAGCGATCGCAGCCAACTGTAACCAGGCGCACATTGCGGGTCGCCGCTTCGCCCCATGATCCCTAGCAGCGTGGGTCGGCCGTGCAGGGGGCGCAACACAGTGCGAATTCTTTTGGTCGAAGACGACAACCATTTAGCCACGTCATTGTCGGAGGCGTTAGCGGCCCAGCGATACACCGTAGATGTGGTGTGCGATGGGGAAATGGCTTGGCAGCAGTTGGCGCTGCTGTCCTATGACCTGACCTTGATGGATGTGACGTTGCCCCATTTAGATGGGCTGGCCCTGTGTCAGCGGATGCGATCCCACGGTGTCACCTCCCCAGTGCTCATGCTGACGGCCCGAGACACCAGCCGTGACAAGGTGGCGGGCTTAGATGCCGGGGCCGATGCCTACATGGTGAAGCCCTTTGACTTGGCGGAGTTGATTGCCCAAATTCGAGCCCTGCTGCGGCGGGGGCAAACGGGGGCCAGTACCACCCTAACTTGGGGGGCGTTACGGCTAAATCCCAATACCTATGAAGTCAGTTACCAGGACAGCCCGATTCGGCTAACACCGAAGGAATTTGCCCTATTGGAATTGCTGATGCGCCACGGACGTCGGGTGCTGAGTCGCTATTTTATTTTGGAGTCGCTTTGGCAGTTGGAGGACCCACCGGGAGAAGACACGGTAAAGGCCCATCTGAAGGCATTGCGCCAAAAACTCCACAAGGCGGGGGCGTCGCGGAATTTTATTGAAACGGTGCATGGTCTGGGCTATCGGTTAGAACCATTGGCCGGGACTACCTAACCCTTTACAGCAGCCTCAGCTGTTGGGAGGGGGCCGGTTCCGGCAGGGTTTCCTCTGACAACACCTCCCCCGCTAATTCTGAGGTATCGGTCAACAACGATTGGGCGGCGGCCACCATGTCATCGGCCAGATCAGCGAGGTCCTCACGGTTCGCCAAATATGCCTGCAAAGCGGTGAGCGGTGAGAGGCTATTACCCTGGCCCAATTCCGGTAAGCGGGGGCGAGACACCGGACTGACGAGTTGGGGATGAATGGTGTAGGTGTGGGCTGGGGTCAGGGCGGCAAAAAGGGCTGCCGTTTCAATTTGGTCGAGCTGGCCGGGGTAGACCCGGTAGGCGAGACGCACCACCGCACCGGCAATGGGGGCTTGGGCGATCGCCCTGAGCAAACATCCTTGGGGATCCTCGTCTGCAGTCACATCCAAAGACAAGGATTGAAAGGGGCGCACCGGTAGCGGACAAAACGCCGCCTCGGTTTGCCCGCGCTCCAGGGTCACCCACATATAGCCCTTCTCCTCATCCACCTCGCTAAAGTCCACCCGCTCAATGCTGCCGGGATACACCGTTAGGGGCTGGTCACACAGAATCTGGTGGCGGTGGACATGGCCCAGGGCAATGTAGTCAAAACAGGGTCGGGTCAAGAGCGCCAATGGCACCGTAAAGCCTTTGCCCACGGCTAAAAAGCGCTCGGCTCCAAAATTGGCAGTGTCGGTCATGACATGGGCCAGCAACACCGTCGGCAAGGTGGGATCAAGCTGCCGCACTTCCCCCTCTAGGGCCACCCGCAGCCGATCGATCAACCGCTGGTTGACCGCCGCCATGGAGAGCCCTTCCATTTCAGGTCGAGTGAGCAGGGTGGAGGGGGTGAGCCAGGGCAAGGTCACCACTTGCACGGTGCCGCCCGGTGTGGAGATCACGTGGGTTTCGAGGCGATCGCCCACAATCACCCCCGGCACCCCCAGGGTCCGATAGATCGAAAGGCTGGCCCCCCCTTGTCCCTGGGCATGTTGGTCGTGGTTGCCCACCAGCAACACCGTGGGAATGCCCGCATCCGCTAACCGGCGAAACTGACCAGCAAAGGCCTGTTGTACCAAGGGCGGTGGGGTCGCATCTGGGAACGCATCGCCCCCAAACAACACCAAGTCGGCGGGCTCCGCGATCGCCCGGTCAACGCAGCGACTGAGGCTAGCGACAAAGTCTTCTAAACGGGTATTGAGACCGGTTTCTGGGTTAATGCGCCCATGGCAAAAGCCGCTACCCATGTGAATATCCGACAGATGCAGGATAGAAACCATGGTGATGCTCAGAGTAGTACTAAAGAACTCTAATACTACTGCAAGAATAGCGTTCTATCGCGCTGGCCACTGTGCTTAGGACACGCTTAGAACACCTAGAATCGCCCTCAGGCGATTTCAGGCCATGAGCATACCAGGGTTGGGCGCGGCAACCGCTCCCCTACGAGGGTTTCGTCAAGGGTAGGGGTCAGGAGACCTGACCCCATGCCGAATTGGAATGGCAAACTGTTTGGTCAGTCCATTCGCCCCATAGCCGGCATTTTAGGTCTCGGCAATCTCCTCATTCTTTGCACACAAGCCAGGTGGCTCACAGGCTTGTCCTAACCGGGCTGACAACAGGTGCGCCCCGCCGTGCGGTCAGGCCCGCGTTTACAAAACCCCTTTCGAGCTGGGGATTTGGCTGGCTCGCCGGGGATCGACCTCCGTCGCCATGCGTACCGATCGCGCAAAGGCCTTAAAGGTCGCCTCAATAATGTGGTGGGAATTAATGCCGTCTAACTGGCGAATGTGCAGGGTCATCTGGGCGTGGTTGACCACCGCCACAAAAAACTCCCGCACCAACTGGGTGTCATAGGTGCCCACCCGCTGGGTGGGGATCTCTAGGCCGTAGCTGAGGTGGGGCCGCCCTGAAAAGTCGAGCGAGACTTGCACTAAGGCTTCATCTAGGGGAGCGACAAAATGGCCAAACCGGACGATGCCTTTGCGATCGCCCAGGGCCGCTTTCAACGCCATGCCCAAGGTAATGCCCACATCTTCATTGGTGTGGTGGTCGTCGATTTCGTAATCACCCTTCGCCTGCACATGGAGATCTAGCAGGCCATGGGAGGCAATCTGGTGCAGCATGTGGTCTAAAAACGGCACCCCAGTCTCAGCGGTACATTGGCCCGTGCCGTCAATGTTGACCCGCACCTGCACATCGGTTTCCCCCGTGGTGCGACTAACGGAGCCTTGGCGGTTGAGGAGCAGGGTTTCGGGGGTGGTCTGGCGATCTTGGGTTTGCATGGCAGTAGCGGCAAGGGAGGTGAGCAGCGGCAATCTGGAATCTCCCCCTGCCCCCTGAATCAGGGGGCAGGCGATAGCCAGGGGGAGTCAATTCTAAAGTCTTAATTTTACCGGCTAGGCCCCCGCCCCCATGGACTGCAACACCGGACGAATGTCCGCGTCGGTGATTTGATCGGTGATAAAGACCTGGGCGATCGCCTTTGGCAACACAAACCGCACCCGCCCCTCTTTCACCTTTTTGTCCGATAGCAAGCGACGGCTAATGTCCTCGACTTGCAGACCCTTGGGCAAATCCACCGGCAGGTGGGTCTTCTCAATGAGCCGCTGCTGACGGGCTTCGATACCGGCCTCCCACAGCGATCTCTGGGTCGCAATGCGCCCCGCCGCCACCATACCAATCGCCACCGCCTCCCCATGGTTAACGACCCGATATTGGGTGGCACTTTCCACGGCATGGCCAATGGTGTGGCCGTAATTCAAAATCGCCCGTAGCCCCGCTTCCTTTTCATCCTTGGAAACCACATCGGCCTTCGCCTGACAGGAGCGGGTCAAGATCAGCTGTAGCAGGTTCGCAGAGACATAGCGATACTGATCGAGTCGGGACGCGGCTTCCAGTTGGCTAAACAATTCCCCATCCCAGATCACCCCATACTTGATCACCTCCGCCATCCCAGCGCGAAACTCTCGGGTCGGCAAGGTTTGCAGCACCAGCGGGTCGATGACCACTAAGTTAGGTTGATGGAAGGCCCCAATCAGGTTTTTGCCCTGGGGATGGTTGACGCCGGTCTTGCCGCCAATGGAAGCGTCCACCATGGCCAGCAGTGACGTAGGGAGTTGGACAAAGGCGATGCCCCGCAGCCAAGTGGCTGCGGCAA
Source organism: uncultured Leptolyngbya sp. (assembly GCA_964353225.1). Lineage (GTDB taxonomy): Bacteria > Cyanobacteriota > Cyanobacteriia > Phormidesmidales > Phormidesmidaceae > PCC-6406. The sequence goes on from CAYGVA010000008.1 coordinate 36,809, forward strand.
AGCCGGTCATGTCCCCAATTACCCCGCCCCCCAGGGCGACCATGGCCGAGCCCCGTTCTAGCCCTTCCGTCAGGGCGGCATCATAGATTTTTTGAATGGATTTCAGGGTTTTGTAGCGCTCCCCAGCGGGCAGGATGCAGGTGCTGACCCGATACCCAGCCTGGGTGAGGGCGGCGATGGCGCGATCGCCGTAATGTTTAAAAATGACTGGATTCGACACCAGCAGTAGCTTTTGCCCGACCTTAACAGGGCGCTGACCACTGGCCAACCAGGTCCCCACATGGTCGAGGCCACCGGGGGCGATGATCACGTCGTAGGCTTGATCGGGCAAAGGGACAGCGATTACCGATTTCATGGCAGCAGAAGAAAGGGCTGTCTTTAGCCTATCAGGCTGCTCTCGGGACAGGGACCGTGGTTGCGCTCATCGCCATGCTGGCGACCACCATCGCCATCCCAACGCCTCCAACGACAAAGGTAATCCCATCCACAGGGGCAACCAAAACAGAAAACTGGCCCAGATCAGGGCCAATAGCCCCCAGCCCCAATACCGCCAGCTTGCTTGCCGAGCGGTGAGCCAACCGCTGATCTGCCAGGCCAAGATCAGTTCTGCGATCAGGGCGGCGGGTTGGTAATGGTACAAAAAGGTGCTGCGCTGCACCATGAGCCAGGGCAGCCAGTTCACCAGATACGCCCCCACCCAAAACCGTTGCAGCGTCTGTGCTCCCGTTATTGCTGGGGCGGATGCCGTCGAGAGCCGCTGCCCTTGGCGGATGGCGGTGGCAATCTGGTATAGAGATCGCCGTCGGGGCCACCACCCCGTCACTATCTGAGCCACCCCCATTACCACCGCCGCCGTAGACAACCACCAGAGTATCGGGTTGCCCATGCCATAGAGGGCCACGGCACGCGCTGGGTTCGGGATCGGCGGGCCAATCAAGTTCAGGGTTTCACCCATGCCCAATGACTGGTAGAAGTAAGCGATCGGCCGCACCATCACCGGCCAAGTAAACCAAGCCGATTGGTAACTGTGGGTAGCAGTGAGGCTGAGATGGGCGGTCAGAATGGTGTGGTGCATGGCCCAAAATCCCACCCCCACCAATTGCAGATGGGGGACCCATAGCAAACCGTATACCCCCAGCGGCAGCCAGCCTAACCACAGCCAGCGGCGAGTTTTATTCACGGCCTGTCGGCGGGGCGAAACCAAAGTTACCCCAGCTCCCCCAACCACAGATTGAGGTGCAGCCGCCACCCCCAACCGAAGAGGGTTCCAGGGCGGTCGGGTGAGCACTTCCCCTAACAGCAACCCGAGCCAATACCCGGCCCCATTCCACTTGACGGCCATCGCGCCGCCTAGGGCAAGCCCCGCCAGCAATCGCCAGGGCCAAGGGGTGATGGCATAGCGCGATCGCCCCCAGGCCCCCAGCGCCAATAACCCCAACAAAACCAGTGACGGGTGCAATAGCCCCAGACGGGACTCCACCAAACTAAAGCCATCGCAACTGGTGAGGACCCCCGCCAAAATCGCAAAATATCGCCGCCGCTGCCGGGGGATGTCCTCGGCCCAGACCCAGGCCGTCCAGAGGGCGACGACCGGCATCAGGGACCCGAGCAGGGCATTGAACCACCGAAAACTGGCGGGATGCAACGCCATCTCCGCCACCGGCACGAGGGGGCCACCCTCAGCGGTGGAATCTAACGCCTGAAATCCCTGAAATATCTGAATGCCGAGGGCGATCAGGTATTTTCCGAGGGGAGGATGAACATCGAAAAAAGACTGGTGCTGCAGGTAGTCCACGGCGAAGGGCACATAGTGGACCTCGTCAAAGACTAGGGCCGCAGGTGAGCCAAGGTCCCAGAACCGTAAGGCTAGGTTGATCCCCCAGAGCAGGACGATGCCTAAGAGTTGCAGTCGGCCCATCAGGTCATTTCCCATCCGCCAAACATCTGAAGCCACAGCGCGTGGGTTCGCACTAATGGTATTTTCAACAGGTCCTTATCGCTCAAGTTCAAGCGAAATCAGCCATGAAGGTTACCGTTACCCCCTTTACGGTGCACAAACGCGTACCTTTGACCATTAGTCGGGGCACCACCGCTCAATCCACCAATCTGTGGGTGCGGCTCGCACAAGATGGCATTGAGGGCTGGGGAGAGGCCACCCCCTTTTCCATCGATGCCGAAATCCATGCTTCAGCTGAAATCGTGGCTGAGCTGCTTGCCCTGCAGCCGGTACTGGCAACCTACCATCCCCTAGAGCGCCAACGGCTAGCACCCCAGTTGCAAAAGCTGAGTTCGGCGGCACGGGCAGCGGTGGATGTGGCCCTCCATGACTGGTTGGGCAAACAGGCGGGGCTACCCCTGTGGCAACTGTGGGGATTGGATCGCGATCGCATCGGCCCCACCGCCGTCACCGTTGGCATTAGTGCCCCAGCGGCGGCCTGCGATCGCCTCCAGCTCTGGCAAGACCATGTCCGTGATTTGAAATCCGTCAAAATCAAGCTGGGTAGTCCGGCGGGCATCGCCGCTGACCAGGCCATGATCACCGCCCTGCTCCCCCACCTGACCCCTGGCACCAAAATCAGTGTCGATGCCAATGGGGGCTGGTCTTTGGCCGATGCTTTCACCATGGCCGACTGGTTAGCCGCGCGGGGCGTCACCTACATTGAGCAACCCTTGCCGGTGCATTTAGATGGGGAATTGGGGGCGCTGTCAGCGCGATCGCCCCTCCCCATTTTTGTAGATGAAAGCTGCTTTGACCGAACCGATATTCCCCGATTGGCGGGCACGGTGCAGGGCATCAATATCAAATTAATGAAGGCGGGCGGGCTCTCAGAGGCCCTGGCCATGATCCACACCGCTCGGGCCTGTGGCCTCCAGGTGATGTTTGGCTGCTATTCCGACAGCACCCTATCCAACACGGCCCTAGCCCACCTGGCTCCCCTTGCCGACCACCTCGATCTCGATAGCCACTTGAACCTCAAGGACGATCCCTTCCGGGGGGCCGCCCTAGAGGCCGGCTGCCTGCGGCCCAATCACCAGCCCGGACTGGGCCTCACCCATCAAGATTTACCCTAAGCCATTCCCTGAGCCACCATGCATTACCTACAGCCTGACCAACGCCTTGCCCTATTGATGCATGGGGGCACCGACAACTACGGCGGCAAAACCGGCCTAGCCATGTTGCGCTATAGCCCCCTCGATATTGTGGCGGTGATTGACGAAAACCAGGCGGGCAAAAACCTGGCCGAACTCACAGGAGTGGAGCGGTCGATCCCCATCGTGGCGTCAGTGCAAGCAGCCCTCGCCTACAAGCCAACGGTATTGGCGATCGGCATTGCCCCCTCCGGCGGGGCGCTGCCCGAGCCCTGGTATCAGGAGGTCAAAACCGCAGTGGCAGCGGGGCTCTCCATTGTGAATGGTCTGCACACCCCCATGGCCCAGGATGGGGAGATGACGACATTGCTCCAAGGGGATCAATGGATTTGGGATGTGCGCCAAGAGCCAGCGGGCCTCAAGGTGGGGACAGGGCAGGCACGGACCCTGCCCTGTCGGCGGGTATTGTCGGTGGGCACTGATATGGCGGTGGGCAAAATGTCCGCCAATCTAGAACTCCATCGGGCGGCAGTGGCGCGGGGATTGCAATCAAAGGTGATTGCCACGGGGCAAACCAATTTAATGTTGGGGGATGATGGCGTCGCCCTAGATGCGGTGCGGGTTGATTTTGCGTCGGGGGCGGTGGAGCAGCCAGTAATGCGCCACGGCTCGGACCATGATGTTTTATGGGTAGAGGGGCAGGGTTCGATCTTCAACCCAGCCTCGACGGCGACATTACCGCTGATGCGCGGCACCCAACCCACCCATTTGATCCTGGTGCATCGGGCGGGGCAGACCCACATCAACAATTTTGAGCAGGTCAAGATTCCACCCTTGCCGGTCGCGATCGCCGCTTGCGAGTCACTGGCGACGGCTGGAGGGGCTTTTATAGCCGCGAAGGTGGTGGGCATAGCGCTGAATACCCATCATTTAGATGAGACCACAGCCAAAACGGACATTGCGGCGGTGGCGGCATTGACGGGGCGACCCTGTACCGATGTGGTCAGGTTTGGGGCAGAACCGTTACTCGATGCAATTTTGGATGCCCCGATCCCGGTGGTGCCTTAGCGATCATGCTCTAACTTGTCTGCCAGGTGACGGGCGGGTTTCACGGCGGCAATTCAAGGGCACCACTCCCTTGTGAGCCATAACTCGCTGCGCATTTTGCCTTAGCCCGAGGGCCTTAAAAGCGGCTGATGAGTCGGTATTATAGGGTGGTGACTCTGGCAGAGCCGTTACCGTCTTCTCGAAAAAATCCTATGAACGAACGCATTGTGGTGACAGGAATGGGGGCCGTAACCCCAATTGGCCTCTCCGTAGATGCCTTTTGGAAAGCCATGATGCAGGGCACTAGCGGCGCAGCCCCCATCACCCACTTTGACGCCAGTCCCTTTAGGACCCACTTTGCCTGCGAACTCAAAGACTTCGATCCTAAAAACTATATGGATCGAAAGCAGGCCAGCCGCCTGGATCCGTTTTGCCAATATGCCCTGGCCGCCACGCAACAGGCCGTTGAGGATGCCGACCTTAAGCCTGGGGAGCGATCACAATCGGAGCGAGATCGCATGGGGGTGGTGTTTGGCTCCGGCATCGGGGGCCTCGGGGTGCTCGAAAAGCAAGCCCAGGTGCTGGCCAAGAAGGGGGCCGGTTCCCTGTCACCCTTCATGATCCCCATGATGATTGGCAATATGGCCGCTGGGATGATTGCCATGGAATATGGCCTCAAAGGTCCCAACCACGGCGTTGTTTCCGCTTGCACAACGGGCAATGACGCCATTCGTGATGCGGTGTTGCTGCTGCGCCATGGTTATGCCGATGTGATGATCTGTGGCGGCAGTGAAGCCCCGATCACCCCCTTGGGCGTCGGCGGGTTTGCTGCCATGCGAGCGCTATCGACCCGCAATGATGACCCAGCCACCGCCAGCCGACCCTTTGATGCCAACCGCGATGGCTTTGTGGTGGGAGAAGGCGCTGGTGCGCTGGTGCTAGAGACCCTCACCCATGCTCAAAGCCGGGGGGCCAAGATCTACGCAGAGGTCCTAGGGTTTGGTGCTTCTGCCGATGCCCACCACTTTGCCGCCCCCGACCCCTCTGGCGCTGGGGTGACCCTTGCCCTAGAACGGGCTTTTGCTGATGCGAACATTTCCCCTGCGGAGGTAGACACCATCAACATGCATGCCACCTCCACGTCTTTGGGGGACATCGCTGAGACCGGTGCCATCAAAAAGGTGTTTGGTGACCATGCGGCCCAACTAAAGCTATCGGCCACAAAGAGCATGACCGGTCATTTGCTGGGGGCCGCTGGGGCGATTGAGGCGATCGCCACGGTGTTAGCGATTGAATACAGCGTAATTCCCCCCACCATTAATGTGGAGTCCTTAGATCCCGCCTGCGACCTCGACTACACCCTGGGGCAGCCCAAGTCTGCAGAGGTGACCGTAGCCCTATCTAATGCCTTTGGTTTTGGCGGGCACAACACCACCGTGGTATTCAAGCGGTTTGCGCCCGAAGCGTAGAGTCGCGACTGGCGATATTGCTGGAGCTGTTGTTCTCATTAGTGTGGCCACTGTCCGACGCCATGGGCTTAGGCAACAGCGATCTTGAAGGCGATCCCCATAAAATCAGGCCCCCTAAGTGGGAGGGCTGGGGAATGACAGGACCAGGTAAACCGTCCGAGATGGGGGGATGATACCTGAGTTAAAGCCTGAGTTAAATAAAGGCGGAAACATCTTCGCCGCATTCGTCTGCCAGGTAGCACAGCGCCCGGAATCGCAGGGCCATCAACTCTTCATACAAGGGGTTGAGCTTGCACAGGGGAGGGATCTGGGCCACTAGATGACCAAACAAGGTGATGTCCCGCGCAAAGGGGCATTGCGATGGAATGAGTTGGGCGAGGCGGCGAGCCTGCTTAGGATCTTCGACAGAACGGGTATTGAGCCAGGAGCGTAGGGGCTTAAGCACGGCCATAGGATGAGGTGTCTTACCGGAGGAGTGCATGGGGCTGGAAGTTGCGGTAGCCATAAGAGCGACCCTCAAAATTTGTAGTGTTGGGTTTTTGGGGTTAACCCTGTGAGTTACTTACAACGGTATTAAACGTAATCCGGAATTGGTTAAAGGGGAGAATAAGGATCGCCTGTTTTATTTAAAGCTTAGATAAACTTGCGCTGACCGATTGAATCGTAATCGCCCCTACGGATGAGAAAGGTATTATCGGCAACAGTTTTGACCTAAACATACCTGAAATGCATCGGCTCAATGCATTCCAAACACTGCCATCGAGCCATAGAGTTTTAAGAATAGATATTGATTTGATGATAGGTATTTCCCCGAAAAAATCCAGAAGAAATACCTACGGCATTGATAACGATAGCGGCTGAGTAATCGGGGATTGGGGATCAACTGAGACACACCAAAGTTTTCCCCAGCCTGTGGAAAAGCCTGGGGAAAGTTGTCCGTAACAAAAGATACAACTTAAGAGTTTTTGTAGCGGAAACGGGGATTGAGTCGGTTTAGTAGTCCAGTTCTTCCTCGTATTCCGTCACCTTTTTTTTCTGGGGAATGTTGACCGGTGGCGCTTGATAGGGTTCCGCTTCATCGTCTGTCCACACATCGGCGGTGACATCTTTGTAGTCGGCGTCATACTCGGGTTTGTCGTCAGCCCAGTTTTCGGTGGGCGTGGCTTGGTAAACGCGCTCAGCTTGCTGGCGCTGGCGGGGTTCTACGGGGACGGGCTCGGGGTCACCCCAATCGTCCTCAGTCCATCGATCCTGCATGGCGGGCTGCCGCTGCTCAACGACTGGCCTCTGGTAATCCCGCCGGGGCTCTACGGGGGTCTGCACCCCTGAGGGCAACTGGTTAGCGGTGGAAACCGGCATGATGTATTCGCTGTCGTCATCCCGTTCCCAGGGGGCGCGGCCAATGCCGAGGCGATCAAGAATGCCGACGCTGAGCTGCACCAGTTTTTCCTCTGCCCCTTCGAAGACAATCAGGCGATCGGGGCCACTACTGGCAATCTCGGTAATGGGCAGCTCATAGGTGCTAATCACTTGGTCAGGAATTTGGGGCAGCCCAAAGGAGGCAATCACAATGGACTCCAGCTTGCCGGTAATCACGTCGAATTTAAAGTCCCGCACCTTGCCGAGCATCTCCCCCGATTCAGTAATGACTTCGGCGGTGGTGATTTTGCTGTAGGGTGCCAGGCTGATGTTGTCTTCGATCGCCGTTTCATCGTCCACGAGGATCACATCCCCCATTTGACGAATGCTGCTCAAGAGCATGACTTGCTCATCACCGGTCATCACCCCTGGCAAGATCGTTTCCCTTAGGCCCAGGGCGACCACCTCACCACGATCCACATCCACCCAGAGCTGACTTATTACCCCCAGCCGCTTACCGTTGCTGCGGGTAATAATTTGGGTGCCCAGGAAATCAGAGCGCTGGTAAAACTGGTCGTAGGAGGTCATGGCCCGGTCCAAATAGCGGCAATGGAGCCTTGGTTTAAGTCAAAGATTGATCATATCCGAGAATCGGCACCTTAACAGATCTACATAGAAGCCCGCTACCTAGAAGCACTTTGGGCCTCCAGGTTGATCCCCAGCACTTGGGTATAGGCCCCGCGTGCTTGGGTAACGCCAATGGTCCGTTGGGAGGCTTCAATCATCGGACGCCGCAAGCTCACCACAATAAACTGGGCTTGCTGGGCCTGGTGCTTAATCATTTTAGAAAGGCGCTCGACATTGGCTCCATCGAGGAACATATCCACTTCATCAAAGGCGTAGAACGGTGAGGGGCGATAGCGTTGCAGGGCAAAAATAAAGCTCAGGGCGGTCAAGGATTTCTCTCCCCCGGACATGGAAGCCAGCCGCCGCACCTGTTTGCCCTTGGGGTGGGCCACCAGGTTTAACCCACCATTGAAGGGGTTTTGGGGATCATCGAGTTGCAGATAGCCATCGCCGTCGGAGAGTTGGGCAAAGATCGCCTTAAAGTTCTCGTTGACGGCATCAAAGGCTTCCTTGAAGGCCCGTTGACGCAGGGTCGTGAAATTTTCAATGCGCAGCAACAATTCGGTGCGCTCCTGTTCTAGGGTGGTGAGCTTGTTGGAGAGCTCTTCCAGCCGTTCTTGGGTTTGGTTGTACTCCTCTAGGGCCAGCATATTGACGGGTTCTAGGGCTTCTAGGCGGCGCTGGAGGGATTTCATTTGACTCCGCACCGCATCTAGATCAATTTCTGCGGGGATCTCCGGTAAGGGGTCCGGTAGCTCAGCGGCCTGAATTTCTAATGCTGCTAAGAGTGCGGTGAGCTGCTGCTGGTGCTCTTGATGGGCCTCAAGGTTTTTTTGACGTTGCCATTCCAACTGTTGCTTTTGGGTTTGTTGCTCTCGGAGTGTCTTTTCGCAGCGATCGCGGTTCGACTTTTCGGTGGCGAGGGTTTGTTCTAAGCCAGCTAGTCCCTGGCGAGTTTGGGTGATGTGCTGCTCTAGCTCAGCCTGCTGCTGTTGGAGGCTATGGCGTTGACGATCTTGCTGGGTTTGCTGCTGTTCTAGGGCGGTGAGGGTGGTTTGGGTTTGCTGCTGCTCTAGGGTGAGTCGTTCTCGGCGGGTCTGCCCTTCCTGCAACCGTCGTTCTGCCCCTTGTAAGTCCCGCTGGCGATCGCTCAGATTTGCCTCCAGGGTTTGGACGGCTGCTTGGGCCTGTTGCCAGGCTTGGTGGGTTTGAGATTCTTCCAATTCATCTAGGTGCGTCCGCTGGGCCTGGAGAGCCGCTTCTCGCTCTGGAATGATGGTGGCGAGTTCCCCCAGACGGCCCTGGGCCACGGTGAATTCTTGCTGGTACTGTGCTAAACGCTTCTGGCTCTGGCCCTGCTGGGCTTGTAGCTGCTGCTGTTGACGGTGGTGCTGCTGGGTCTGGAGTTGGGCCTCACGATGCTGTTGGCGGGTTTCGATCAGGGATTGGGAGGCCAGTTTGACCGCTTCACTGGCGGCAGCAATGCGCTGCTCACAATGGGCCAAAATTTGGCTGAGTTCCGTGAGGCGTTGCCGCAGGGCGATCGCCTCTTCCGATTCCCCAGGCTCAACCGTGCCGAAATGGAGCCGCCCCCGCCGTTGACCGAGGCTACCGCCGGTCATGGCCCCACTGGTTTCCATCAGTTCCCCCTCCAGGGTAACCATGCGAAACTGCCCCAGGTGGGCACGGGCTGCCGCCAATGTTTCAAAGACGGCGGTGCCCCCAAATACAAAGGCAAACACCTTTTGGAAGCGGGCGTCACAGTCAATCAGGTTGACGGCGTAGTCCACCAAGCCATCAGGCCGCTTCCATGCTGGTACCGGCGTGAATTTGGGCACGCGAATGGAGTTGAGGGGCAAAAAGGTGGCTCGCCCCGCCCGCCGCTGCTTCAGCAGGTTAATGCCTTGGGCGGCGACCCGATCGTTTTCTACCACCAGATAGCCCAACCGTGCCCCCGCCGCAATTTCCAAGGCGAGCTGAAAGCGGGGATCGACCCGGCCTAACTGGGCCACGAGGCCACAAATGTCGGGCAACCCGCTGTCGAGCAAAACCTGGGTGGCTTGGGTGCCCTGGCTTTCTTGCATGGCCTGGTTTTGGGCCTCTAGGCGATCCAGTTGCCGCTGTTTATCCCGCTGCTCTTGCAGGAGCCGTTGCTGGGTCTCCCGCTGCAATTGCAATTCCTGCTCCGCTGCCGCCAAGGTCCCGGCTTGGGTCTGGACCGCTGTTTCTAAGTTGGCACCCTTGGTTTGTTCCGGATCATCCAGGGCGGCGATCGCCTGGGTGAGTTCCTGGAGGGTGGTTTGCAGCGGCTCAATTTGCTGGGTGAGTTGACTGACACGCTCTTGCAAACGCACCTGCTCTGCCCGCAGCGGCTCCAAAACCTTGAGCTGCTCCTCAATGGTGCGGCGATCGCGGGTTTGTTCCTCCACCCAAGCTTGGGAGGCGTTGGCAATTTCTCGCGTGGCCTCCCG
>CAYGVA010000009.1:0-45310 GCA_964353225.1 uncultured Leptolyngbya sp.
CCCTCGCTCCCTGGCCCCCCTGCCACTTCATTACCAGCTTCATCCAAAAACCCTTGCAAGTCATCCCAGTTGCTATCCGCCTTAGCGGGCATCAACTTGTCCATAAAGTGCAGATCTGAGAAGGCATCTTTGCCATAAACTACTCGACCGTTGTAAGTGCGCTGGCAATCTTGATGGACAAACTTAGGAGTCAGGGCCGCGCCGCCGAGAATAACCGGGACGGTAATGCCTTCTTGGTTAAAGGTTTCCAGGTTGTTTTTCATGAAGGCGGTGGATTTCACCAGCAGGCCACTCATGGCAATGCAGTCGGCCCCATGCTCCCGATAGGCTTGGATGATATTTTCTACAGGCTGCTTAATGCCCAGGTTAATGACCTTGTAGCCATTGTTCGAGAGGATGATATCTACCAGATTTTTGCCAATGTCGTGGACATCGCCCTTGACCGTCGCAATGATGAAGGTGCCCTTGCCAGAGCCGTCGGTATCAGACTTTTCCATAAAAGGTTCTAGGTAGGCCACCGCTGCCTTCATGGTTTGGGCCGACTGCAGCACAAAGGGCAACTGCATTTGCCCGGAACCAAACAGCTCTCCCACGACTTTCATGCCGTCCAGCAAAAAGGTATTGACGATTTCGAGGGGCGGATATTGGTCTAGGGCTTTGGCGAGGGCATCTTCTAAACCGATGCGTTCGCCGTCGATAATGTGTTGTTTGAGCTGTTCCTCGATGGGCAGATCTTTGGCGATCGCCTCCTTTTTCTTCAGGCTTTTCCCTTCAAACAAGGTGGTGAGTTGAGTGAGGGGATCATAGGTGCAGATATCCCCGTCGAATTGGCGGTTGTCGTAGATCAAGTCCCGACAGATTTGCTGATGCTCTGGCTTGATCTTGGCCAAGGGCAAGATTTTGGCGGCGCTGACAATTGCCCCATCCAACCCCACCTGCATCGCCTCGTGGAGAAACACCGAGTTGAGGGTGACCCGCGCCACTGGGTTGAGGCCAAAGGACACATTCGAAACCCCCAGCATGATGTGAGCCCCCGGTAGGTTCTCCCGAATCATCCGAATGGCCTCAATGGTCTCATTGCCGTTTACTCGATCCTCTTCGATCCCCGTTGAGATGGGCAGGGCCAGGGTATCGAAAAACAGCTCATGGGCCGGCAGACCATATTCCAAGGCATCGCGATAGGCCCGTTGGGCAATCTGGAACTTCTTCTCGGCGGTGCGACCCATCCCTTCTTCGTCAATGGTGCCGACCACCACCCCCGCCCCATACCTTTTGGCCAGCTCCAGCACCTGAAAGAAACGCTCATCGCCATCCTCATAGTTGGTGGAGTTGAGGATACACTTGCCCCCCGCCACCTTCAGCCCCGCCTCCATCTTGGTCCATTCCGTGGAGTCGAGCATCAACGGCAAGGTGACGTTGGTGACGAGGCGAGACACCAGCTCGTGCATGTCCTTCTCGCCATCGCGGCCCACGTAGTCCACATTCACGTCAAGGACATGGGCACCCTCTTTGACCTGCGATCGCGCCAAGGCCACCAACCCATCCCAATCCTCGTCATTCAGCATCGTGCGGCATTTTTTTGAGCCACTGGCGTTGAGCCGCTCTCCCACAATCAGGAACGAGTTGTCTTGGTCATAGGACTGGGTGCTATAAATCGACGCGGCGGCAGGGATGTAATTGAGGGCCGGACGAGGATCGGAGGAATTTTGAATTTTGAATTTTGAATTTTGAATGGACCTTACAGGTCTCTCCTTTGGCTGCAAATCCTGCGCCAGCTCCGCCAACTGGGCAATATGCTCCGGGCGGGTGCCGCAACAGCCGCCGATCACCTGGACCCCCAGATCCTCCACAAAATGCATCAGGGACATGCGTAGGGCCATGGGCGACAGATGATACACGGCCTCACCGCCCACGTTCTCTGGGAGCCCCGCATTGGGGATGCAAGAAATCACAAAGGGAGACTGCTCGGCCAGGTGCCTAATGTGGTCCTTCATTAAATCGGGGCCGGTGGCGCAGTTGAGCCCCAAAATATCAATCGGGTAAGGCTCCAGAATGGCCAGAGCTGCGGCCATTTCCGTGCCCACCAGCATCGTGCCCTGCTGCTCCATGGTTACCGAGACCATCAGGGGCAAGCGGGTGCCCGTGGCCTCAAACGCCTCCTCGATCCCATTCAACGCCGCTTTGATTTGCAGCACATCCTGGCAGGTCTCCACCAACAGCAAATCAACCCCCCCATCAATCAATCCCTTGGCCTGCTCGATATAGGCGGCTTTGAGGGGATCAAATTCGATGTGCCCCAGGGTGGGGAGCTTTGTGCCGGGTCCCATCGACCCCGCCACAAACCGGGGCTGATCGGGGGTGGAGTATTCCAGCGCTACGGTTTTAGCCAGGGCGGCAGCGGTTTTGTTGAGTTCATAGGCGCGATCGCCCAGGTCATATTCCGCCAGCACAATCGAGGTGCCGCCAAAGGTGTCAGTTTCAATGACATCGGCACCGGCCTCCAAAAAGCCCCGGTGCACCTTGGCAACCGCTTCCGGCTTGGTGAACACCAAATACTCATTACAGCCCTCATATTCAGGGCCGCCAAAATCCTCGGCTGTCAGATTTTGTACCTGCAAATTCGTTCCCATCGCCCCGTCAAAGACCAATACGGGACGACTGGGGTGATGAAGGCGCTCAAGAAAGGGACTCAATTGGACAGCCGAAGAGACGACAGGCATAGCAGCAGGTTGAATTGGAGGGTTTGGACAGGCCCCATTCAGGCCTGAATTCCATATTATCGACCACGCTTCACCTGTGGTGAGACTTAAGAGTGGTGCAACCGCTGCTTCGCACGCCCGATGTCCTTTGGACAGCAAGCTACGGTCTACTCCCAAAGCGGGCGAAGGGGAGTCGACATCAGCACCCCTCCTTCGCCGGGAGAGGGTCAGGGGTAGGGTTGCTTCATTTGATAGAGAAAAAGCTGATAGGCCCCACGAGCCACGTCAAACATCGCGACCATGTTGATGGCTGTTACGAAATCCCTACGAAGCGATCGTTGCAACGGCAGAGCTAGTAACACTGGCCGCGAGGTCCAGGACGGCGGTGCGTCTTGGTGGAGGGGGTCTGGGGGTAATCCAAAAGCCCCCGGTCGAAGCGTTCCATGGTTCAGCGAAATCTGCGTCTTAGCTGACCGGTTTGAACAAAGGCAGTTTTTCTTCCTTTAGATAATCAACCCTAGGGGTAGGAGTGAGGGACCGCAATGGCAGGATGACTGTGAAGTTGGATTAATCTAACCGACGCAGCACCCCTCACTCCACTAATCAAAGATGGCTTCGATCGGCTCTGGCGCATAAATATGGTTGTAGTCAAAATGAAAGGACTTGGGGGTGCGAATAATATCAAACCCCAGGTTGCTGACCGCCTCCGAGGTGAAGGTCACCATCACCAGTTCAATTAAACGCTTTGCCCTAATGGTCGGGCGGTGGATGTAGTAGGCGCGGCGCGCAAAAAACTGTTCCTCATCCTTCGGCACAATAATGTTATTCAGCCGATGGGCATGGCGAATCGGCTTGATGTAGCTGCGAATAAAGTCTTCTTGGCTGACCTGTAGCCGGTATAAGCGCTCCTGCTGCGCCCAGCTCATCTGAAAAATCAGCTTCGCCAACTCAAAGCCCAGCACATAACTAAACACACTCTTGCGCTCTTGGCTGCTAATCATCAACCGCAGAGCCGACTCTAGGTAGAGATCCGGTTGTTGCCGAGCGTCTTGGGCGGTGTGGATATAGAACTGGCGGATATAGCTCCGTAAGACCGCTTCCGTTAGCTCTGTCGAGATGTGAAACTTCTGGAGATAGGTACTGACTTTTTGAGTGGTGTCCTGATCTTGAATGACGCGATAGACCAGCCCATCAGCTGTATAGTCATCCAAAAAATCAGCTTGCACCTCCGGAGGCGATGCCGACATCAAATGGCAGAGGGAAAGCACGTATCGGCGCTGTTCCCAAGGCAATCCCTCTAACCAGATCTTTGCTTCTGCTGGTAGAGAGCCAAAAATTGGGTCGTTGTCCCGTTGCACAAAGACCATCGCCATTAAGGACCCGTAATTTTTCTAGGCACTAGGCTTCCCTTTCCTAGGCAGGGGCAATCAATTCAGTGGAAAAATTCATGGGTTTTTGGGGATGGTTAACTGCGATCGCTATAACGCTCCTCTGCCCAAGGTTCACCCCGGCGATGATAGCCATTTCGCTCCCAAAATCCCAGGGCTTCTTCTGACAAAAACTCCAAACCCTTCAGCCACTTTGCACTTTTCCAGGCATAAAGGTGGGGGACCACTAGGCGCACCGGTCCCCCGTGATCAGCGGGTAACGGTTCACCAAAAAGCGTATGGGCCAAAAAATTCTCGGGACGCAGCAGATCGCTGAGCGCCAGATTAGTGGTGTAATCGCCATGGCAGTGGGCCATGACATGGGTGGCGGTGGGCTCTAAAGGGATCTGGGCCATCAAATCTGGAATGGAAACCCCAGCCCAGGTGACATCAAGCTTCGACCAAGTGGTCACGCAATGGAAATCAGCGGTGAAATGCTGTTGGGGCAGCGCCATCAGGTCAGCCCAACTCAAGGTCTTCGCCACCCCTAACCCAAATAGCGCTAGCGTCCACGCCTCGGTGGTGATCTGAGGCGTCGACCCATAGGTTAAAACGGGAAATCCTTTAGCCAAGTGTTGGCCGGGGGGAACCCGATCCGCTTGATCTAGCCCTGGCTTTTGAAAAAACTTCATACTGCTAACCGCATGCTCCGGTAGCGCCATCTCTTGAATAATCTTAGCGCTGCATCGATCATTCGCCGCCAAAACAACAATGGGCCAAAAACGTTGAATTATGCTGAGAGCAGCTTTTGCCACCATGTCCCTTTGCGGACATCGACATAGGTTTTGCAAGCCGCACATTGCCTGATCCCACGGACACCAATCCGGTTGAGATAAACATGGCCACATTCAGGGCAAGGTTGATTTTTTGCCATGGCGCTTATGAAAATGAAGGGGTTGCAAAGATCTACTGTCTGATGGTGCCGTTTTCCGCATGGCGATTTTGTGCATAATCTTACGGAAATTGGGCGCGCCTAATGGCGATCGCTGATGCCATGCCGCAATAATTCCCTTGACTTGCATCCCCCATCGATGGTTCCCATGCCGCCGCCAAGTGGGGAAGCCTTCTCAAAACAAAAGCAGGGTGAATTTCACCCTGCTTTTGTTTTGAGAAGGCTTCCAAGGGGGAGCCGATTACTCTTCGTCGCTCTCTTCTTCATCAGAAGGGTAGACAAATCCTTTTGAGCGGCCGGTCAATACAGATTTGCCAAGGGACAATGCCTTCTTGGCCTGTAGAGCTGCGGTTTTCTTCCAGTAGGATTTGCGCATATTGCGCTTTGACTTAGATTTTTTCTTCTTAGGAACCGCCATGGCTCACCGCTGCTAAATTCTTGACAACCTATCAATAGTATCACCTCATTAGGGAGGCAGGCTAATGGGTTCTAATTCTGCTTGAGTTCATCCTGCGGGAACCCCAGTATCCGGCGATCGCGTCAACACGATAGGATAGTTGGGCTTGTGCATACACCTGCAGCCACCATTTTAGGGAGAGTACATTGACGATGCAGCGACGACGGTTTGTACAGCAATTTGGGGCAGGCTTCCTCTCGGTGCTGGGGTTGGGGTTAGCCGGTCAGTGGCAGCAGGCCCAGGCGCAGACCGGTGGTCTCCAAATTCGTTGGTTAGGGCATATGTGCTTTCTGTTCTCAGGCAGTGGGCAACGGATTCTCGTCAATCCTTTTCGCATCGTCCTGGATGACCAAGAATTGCCAACGGGCTGCACCGCTGGCTATGCCCTTCCCAATGAGCCTGCTGATGTCGCCTTGATCAGTAGCCGTCTCTTTGATGAAGGCGGTACGCTCCAGGGCCTACCAGGCAGTCCTGACATTCTCTCTGAGGCGGGCGTCTACGAGTTGCCCCCTATCCGATTGCAGGCGATCGAGACCCCACGGGAGCGGGAGGCGGGTCGCCAGTTTCCCCCTAACCTCATTTGGTCTTGGCAGCAAGGCGGCCTCAATGTGGTTTACCTGGGGGGTATCAATAGCCCCATTGAGCTAGAAGAACAAATCTTGCTGGGCCGCCCCGATGTATTGATTGTGCCAGTGGGGGGTGGGGCAAAAGCCTATGATGCCGAGGAGGCGATCGCTGCGATCAGTGTCCTCAACCCTCGCATGGTGATTCCCATGCAATACCGCACCGCCGCTGCGGATCCAGAGAGTTGCGACCTGGATGAACTCCAGCGGTTCCTCGGGCTGATTCCGACCGTAGCAACCCGTCAGGCATCAGGTAATTCCGTTACATTAACCACAGCCAGCCTCCCCGGTGGCGATGGGATGATTGTGCAACAGTTTACCTATCCCTTCTCTAGCTAAAGCTAGGCTTAATCTTGGTGATGCAAACGGTTTATTCTCAACGCCGTCAAGCTGTGATGGCAGAAATCCCACACAGCACGGCGATTTTTGCGAGCGCTCCCATGGCCCTTATGCACCACGATGTGGAGCATGTCTTTCGCCAAGACAGTGACTTTTACTATCTGACCGGTTTTGATGAGCCCGGAGCCGTCCTCATCCTGGCTCCTCACCATGATGAACACCAGGTCATTCTGTTCGTCCGCCCTAAGGACAAGGCCAAAGAAACTTGGTCTGGGCGCAGGTTAGGGGTAGATGCGGCCAAGGAACAGTTGGGGGTGGACGCGGTTTTTCCCATCCAAGAGTTGCACGAGAAGCTACCCAATTACCTCAAGGCCGCTGATCGCCTGTATTACCATTTGGGCCACAATCAAGCGCTCAATGAAACTCTACTCAAGCATTGGCAGCGGTTGCTAACCACCTACGCGAAGCGAGGCACCGGTCCAGTCGCCATTGAAGATGCCCATCTTTTATTGCAGACCTTTCGGCGGATTAAGCAGCCTGAAGAACTGGCGCTGATTCGCGAGGCGATCGCGATCTCGGTCAAAGCCCATAACCATGCCCGTGACATAGCCCACCCTGGACGCTATGAATACGAAGTCCAAGCGGAAATTGAGCACCTCTTTCGGCTGTCTGGAGGGAGCCCCGCTTACCCATCGATTGTGGCTTCGGGAGATAATGCTTGCATTCTCCACTACATCGAAAATCAGCGGCAGATGCAGGCAGGCGATTTGCTGCTGATTGATGCCGGTTGCTGCTATGGCTACTACAATGCCGACATTACCCGGACCTTTCCGGTGGATGGACGGTTCACGGCAGAACAGCGCATCCTCTATGAGCTAGTTCTGGATGCTCAGCTCAAGGCGATCGCAGCTGTTCAACCGGGCAATCCCTTCAATACATTTCATGATGCAGCCACTCGCACCCTAACAGAGGGCCTAGTAGAGCTAGGTTTACTGGTCGGCAATGTCGATACGCTCATCGAAGAAAAGAAACATAAAGCCTTTTTTATGCATGGGACGGGTCATTTCCTGGGGTTAGATGTCCATGACACCGGCATCTTACGCAACCCCGACAAAACCTGGAAACCCTTTGAGTCGGGCAACGTGGTCACGGTTGAACCCGGCATCTATATTCCCCCAGAGTATGAGCCCGTAGAAGGGCAGCCCCAAGTTGCTGAGCGCTGGAAGGGTATCGGCATTCGCATCGAAGATGATGTGTTGGTGACATCTGAGGGGCCAGAAGTCTTAACGGCTGGTGTTCCTAAAGCACTCAAGGAAATTGAGAAGTAGCACCCACGGAACGCACCGCAAATCAAAAGGTCTACAGCCAAACGACTGTAGACCTTTTGATTGAAAACCTGGATAAACAAGCCTGCTTGAACAAACCCCTAAAGGTATTTTTCAAGGGTATTCGCGAGGGTCGTCTTAGGGACTGCCCCAACAACCATGTCAACCCGCTGACCATCCTTGAAAATCATCAAAGTGGGAATGCTGCGGATGCCATACTGACTGGCAACATTCGGGTTTTCGTCAGTATTAACTTTGACGACTTTGACCTTACCGTCGTACTGCTCAGAAATCTCTTCGACAACCGGGGCAACCATACGACAAGGCCCACACCAGGGAGCCCAAAAATCGACTAACACTGGAACTTTGCTTTCCAGCACATCTGTCTTAAAAGTAGAATCCGTAACTTGTGCGGCTGCCATGCCTATCGATGTCCTTCACCTTAATTACCGAGATCTTACCATAGCCAAGGCTTGCCAGATTTAGGGAGGGGTTTAGTATTCAGACATACTGCAACGACGCGCCCAGTCAGGCTATTAGTAGGCGGACCCGAGTACATTATGGCCCAGGGTCTTCACCAGAGACAAAACCTACCTCGCGAAGGTCTTGCATAAAATTAGAACTAGTTGAATTAAGAAAAGCCCGAAATCAAACCATCCGGGCGATATGTGGTGTGAGGAGTGAACGGAAACTTTCGTCTCCGCTACAACTATTGTAGGTTGGGCCGTTTTGATTGCGCCACTGATTTATCCGAAAGCCTTAATCTTTATTTTGGTGAATAAGTTTTTCAGTGTATTTGCGCAGGAGTCTTTAGGCTGCCGTCTCCATATATACGCGATGGTTGGATGTGTGACAAAAATTCTGGTAGCTATACCCAATCAGTGCTGAGGCTGAGCCATCCAGGCCCCTAGTTTGACTAGGGGCCTGGATGGCTACTGGGATGATAAGTCTAGCTTTAGCTCTGCCCTGACTCCCCTAGGTGCGCCTGAAACTTAGCCGGCCAGGGGGAAGGAAGGGTCTTGCTTTACTTGCCCATGCCCAGTTGTTGGGCCTTTTGGTACACCTTGCCTTCTGTTAATAGTGAAGGGGCAATCACAACGTCCACCTGCTGCATCTCTTTAAGGTCTTTCGCGCCTAAGGTGCCCATGCTGGTTTTGAGTGCCCCCAGCAGGTTATGGGTGCCATCATCAAGCTGGGCTGGGCCGCGCAAGATTTGCTCTAGGGTGCCGGTGGTGCCGACCTTAATGCGGGTTCCTCGGGGGAGAACTGGGCTAGGGGTGGCCATGCCCCAGTGATATCCTCGCCCTGGTGCTTCCTCAGCCCTAGCAAAGGGGGAGCCAATCATCACGCCATCGGCCCCAGAGGCAATGCATTTACAGATGTCTCCCCCCGTGACCAAGCCACCATCGGCAATGATCGGGATGTACTGACCAGACGCTTGATGGTAATCATCTCGGGCTGCCGCACAGTCCGAAACAGCCGTCGCTTGAGGGATACCCACCCCCAAAACCCCCCGAGAGGTACAGGCAGCCCCTGGGCCAATTCCCACTAAAATTCCTGCAGCCCCTGCCTTCATTAGGTTAAGGGCAACTTCGTAGGTGACGCAGTTGCCCAACAAAACAGGCATGGGCATGGATTGGCAAAAATCAGCCAGATCCAAAGGGGTTACCGATTCTGGGGACAGGTGGGCTGTCGAAACGACGGTGGCCTGCACAAAGACTAAGTCAGCAGCCATGATGGCTTCTCGGTAGCGGACGCCCCCAATAGGGGTAACACTCACCGCTGCGATGCCGCCAGCCCCTTTGATTTCTTGAATGCGTTGCTTGATTAACTCTGGCTGTACGGGTTGAGCGTAGAGTTTTTGCATCAAGCCCACAAAGTCATCTTTGCCGACTGCTGCAATCTGGTCGAGAATAGGGTTGGGATCGGCGTAGCGGGTCTGAATGCCTTCTAGATTCAGAACGCCTAATGCCCCCAATTCAGAAAGCTTGACAGCCATTTGGACATCAATAACCCCATCCATAGCGCTGGCAATAATGGGAATATCTCGCTCAATACCGCCCACTTGCCAGCGGGTATCGGCTAATTGTGGGTCCAGTGTCCGGGGTCCCGGCACCAGTGCAATCTCATCAATACCGTATGCTCTACGGGCCGTTTTGCCCCGCCCCAATTGAATGTTCACGTCCTTAGTACCTAGCCCCACGATCATCTAGCTAGCCTAACATCTACAGTTCTATGGCAGACATTGGCAGCCAGTAATAGGGTCGTTTATGACGGATAGAGATCGTTAGGATTCTGTAAACTCAAGGGCACGATAGCCAACCATCGTTGAACTTCGTGCTGAGCCTTTGTCCTCCAAGGAGTACCCCGTGAATCTGTCTTCCCTTGGTTTCTTTCGAAATCTGCGTCCCCCCAATCGTCAATTTGCCGTCATTGGTTTAGGTCGTTTTGGGCGGGCGGTTTGCGCGACCCTCAATAGCCTGGGCTATGAAGTGCTGGGCATTGACACAGATGAGCAACGGGTCGTGCAAGCCTTGACCGATGAGATCGCTGCCCATGCCCTACAGTTGGATTCGACTCAGCCGGTGGCCTTGAAGGAAGCGGGGATTCCGGATTTTGATACGGTGATTGTGGCCATTGGCAATTATGTTGAGGAAAGTGTGATCACCACGCTCAATGTCAAAGAATTAGGGGTGTCTTATGTGGTTTCGAAGGCGTCCTCAGAAATTCACGGCAAGCTACTGAATCGGGTGGGGGCCGATCATGTTGTTTTTCCCGAGCATGAGATGGGTTGCTCTTTGGCGCGATCGCTCACCCGCCCCGGCATCTTGGATCGTTTTGAGCTAGATCCAGACCACAGCATTGTGGAAGTACGGGTTCCCGAGACGTTTGATCAGAAAACCATTGTTGAGTTGGATTTGCGCAACACCTTTGGGGTCACGTTATTGGCCCTGAGTCAAAGGGAAAGTGACGACAAGTTTGAAATCAATCCCAGTCCGGTGACTCGCCTCCGCAAGGGGGCAGTAATGGTCATGATTGGTAGCAACAAGGGGATTGATCGCTTACCGATTACACCGCCGGAGTAGCATGCGTATTGTTGGTCTCATGAGTGGCACGTCGGTGGATAGCATTGATGCTGTCCTGATCGATATTGAGGGACAGGGCTATGACCTGACTGTGCAGGTGCTGGACAGTGCCTGCATGGACTATCCAACGGGCTTACGGGAGCAAATTCTAAGGGTTGCTGGGGGAGAACCTTTACCGGTATCAGTCTTGGCCGATTTAGATGACCAGATTGCCCAGCAGTTTGCGAACGTTGCCCAGATCTTGATCAAAGCCCACGGCCAAGTGGATCTTATTGCCTCCCATGGGCAAACGGTGTTTCACCGCCCTCGTCCACCCTCATCTGCTGCCGTACCTTTAGCCTATAGCGTTCAACTGGGGCGGGGAGCCCTGATTGCTGGCTTAACCCAATGCCCGACGGTCAGTAATTTTCGCGCCGCAGATATTGCCGCAGGGGGCGAAGGGGCTCCTTTGGTGCCGCCGGTTGACTTGGCCTTGCTGAGCCATGATCGCGACTACCGATGCATTCAGAATATTGGCGGTATTGGTAATGTCACCGCTTTGTCGCCCCGCGCTCAAGGGGCAACCCCACCAGCTCCCTTAGGCTGGGATACGGGGCCAGGAAACAGCTTGATTGATATTGCGGTTGATCATTTATCCAAGGGTAACCAATCCTTTGATCGCAATGGTCAATGGGCCGCCCAGGGGCAGATTTGTATGTCGCTTGTGGAAGGCTGGTTAACGCATCCTTACTTTCAGCAACCACCGCCGAAATCCACGGGGCGAGAAACCTTTGGATGGGAGTTCTTTCGGCAATGCCTGCACCAGGCTGAGCCCTATGGTCTTAGCCCAGCGGATCTATTGGCCACAATCACTGAGTTGACGGTAATGTCGATTGGTCAGAGTTACGAACGTTTTTTGCCCCGTTTACCCGATCAGGTGTTTGTTTGTGGAGGGGGCAGTCGAAATGGTTATTTAATGGGGCGTTTGCAGCAGTACTGGCCCCAGATTCCCGTCCACACAACCGATATGGCTGGGGTTCCGAGTGACTTTAAAGAAGCGATCGCGTTTGCCGTATTAGGGTTTTGGCATCATCAGGGCTGGACCGGCAATTTAATGACGGTGACTGGGGCACAGTGGCCGGCCATTCTCGGCGAAATGGCCCAGCCCCAAAAACCCATATAACGCAGCAATCCTAAGGGCATGTGCTGTAATGGAAGCGATGTGGGTCTGTGAATGAGTTGGTAACAGTAAAGAATAAGACAACTCTCAAACAGATTAAACGGGGTCAGCAAGTTACTGACATGGCAATGAAGTAATACCTTAGCAGGGGTATTTGGGGAGTATTGGGTGGAGCACACATTCCTAATTGAGCCAGGCCGCTGGACCCTCGAAGGGACTTGGCTAGCCCGTGATGTCAGCACCCCCCCGTTATCGGTGAGGGGCGCTATTTTGGTGGCTTGGAGCCGCGATGATTGGTTTACGATGGTGATGAAGTTGGGGTTTCCGACAGCCAATGATGTCGAAACAATTGCCTTGCAATATCGAGGCCGCTTAACCAGTAGCGATCGCCAGTACACATTCGTACTGCAACATAGTCAACTGGGTCGGGTGGAAGGAGAGGGATGGGTTGCCCCCGAATCCATCGTTCAGCGGTATTGGGCGCTAAATGATCGCCAGCGCCGCACCGGCTTTGAAACCCTACACCGACTCGATAGCGACCACTATCATCTCTCTAGCGGCATCATGGCGGGCCATTATCTCACCACAGCCATGGAAGCGACTCTGGTCCGGCAAATTTAGCAAACGCTTCCCTATCGGTACGACAGAGTCACACCTGGGTACACTGAATGCCGTACGGTGCTTGACCTTAGCGATCTCAGAACGCGTAAGTCACTACAATGCGCCCATGCAACAGAAATGGAACACCAGTAATTGCCAGACTGTATTGAATTTCTATGGTTTTGCCCCTGACTGCGCTGATAATTGAGATCAGTGAACTAACCTCGGCCCTGACCCCGACGGGGTGGTCAATTCAGGCAGTCGTTTAATTAGTCGTTATTTTGCTAGATTTCTGAGGCCGCACGTTGCCATAATGCCAGATTCCAACATCGGACGAAAACTAGCAAACCGCTATGAGCTAGCCGACATGCTGGGGCAGGGGGCCATGGGGCGGGTTTACCTGGCTGAAGACACCCTGCTAGGTGGGGTGATGGTCGCGGTGAAGTTCCTATCTCAGACTTTACTGAACGATAAAATGCGCGAGCGCTTTGTGGTAGAAGCCACAACCTGTGCGCAGTTAGGGCAGCGCAGCATCCATGTGGTACGGGTCACCGATTATGGCGTCAGCGAAGACGAAGTACCGTTTTATGTGATGGAGTACCTGCGGGGTGACAGCCTCAGCAAAATAATTCAGCAACAGCCACTGCCTGTCCCTCGCTTTTTAGGACTCACCCGCCAAATTGGATTGGGACTCAAGTCTGCCCACGAGGGCATTAGCGTGAAGGGTCAAGACAAACCGGTGCCGATCATCCACCGGGACATCAAGCCCAGCAATATTTTAGTCACCCAAGACCCCACCTTAGGTGAGCTAGCAAAAATCTTAGACTTCGGCATAGCCAAACTGATGCAAGCCGATACCGATCAAACCAGTTCCTTTATGGGGACCTTAGCCTATGCCTCTCCGGAGCAAATGGAAGGTCGAGAACTGGATAATCGCTCCGACATCTACAGCTTTGGCATGATGATGTTTCAGATGCTGACCGGCAAGTTACCGTTGCGGGCCAGCAGTCATACCTTTGGAGGGTGGTATAAGGCACACCATTCTCAGGCCCCAAAAACGATCAGTGAGGTCGACCCCACCCTCAAGGTGCCAAGACCATTAGAAAATCTCATCATGGATTGTCTGGCCAAAGAACCCGACAATCGCCCCAAGACCGTTTCCGATATCCTTAAAGCCCTAGAACCTCTAGACCAACGTTTTGGCACTGGATTCCGCATTGGTCAACGGATTGGGGCTACCTTGTCTCGACTGCCCGTGGTCAAAAAACCGGTTGCTGGCGAGCAGATCCCTGAGTCGGAGGAAGACCTTTGTCGTCTAACCTCTTGGCCCAAAAATAAGCCGATTGCAGAAATTGTTTTTCCCCATGCATTGCCCACCAGTCAGCGGACCTTGTCAACCCTATGGGTGATGCTGCCCCAGTTGGAAGTAGATAAACGGCTCCTGGGCAGTCGCTACAACAACTTCATTTGCACCATGTCCCCCCATCCCATGGTGCTGTGGTTAACGGTCTTGTATAACGCCCAATATGGTCCCCGCTGGCTGCCCTGCTACTTAGACTTAAAAACTAAAGCAGGTCAGGAAATGACCTTTCTCTTGGGGCAAACTGGGCAATACAAAATTTTGTTCTTTGCGAGGGAAAATCCCCATCGTTGTGCCCATGTGGTCCCCTGTACGGTCGCCTTACCCCAGCGAAAACTCCTGCAAGAATGGGTGATGACGGCTAGAACCCATCCTTCGGTAGGCACCGCCAGCAGCAGCAAAGATGTCCTCAAAAACGAACTCAACACCAACCTCAAAGCGAAAGTTTTGCAGCAGCTAGAATCTTCTTATTAGCAGGGTGAATCGCCCCATGCGTATCCTCCTAGTAGACGATGAGGTCGAACTGGCCGAACCCCTGGGTCGCTTACTGCGGCGAGAGGGGTATGCCGTGGATGTAGCGACGACGGGGGATAGTGGAGATCGTCTTGCCCAACACGATACCTATGATTTGCTGATCCTTGACTGGATGCTGCCTGAGGTCAGTGGCCTAGAGATTTGCCGTCATCTGCGATCTCGGGGCGATGCCACCCCTGTGTTATTCCTAACCGCCAAGGACACCATTGACGATCGAGTCGCGGGGCTTGATGCTGGAGCCGATGACTATTTAATCAAGCCCTTTGAACTGCGGGAGTTGTTGGCACGGGTGCGGGCATTATTGCGGCGGCCCCCCATTCTTGAGCCGCCCCAGGAGACAGACCGGTTGCGGTTTGAAGACCTGGAATTGGATGAAGTCAATCAACGGGCCTATCGCCAGGGGCAAGTCATCGAGCTAGCCGATAAAGAAACCCGGCTGCTGGCCTATTTCATGCGCCATGGTGATCAGGTTTTGTCCCATAGACAAATTCATCAGGCCATTTGGGGAGAGACCCAAACCCCCAGCAGTAATGTATTAGCCGCTCAAATCCGTCTACTTCGTCGCAAGCTGGAACCCCCTGAGACCCCGCCAATGATCCATACCATTTATGGCAAGGGATACCGCTTGGGGCGATAGGCTGGAGAGAACGGCGTTACCCAACGGATCGTCGCCGCTATCAGTGAGGAGCAGAGACAATGAAAGTGGCCATCACCGGAGGCACGGGCTTTATCGGGCGTTATCTCGTCCAACGGTTGCAGCAAGACGGACATGGGGTGGTGGTATTGGCTCGTAATGAGCTAAAAGCCCGTCGATTATTCCCTGAGGTCGCCTTTCCAAAGGTCACCATCGTGCCCTATACCCCCTTAGCACTGGGGGATTGGCAGCAGGCCCTAGGGGGATGTGATGGGGTTGTAAATTTGGCGGGCGCTCCCATCGCAGCGCGCTGGACCCCAGCCTACCAACAACAGTTGCGTAATAGCCGCATTGCCACCACTCAAATCCTGGTGGATGCGATCGCGACGGCCCATCCTAAACCATCGGTCCTGGTCAGTGCTTCGGCGATTGGCTACTACGGAACAAGCGAGACCGCTGAATTTGATGAGACCAGCGCCCCGATAGCCACCGATTTTCTCTCTCAGCTTTGCCAAGACTGGGAGGCAGCGGCAAAAGCCGTTGAAGCCACTGGGGTTCGCCTGGTGATTCCTCGCCTGGGTATCGTTTTGGGAAATGGCGGAGCTTTAGGGCAAATGCTGCCCCCCTTCCGCATGTTCGCTGGCGGCCCCATCGGCAGTGGTCGCCAATGGTTTTCTTGGATTGCCATTGAAGACTTGGCCAGTTTGCTGATCAAAGCCCTGAGCGATCCTCAAATGCAGGGGGTCTACAACGCGACAGCACCCAATCCCGTAACCATGACCACCGCTTGCCAAGCTTTGGGACAAGCTTTGGATCGCCCCTCCTGGCTACCGGTTCCAGATTTTGTGATTGAAATGTTGCTGGGGGATGCGTCGGTGGTGGTTTTGAAGGGGCAAAAAGTGATGCCAAAGCGTACTCAATCCGCTGGGTTTACCTATCAATACCCAGAGGTCACGGCGGCAATGGCGGTTGTGGTTGTGTAACAAAAGCAAACGGGGGTTCTCAGCCTAGTGGTTGCCCACAGCATCTTTTTGGCAAAGGGTGGGGGATGCTCAACCAGATCTAAACGTAACCGCCAGCAGAGTTAGATGCGTTGCCGAGGCAATGTCACCCTAAAGCAACTGCCGTTGTGGATTTGGCTGGTCACAACAATGGTGCCCCCATGGCGCTGGACAATGGCCTGGGTGATGGCCAGCCCTAAGCCTGACCCGCCATCCGTGTGGTGACGGGCTGTGTCTGCCCGCCAAAATCGCTCAAAGATTGCCTCTAAATGGTCTGGGGCAATGCCAATACCTGTATCGGTAACGGTGATTTGGATCTGCCGGGGTAGGGTCTGGGCCTCCAGCACAATTTTTCCTGGACTGGGGGTATAGCGCAGCGCATTTTGAATCAGGTTGGTGCAGGCCCGTTGCAAGAGGGTAGCGTTGCCCTGGCAGGACAGTCCTGGCGGAATTTGGGTGGTGAAGCCAAGCCCCTGCTGCTGAGCTTGGGGTTTATAGAGCCGCCCCAGGGTATCGAGTAATGCGGAGAGATCGACGATGGTGGTCGCTAGGGTGGTGGCTTGATCGGTGCGGGTGAGCATCAGTAAATCAGCCGTTAGGGCTGACATTTGGGCCGTGGCATTTAAGATCACATTGAAGGTGTCGCGATCGTCGGCCCGCATGCCCTCAGGGTATTTGAGGGCCACTTCGGCGTTACTGCTAATGGCCATTAAGGGGCTGCGGAGTTCGTGGGAGGCATCGGCGGTAAACCGCTGCAAACGTTTGAAGCTTTGCTCAATCGGATTCATGGCTTGGCGGTTGAGCCATAGGGCACCGGTACCACTCAGGGCCAAGGCAAGTACGACCCCCACCCCCAGACCGATATCGAGCTGGGCGATGGTGTTATCGAGGGTGGTCAAGGTTTGGCTAGCCCGGACATAGGCCCAGGTCTGGGCATTTGCCGTCACTGGCACTGTCACGGCTTGTAGGCGGACGGGTTGGGTTTCTATGGATTGCGGGGTGGGTGGGATCACCGGGGTGGTGGGATGCAGAGCCCCCACCTGTTTTATCAGTTGGCCCTGGGACGTGAACCATTGCACCCCCTGTTGCCGCACCCGCAGATCGTTGATGGGTAAGGCCTCGCTTTCAATTTCAATTTCAATCTGGGCCGCTCCGTGATCGTCGTCGTCGTCCAATTCCGCTAAGGCGGCGGCGGTTTGGGCTAGGGCGGTGAGCTGATCAAACTGCTGCTGGCGGAGGTTATAGGCGACGGCGGTGCGTACAGCGATCGCAAACCCCGCCAACACCCCTGCAAATACCAGCAGATTTGCCCACAATAGGCGACGACGAATCTGAGCAAATTCATCCCTAACGGGCGGTTGGGCCATATTCAGGCTGAGGTGCTGTAGGCCAGACTCTCAGTATGTAAGCGATAGCCCACCCCATACACCGTATCAATGAGGTTGGCTGGGCTCCCTACCTGCTTGAGCTTATGGCGCAAATTACTGAGGTGCGTTTTGACGGCCCCTTCCCCAGCGGTGGCATCAAAGGACCAGAGATGATTGACCAGGACAGACCGGGTCAACACTTGGCCCGGATGGCGCAAAAAATACTCTAAGAGAATATATTCCTTAGGGGTAAGGTCAAGGCTTTGGGCCTCGTAGGTGACCTGGCGAGTCGCGGGATCAAGACACAGTGCCCCCTGACATAACTGGGTCGGGCTCACGGTGCGGCTACGGCGACATAGGGCGCGAATTCGGGCGGACAGTTCTTCTAATCGGAAAGGTTTGACCAGGTAGTCATCGGCCCCGGCATCTAAACCCATCACCTTATCGCCAGTGGTGTCCTTGGCGGTCAGCATCAAAATCAAAGCCTGACAGCCCATGGTTCGTAGCTGTTGACAAAGGCTAATGCCGTCTAACTGGGGCAGCATCCAATCCAGCAAAATTAGATCGTAGGTGGCGGATTGGGCATAATCCCACCCTTCCTGACCATCTTCGGCCCAATCAACAATGTGATTTTGATGTTGCAGATCCTTGACTAAGGGACGGGCGATGCGGCGATCATCTTCGACAATTAGTATTCGCATGGGCAAATCGATTCCAGTATCGACAGAGCAGGGGCAACTGCTTGCATTTACGCTAAACCGGCATTGTCAAAAAGCTGACAAGAACTGGCGCTATCTCCCTATACCGGTTCAGTTCAAGGGTTTCAGCACGGATAAGGACGGATATTACGACCTCAACCAGCCTTGGTCATCCTCTGTATACATCGGTTGGATTTATAGAATGGTGATCTAGCTCAACCCATGACTGTGTTGATGATGGGTTGTTCTCATTTTTTGTGTGTGCGGGGTGCGGTGTAACGTCCCCTACGCAGGCCATTGATCATGGCGCTATTCATTCTTGAAGTCAGGTGGTGATGATGTTGACCCCTTCGAACAGGCTGCCCGTTCAACCTCAGGCTGAACCCTTGAGCGATCCCCGTCCACCCGTGTGGATCGGCCATCTGTCCTTAGCTACCCCTCAGTTTCAGGCTACTTTGGTATTCCTCACCGCCATGGGGATTCGTCCCGTGGTGACCAAGGAAAACTTTGCCGTGTTGGAGTTACGGGGTGGCACCCATATCGTACTCAGGGGTAATAGTGAGACGGCTCCTGGCCCAGCCCCATTTGATTTGATGGTGGATGATTTGGATCAATACCATCAGCGCTGTCTTGACCAAGGGCTAACACCGACAACGATTCACAACGGCTCCATCCATCGTTCCTTTGAAGTGCAGGAACCGGGGGGACTGACGTTTAAATTCAATGATTCCCATGCGGTGGGACCGGTGTAGAACCGTGAGCCGATGGGAACCCACATGCCTTAGCTAAATTTAATCTCGTTATTCTCTGCCTTGATATTTATGCGGGCTAGACGCTCAGCCAGGGTTTTCATGATTTCGATCGCGAAATAAGGTGTCTGCTGCACTAAGAAGGTAAAGCGCTTTTGATCGATCTTGACCAAGCGACAGTCGGTTTTGGCGATCGCAGACGCACTCCGGGGATAGCCCGGATTGATTAAGGCCATTTCCCCTAGGGCTTCACCTTTACCGAAACAGTCAAAAACCTGGTCTTTTAGGAAGATCTCCACTTCTCCAGCTTGGATGATGTACATTTCATGGCCGATGTCACCTTCTCGAAAAATAGCCGCTCCAGCGGCAAAGGCCTCGGCATTCGGATCTTCGCTAAACAGTCGAAAGTGTTCCATGGGCTCATTTCTGTCTCAATGGCTGGGGTATACCATTTTATGGGGACCGCCACCGCAACTCTAGTTGCCAACGAGAAGGGAGATCATGTCAGTTTTTGAAGGTCATCAATTATCCCTTACAAAGGAGGAGTTTACTTTCCTGTTTTGCAAGGGATTTTCAATGGATTCAGCTGAGGCCGATAAAGCATTCTAGACTAACTTTTGGCGCTTGAGGCGGGCCGCAACTGCGCCAAAGAGCACAAGGCCAACCCCAGCCGCAGGCTCAGGAATCGTTGAAGACTCAGGTGTTGGCGTCACTGGGGAGCGATCCATGGTGTAGACCGAAATGTGGGAAAGACCGGCAGCACCGCTGCGGCCATTACGCTTCTGGGTGATACCAGCCACGTCAAACTTACCGCTGCTGACCGCCTCTTCTAAATTATTGAAAAGATAAGCAGAGTAAAAGGTTGAGGCCTTTTGCACTACGACAAAGGGGCTGTCTAGCCCTTCTGTGAAGTTGAAATTGCCGCTTTTGGCTCCTCCCCCGATGTCGGCTACATTGTCGCCCCCTGAATCGGACTTGCCGAATAACGTCCATTTACCATTCAGGCCATCAACGGCGTTGGCAAAGGCGGCGTCCTCGGCATCACCAGAGTCATACCCCCCTAAGGCACCCCAACTTGAGTCGCCATTCAAGTAATCAACAAAACCGACCTGTGAATCATTACCGGTAAAGTTGCCGCACTCGCTGGAGGCAAAATCTTCGCCAGCGATGGTGGCAGTGGCGTCGAAGACACTGCAATTCCCTTCAACCCAAGCTGCATGGGCAGGGGACAAGGCAGCCGCTGCCATGACCAGGCCCGTACCTACAAATGCTGCTGTAGAAATCTTTTTAAACATAACGCCTAACCGCAATTCTTCCTGAAGTGATGGTCTGAATCCTGAGATGCACTTATCACTTTTTATAAAGTACTGATTGTGACAAGACTTCTATAACCGCAGACCTACAGAACTTTCAGAACCTCAGTGGGAGGGGATTTAGGTACTTCTGCGCAACGTCACCTACGTAGTTACGCATGTTTTATTTGAAACTTATATTGCCTCGATCAATACGGAGGCAATGCTCAGGGAGATCGCCTGCTGATCCCATTGTTGGGTCAATGACTGGCCGGTTTGGGCCGGTAGCGCCAGTGTGCCAGTGCGCGTTTACAGTAAACCTTGACGTAGTTTCTCGGCGATGCGATCGCAGGCCCGAGCCGTAATTGCCATCTCGGTGAGGGTGGGGCTTTGCCATCCCGACGAGGTCCAACATGCGCCATCGGTGACCAGTACATTGGGGGCTTCCCAGCATTGGTTATCGGCATTGACCACCGAATTTTTGGGGGAGGTGCCCATGCGCGCGCCCCCGACTTCGTGGATGTAGTAACCGGGAGGGGCAGCCGGCAGTAGGCGCTTTTCGACCCGGCGCATGAGAGGGGCGATCGCGGGCATGTGGAACAACTCAGACAGGGCATAGCACTCACCCCCCGCCGCTGCCACCGTCGCCTGAATTTCTTGGCGCATGTGGGCCACCATCTGGTGCTCGTTATCCGACCAAGCGCAATCAATATGGGCGGCGGGAATCCCCCAGGCATCGACGGTATCAGCGCTGAGGCTGACCCGATTTTCGGGTCGAGGCAACACTTCCCCATGGCCAATCAGAAACCCGATTGTCCCTTTCCCTACCTTGTGCAGCACTGACGGTACCGCAAAGCGCTGAACCCCCCCCCACAATCCGTATCCCCGCAAAAAGGATTCGGTTTGGGGCTGGTCTAAGTTGCAAAAGCGAGGAATGAAAAAACTCTCGCTGCCAGACAGGGGAAATGCCTCCCCAGAGGCAGGCACCCCCGGCAACCAAAAAAACTGAGTCGTGGAAACATGATCCATTAAATAGCGCCCCAGCACATCGGACGCGTTGGGCAAGCCGTGGGACTGATGGGCCGCCGTGGAATGGAGCAGAATCCGCACCGACTCAATGGCCGATGCACAGAGGACAATGATTTTTCCCCTGACTTCGTGGGCGGATTGGGTGAGGCGATCGATAAAGGCGACGCCACGAGCTCGATCACTGCCTGCCTCAAACATCAGGTGGCTAACCACCGCATTGGACCGTAGCTCCACATTGCCCAGGGCCAAGGCTGCTTTCAGCGAAGAGCCGGGACTCGCCGCCCGTGACCAGGGCTGCTCTGGGGTGGGCTTATGCAGCGCAAAGCCCCGCGAATGGATCAGTTGACGCTCAGACCAGTGGGCACTGACCAGCGCTTGCAATTCCGTCTCCCTTGGGGTGAGGGGTGACGGCGGCAAATAGTCGCCATCGGGCAGTTGGGTGAGCCCATCCTGCGCCCCCCGCACCTGGAAAAATTGCTCTAGCCGGGTGTAATAGGGGGCCAAGTCAGCATGGGCGATCGGCCAGTCTTCCCCAAAACCATCCCGCTGGGCCGCTTTGAATTCGTAGTCTGACAAACGCAGGGTAATGCCGCCCCAGGTGTGACTTTTCCCCCCTACCTGCCGTCCGCGTGTCCAGTAAAAGGGTTTGTGTTCTGGGGTGGTGTAAGGGTTGTCTCGCTCGTCTACAAAGAAGTCGGGATTGGTTTTCCAGTAGCCGGGGTGGACGGCTTGGTAGCTATGTTTTCCCGTCACCAAACCGTAGGCCCGCCGCGCCATATCCCGCGCCGGATTGATTTGATCCCGCTTGGGATCCACATCTCGTCCCGCTTCGAGGACCAGTACCCGCAAACCGCGCTCGCCTAATTCTTTAGCCGCGATCCCTCCGGTCGCCCCCGACCCCACCACGATCGCATCGTAAGGTTCTGCCGTTGTCTGAATCTGCATCCCCGTTTTTCCCGACTCACTCAAGACCATGGCCACCGTCATTTGGATGCATTGATGGGGGATGGGCGATCGCTCACCCGTTTCTGCTCATCTGCTGAACGCTCAACTCAGCATAAATCCTGCCGGTCCCCTTCACGATGGGCGGCGGCGGGCTATATCCCAGCAGATGTGCCGTTAAAAGCGATGGGGATCGGCCCCCAACTCCCGCAGCCTAGCTACTAGCTTCTCACTCCGCTGGCACGCTGTCTCGAGCGCTCCCCGTCGGGCCTTGAATGCGCTGCGCAACATCCACGCCAATCCGAAGGTGACAAATAGACAGCAGGGCCAGCGCTATAAATCCAGCCTTTAAACTTTCAGGGAAGCAGTTTCCCCTGAAAGTTTAATGTCTAATTAATCTCACAAAAATATATCGTTAACAATTATTTTTCGCTTACGCATATTCACCCAAGCTTAAACACCATTTAATCTAAGTCGCGTGATTTCTTAATAGTTGAATGGGATTATTACAGTCGTGGCTGAGGTAGTTAATTCAGGGATTTTTATCGTTTTTGCGTGAAAAGCATTGGCCGATTTATGTCTAAATATATCTGGTCTCATTGACTGATGTTATTGCCCTTTGATCGATCGCTAGGCTACTTTTTCTGTGCCTTTATTACCATGGCGCTGACAGTCATTTTTCTGGGGTCCAGCCAAGCCAATGAACCGATTGTTGATCGCCACACCGTTGAGATCGTTGTTGATAGAGATGTGACCCAAGCGGCGCTATTAGATGAAGCGGAGGGCTTAGTTCGACAGATGATTGTGGATATCTTTGCTCAGCAGCCCGATGTGAATGCGGTCGAGGTGGCGGTGCTGGGCGATCGCCACGGTGAGATTGCCCCAATCCTAGTCACCAAAGTCTCCCGAAGCCAGTGGCAGCATGCGCCCCAAGTGAGTCCCTGGACACGCTATTACACCGAGAGCACCCAAGCTTTACTACAGCGCCACGGCGAGATTTCACCCTCCGGGACAACCGCCGGAACCCCTCCAATTTTTATTCAAAACGTTTTGGTTCCCATTGATAGCCCTGGCCCAGTGCCATTAATTAGAGCGCCGGTCAGTCCAGCCACAAATGTTAACCCGGCAAGACCACCAACCACCATAACTTCAGAGGAACAGGTGGTTCAAAACAATTTGCCTGATTGGGATTAATGCGGCAAAAGCTAATTTTTGCCCATCCTTAAAAGCTATTTAAAACGTTTTCCCTGACCTGGTTGCAGATTGCTAGTGCAGGGTAAATACCTGGGGTTCAAAAGCAGGTTTTTAGCGTGGAACCTCCCCCAGATGACGGTTCGATTGTGTTGCTGAATCAGTTAAGTTTATTTGAGAGGAGAAGAACATGGAGCATGATAACGAAGTCGTAAATAAATCAGGAAATCGTCCTTTTGAGGCGGTTTTTCAAGCGAGTCTGTCCCGTCGCCATCTCATTACCCGCAGTGCCGGCCTATCGGCTGCGGCTTTCCTGGCGACATTGGCTGGTAATAAAGGTTGGGCTCAGGCTGCCAATGGGGAGAATGCGGGTACTGTCAGCAGCTTCTCTGGCACCACCGTTGCCCAGGCGACCAGCAGCTTGATCAACTTCGCCCCCGTCCCCTTTGACAGCAGCTTTGGCCCTGTCCCCAACATCTCTGATGACTATCAGTACGATGTCTTGATTCCCTGGGGCACTTCCATTCAGCCCGGTGGTCCCGAGTATACGGGCAACCCCAACACCCGCCCCACCTCAGCCCAGCAGGCCCAGCAAGTGGGCATCGGTCACGATGGTATGTGGTTTTTCCCTTTTGAGGGGAGCAACACCCATGGCATGCTCTGCATCAACCATGAATTCGGCACGAATCCCCACGTTTTGGGCAAGGTAGCCCCTACGAGCCTAGAGGATGTCAAGGTTTCTCAGCACGCCCATGGTGTGAGTGTGGTTGAGATCAAAAAAGTGAATGGTCAGTGGGACCGTGTAGCGGGCAACAACGCTCGCCGCATTCATGTCAACACCCCGGTTGAGTTCAGTGGTCCGGCTGCTGGTCACCCCCTGCTAGCCAATACGGCCAACAACGAGCCCAAAGGTACCGTCAATAACTGTGCCAACGGTTACACCCCCTGGGGTACCTACCTGACCTGCGAAGAAAACTTCAACGGTTACTTTGGCTCCACCGAGGGTGCTACCTTCAATGACCAACGCACCGAAGCGCAACGGCGCTACGGTTTCGATTTCGACGGGTTCAACTACGGTTGGGAACAGTTTGACCCCCGTTTCGACCTGTCGAACCCGAGCTATGCCAACGAGCAGCACCGCTTTGGTTGGATTGTTGAGATCGATCCTAATGATGGCAGCAAAAAGCCGGTTAAGCGGACGGCCTTGGGTCGCTTTAAGCATGAAGGCATTGCTATCACCATCGGTCGTGGTGGCCGTGCGGTGGGTTATATGGGAGATGATCAGCGCTTTGACTATTGCTACAAGTTTGTTTCTTCAACCAGTTGGCAGGCTGCCATCCGCCGTGGCCTGAGCCCCTTGGATTCTGGCAAGTTATATGTCGCCAGATTCAATGAGAACGGTACGGGTAACTGGCTAGAGTTGACCATCCGCAACCCAGTGCTGGCTGCAAACTTCAGCGATCAAGGCGAAGTTATGGTCTTTGCTCGATTGGCCGCCGACCTGTTGGGTGCCACCCCGATGGATCGCCCGGAATGGACCACCGTCGCTAAAGATGGCAGCATCTTCTGGGCGCTGACCAATAACAGCAATCGGACTGTCACCGGCCCCGGCAGCCCTTTAGCACCCAACCCTGATGGTCATATTCTCCGGATGGTGGATAGTAATCGCCACACCGGTACAACCTTTACTTGGACTATTCCCTTTATTGCCGCAGATACCCATCCCGCCAAAGACAAAACCACCTTTAGCGACCCCGATGGTCTGTGGGCCGACCCCGATGGGCGTCTCTTTATTGAGACCGATGGGGGCCAGCAGCGTTTAGTAGATGGGACCCAGACCAACAATCAATTGCTGGTTGCCGATCCGGCCACCGGTGAGATTTGTCGCCTGTTTAGCGGCGTCACTAGCGATGAGGTGACTGGGATTACGGTCACGCCTGATCGCAAAACCATGTTCGTCAATTTGCAGCACCCCGGTAACGGTAACCCCGCCGCCAGTAACTTTCCGGTGGCAAACAACCCTGCCGACCCCAATGGTCCGATTCCTCGGGATTGCACCATTGTCATCACCAAAAAGGATGGCGGCATCATCGGTTCCTAATCGGCAGCTAATGTGCTGAATCAAGCTGAGTTTGGCGACTGCAAGCCATTCATTTTGCAGCGCCAAACCTGATTTTTATGCTCCATACACATCCCGCAATTTAACTTAGGTGAAAACCATGAAACGTTTTGCTTTTGCCGCTGCTGCCACGCTGGCTTTAAGTGCGATCGCGGCTCCCGCCAATGCCGCCAAATTCAAGTGGACCGTTGACTACAGCGGTTTTTGGTCCGACGGTTCTGCCCTCACCGGCATGTTTGTTGCCCATGAGGAAGATGCTTTAGACGGCATCGTTAGCAGTGATGAATTTTTGACTTGGATGTGGGATTGGAGCGGGAACCTTGACGTTGAGGCATTCTCCATCTCTTCTGAGGATGCATTTTCAGAAACTCAATTTGATGCAGCACTTAACCTCGGGGCAGATCCCTTTGTCCAGGGTGTTTTTTTTGGTGGCATCGATCCTGAAGAATTCAGTATTGACGCTGATTTTTTATTCGTTGATCAGTTCAACTTTGAAACGAGTGACTATATGTTCACTGAAGCCGATCAAGATGGGTCTGTCTCCGTTACCTCCCAACCGGTTCCCGAACCTGCGACCATTCTGGGTCTGATGGCCCTAGCCGCCGCCGGTACCGCCGTTAAGCGCCAAACCCAAAACGCATAAGGTTGCTGCCATTGCGGCCTTGGGTTAAAAGATCGTCATTTACAGTCCCTACCAAACTATTCTTGGTAGGGACTTTTGATTGGGATTGGCCCTAGAGGGTTTATCCATCGGGTGATCGTGGGCTGAACAACGCTCCCAATGGTTCCAGAGTGGGCATAGTAAGTACATTGCCGTAGGCAGTATGTGTCGCTTTACAAATTGTCCCGGCGCAACGCCGTCCTTAGATGTTATCTGTTTGGTTCAAGAAGCTAAAGCCACGCCGCATTGGCCAACAGATTGGCTATGGCTACTGCTTGGCCCTTGTGATTGGTGGGGCAGGTTCCATAATGGGTTTGATTGTTGCCGATTACTTCCAAGGGCGGGGAATTTTTCAGCTCTTGGATGCTCAGATTCAATCCCAACTCCTGGATGATTTTGATCGCTCCGCCAGTCAAGTGCGGTTGCAGGGTGCCCATGCGGCTGCGCTAGCCGATGATCCGGCCAAACAGCAAGAAAAACTCGCTAGTTTACGGGTGCAGCTAGCAACGGTTGCCATTAAGCGCCAAGAGCTAGATATCTTTCTCAGTACTGATCCGGTCTGGGTGGCGGATGAACCAGAAAATCTGAGGGCGTTACTGGCTGCCTACGATCGCCAACTCAACGAGCAAGTCGACGCTATTTTTGAGGTGGTCCAGTCTAACAACGCCTCAGGATTGCCCGCCCTCTTGTCGGGCCAGACCGCTGATCTTTTAGACCAACTCCATACCAACCTAGCGGCGCTAATTGAAATCTCCCATCAGCAAGAGATTTCCGCTGCCAACACCCTGGAAATTGCCCAGGGTGTTGAAAAAACTATCATTGTTATCAGTATGCTGGTTTCCGTGATCACCGCCGGGTTATTAGCTTGGCGCACGACCGTTGAAATTGCCACCCCATTAGAAAACATTGCGCAAGTGGCCCAACAGGTCGCTGATGATAGCAACTATCAACTCCGGGCAACGGTGATGGGCAATGATGAAATGGGGCTGTTGGCCCAATCCATCAACTATCTGATCGAAAGGGTGGATGCCGATACCCAGGCCTTAGCACAAGCTGCCCTACGGGCTGAAGCCCAAAGCGAAGACCTACAGAAAACCCTCACAACCCTTAGAAAGACCCAGGCTCAGCTCGTCCATGCCGAAAAAATGTCTTCCCTAGGGCAACTGGTGGCGGGTATTGCCCATGAAATCAATAATCCAGTCGGGTTTATTAAAGGCAATCTAGTCCATGTGCAGGACTATAGTGAAACCTTATTCGCCATCATTGATCGGCTGCAAACCGATCTGGGAGATCATTCTGAAGACTTAGACCACTATCTAGAAGGTGAAGACCTAGATTTTATCCGTAGCGATTTTGCAAATGTTATCCAGTCGTTGCACAACGGTAGTCATCGTATCGATAGCTTAGTGCGCTCCCTCAACGTCTTTACGCGTGCCCAAGAATCTCGTCTCAAGCTAACCAATCTCAATGAGGGGCTGGAAAGTACTTTGTTGTTGTTAGGGCACCGATTGAAGCCCCAAGCGAAGCGACCAGAAGTTGAGATAGTGCGCTGCTACAGCGATCTGCCAAGGGTTGATTGCTATGGGGGGCAGATTAATCAGGTGTTTATGAATATCCTCAGTAACGCAGTGGATGCCATTGACGAGCGGTGGTCACAAACAACTGTGGACTGGCAACCGGAAATATTGATCCGAACGATGCAACGGGATGATGCCATTTGCATCGAGATTCAAAATAACGGATTGGCCATTCCTAACCCCATTCAATCCAAGATCTTTGATCCGTTTTTCACAACAAAACCGGTCGGCCATGGCGTGGGATTGGGGATGTCTGTCAGCTACGAAATTATGACCCAACAGCACCAGGGGCAGATAGTATGCACATCTCCCATCCAAGATGAGCTGGGTACTCGCTTTACCCTTGCTTTGCCATTGACATTTGCAGAACAACCCCAAGTCACTTCTGTCGCTTTTCAGGCATAGCAGAGGGCTGTGATCAACTGAAATATTCTCGGGTTAGATCGATACTGAAGAAAACGCGCATATCATACTCAATGTTGTCTAGCAAAATCGAGAAATTATTGCGATCGTATTCCCCTTCAAAAAATGTCTCCATGACGAGATCTAGATCATCGTCGACATAGGCTTTCATGAACATCAATGACCCATTTAAGTCATTGATATATTCAAGGGTGGCGAGGCGATCTAGCTCATGGTTAAAACTATAAATGGTGCTGACCAGTACACCCCGATCAGAGATTGGTCGCACCATCAGGTTGGGTTTACGGGTATGACGCCCGACGATGTCCTCTTCGCCCTCTTCAACCCGGTAGCCCAAGAACTCAAGATGATTGCGATATCGAGTCAGGGGATGGGCAGTGGCGTCGCTGATATTGAGATCGGACATCGGAGAAATGATCCCTATGGAGGACAGCAATACACCTCCATGGTCTGGAGCTGTTGACCTACAAGTCTGGACGGAGTCCGGTGGTCGTTGTTAGGTTGCCCAGCTAGGGTATCGCAGCCTGCACCAGAGTGTCACAACTCAGCCAAATCGATAGCCAAATCCCCGCAGGGTGACGATGTACTTGGGATGGCTTGGATCGCGCTCAATTTTTTCCCGTAGCCAACGGATATGGACATCTACGGTTTTGCGATCGCCCACAAAATCCCCGCCCCAGATTTTGTCAATCAACGCTTCCCGAGACCAGACCTGATGGGGATGCGCCATAAACAACGCTAGGATGCAAAACTCTTTGGGTGATAGCGTCACCTCTTCCCCCGCGATCAAGACCCGAAGTTCGTCTAGGTAAAGGGTAATGTCCTGATGCGTCAGCACGGTCGCAGTTGTCAAGGTGCGCGATCGCTGATATCGCCGTATTAGCGATCGACAACGGGCAATCAATTCGCGCATCCCAAAGGGTTTGGCCAGGTAGTCATCAGCCCCCACCTCCAAACCCACAACCCGATCGGTTTCACTGCTCCGAGCACTCAAAATCAAAACCGGGATATCTAAGTTCTGATGGCGAATCATCCGACATAGATCCAGGCCATTCACCCCCGGCAACATCCAGTCCAAAATCGCCAAGTCGAAGGCCATGGGAGGCGGTGCGGGGGTCAACATTGATAAAGCGACAGCACCACTCTCGGCCACCGAGACGATATAGCCCTCATCCTGCAACGCAATGGCAACGGTTTCACGGATCAAATCTTCGTCATCGACCACCAAAATATGTTGTGGATGTGCTGCAACCACCGATGAATTGTGATTTCTCTGTTCCGGCACCATGGATAAACGCTGCCCCTAAGATCATTGCCCCAAACTACGTTCTATGGAAATGACACTGACCTACTCAATCACCCCAGAAACCTCAAAGTGCTTTAGCCGGACCTCAGTATCCTGCTGGCAAAGGCTTAAGAACAGGCGGTGATTAGGTTAAGGATTGGGGTAATACTTTTAACCTCTAGCCCTGACGAGATGGGGTGATTCTCAGGGAAATGAGTGTTATTTTCCCTGCGCCAATTGCCATCCAACCCCCTAGGGGATCATCTGCCTCCAAAGGGTTTTCACCCTTCAAGCCAGAGCCTTGCGTTGCCCCGGTCCGGCTCGATCGATTACAGTCATGCTTAGAATCAAGTAAATATCTGTAAACAACTGTCGTTCCTATCTGTGGGCGCTCAATAGGGCAATACCAAAACGATGAATCTCTTTCGGTCTCAAGTTCGGTCTCTGTCTGGGCCATCCTTTCGATTGCTGCGCTGGGTCATGGCATTTTCTGTGGTGGCGCTGCTTTGGAGTGGCACCGCGACCCCAGCCCATGCCTATGAAGATCCGACCTTATTGCCCGATGAGCCGACGCTCATTATCGACTTAGCCAAGTCATTGACCGCAGTTCAGGAAGATAACCTGAGCCAAACCCTTGAGACCCTTGAGGCAGACACCGGCTGGAAGTTGAGGGTGTTAACCCAGTACGATCGCACCCCTGGCCGCGCCGTCAAAGACTTTTGGGGATTAGATAACCACAGCGTTATGGTCGTGGCGGATCCGCGTGGGGGCAACATCCTCAACTTTAGTGTGGGCGATGACTTCTATGAGCTGTTGCCCCGCACCTTTTGGATCGAGCTTCAGACTCGCTTTGGCAACCAGTTTTTTGTGCGAGATAACGGCGAAGATCGAGCCATTATTGAGACGATTGAGGCCCTAGAGGTTTGCCTGCGGCAAGGGGGATGTGCGGTGGTGCCAGGACTGCCCCAAGAACAGTGGATTTTGACCTTAGTAACCTCCATTGTGGGCGGCTTAGTGTGTGGGTTTGCAGGTCACCCCCGTAAGCCCGGTCAGGTCATTGCCTGGCAGTGGATGCTGATTTTTTCTCCCCTGTGGGGCATTCTCTTCGTTGCCTTTGGGATCGGACCGGTGGTGACACGGACCAGTGACTGGCTCCCCTTAGTGCGCAATATTTCGGGCTTTGCCATTGGCGCTCTGGTCGCCTTTCTCACCCCTGCCTTTAGCGGTTCGTCCTCCTCCGAGACTTAGCCCCTTAACGGCGGCCATAGTAAGACACCTCAATATCGGCATACCAACCCAAGGCCAGGTTTTCGTAGAGAAATACCCGCTCCACTTGGTAATACACACTGTCGTGGAATAGGGAATCGCCCACCCTCGGAATAATCGGATACACCGCAAACCAGAGGGCATCTTTGACCGGAGCCTTAGGGTTGGTACTCCGGGCCGCCAAGTAAAAGACCTGAACCTTATATCCACCGATGGTCGGGGAGGAAGCGGGGGGAAGCGCTGGCTGGGTTTTAGCTTTCGCTTTGGCGCGACGTTTACGGGGTTTAGGGGTGTCTTGCTCGGGGGGCTGTTCGTCCACAGATTTACCAGATATCAGGGGGGGGCTTTAGTCGGGGCAAGACTCACTATGGTCGGTGAGTTGATGCGACTCAATCACCTTAAAGAAAAGAGGCCCCAATGGCGATAGGGTTGGGGTTGGCCACCGTTTACGAGTCGGAGCCAGCCCCTAAGACTTCTGCTAGGGTTTGTAGCTTGAGCTGGATCTCAGCTAGCTCTTGGTCAGGGTCTGAGCCTTTAACGATGCCTGCACCGGCATAGAGGCGGGCGCGGCAACCTTGTAGCAGGGCCGAGCGAATCCCCACAATGAATTCGCTATTGCCTTGGTAGTCTACCCAACCAAATGGGGCGGCGTAGAGGCCGCGATCGCTCGGTTCTGTCCGTTGAATTTGGCCACAGGCAGTCGCCGTAGGCACCCCCGCCACCGCCGGGGTGGGATGCAGCGCCTCCACCAACTGCAAGGGGGAGACCTGCTTAGGCAGGTTGGCATAGATGGGCGTATGTAAATGTTGAATATGAGACAGCCTTAAGAGGGTTGGATGCGGACGATGGCGGGGCCGGAGCCCTAAGGCTTTCAGTTGGGCCACAATAAAGTCCACCACAAGACGATGCTCGGTCTGTTCTTTAGGGCTATCTAAAAGACGCTGACCTAACTTGAGATCGGCCAATCGACTGCTGCCCCGAGGGGCTGACCCCGCTAGGGCATCTGCCACCAACTTCCCTTGGCGTAGACTCAACAACCGCTCTGGACTCGCCCCAATGAAGTGGGCTTGGGGGCCTTGGCTAAAGGCAAAGGTATAGCAGTCGGGGTGGCGAGCCCGTAGCCGTTGGAGAGAACTATCCCGTTGCCAAGGCAAGGGGCTAACAATGTCGAGGGCATGGGCGACCACCTGTTTTTGCAGGTCGGTTTGGTCAATGGCTTGCAAAGCTCGGTCAACCCCTTGCTTAAATCGCAGGGCCGCCTCCGGGGTGAGCTGCAAGAGTGACTGCCTCGGCTCGATCTCCCCTGGGGTTAAGGGGCGAGTTTCCCGCAAGAGGGTAATTTGGTTGACCTGCCGGCACAGCTCTCGACTCAGGGATTCGAGGGCAACCTCTGGGCCGATTTCCACATTGGCAATGACCCAACTCTGCTGCTGCTGCCTCACCACCTGCCAACGGGGCAAAAGCACGGTGGCGGGGGCAAACCCACCAGACCCTGATCCAGATACCTCGAAAAAAGCAAAGCTAAAAAAGAAAAAGGGTCCCAATGGATGAGTCGGCAGTAGGCGATAAATTTGCCGTTTCCAGGCTTCCACACACCGATGGGCTTCCTGAAACCGCCCTGGGCCGCTAAAGCAGCATTCTAAAACCGCCCCCCAAGCCGCGATCTCCTGCTGTTGGGAAGGGGAGTCTAGATAACACTGCTGTCCTGGGGGTGCGATATGGGAGAGGACCGCTAGGGGATCAATGGCAGGGATCGGAAAACACAAACTAGCAATGGGAGGCCCGTTTGCCCGACACGCAGCCTGTTGGCAGGTTCTCAACCATTGCAAGACCGTTTCAGAACTAGGGCAGGTCAAAAATGGGGAGGGCGCAACTGTCATGGAAATGGGCAACAACCGCTTTTAAAGTTCAAAAAAAGCCAGGGAAAATTGCGACATACGGGGGACAAACCACCAAAGGGCAAAATGTCACCTACCTAGAACTACGATAAATCACTGGAAAGCCCCTAGGGATAGCCCTCACGGTGAAGATGAAAATGCCCGTTCATCGTCTCACCAATTTTGAATCTATGCGGTTGGCCCATGAAGAACCATTAAGTGTTGATTCGACAGATTGGGTGCTCAAACGGCTTAATCACATTGGCTGCGGCCATACCCCAGCGATATATTTTAATGGTTTCAGCGATAGCAGTTGCCAGCTCGCTGGGGGCAAGGCTGCGAGCCCCTTTGCTACTGTGCAAAATATCAGACAGATACTCGGTGCCATCCGCAATCGTGCTGGAACTGCTGCCATCAGGTAATAGATCGTTGGGGTGGGGAGCGTATGGCAGGATCAGGAGCATCCAACCGCACTCGACAATATCAAAACGTTGCTTAACATGAAGCCTTTTCAGGGATGGTCTTTGACCCTATTGCTGGGGGCAGCGGCAATTGCCCTGCCACTGCCCCAGTTAAAGCCCCAGATTCCCCCATGGCAACCTGGGGCTTTAGCCCAAACCGCTGCCCCAATTGTGCCGTCCCTGCCCGAAAGAATTCCTGAGCCGATCCCCCCCCAGTAGCCAAGGTCTCGTGGGGCGTTATCCCGACCCAGATATCGACATTGGGATCGCTCACCTGCGCCCTCAAAATCTCGATTTTCTCGACCAGCCCGACTGGCCCAATAGCCCCTATCTAGAGGCAAATTGGCTACAGGCGATCGCCCTGCCCATTTACGCCGAGCCCGGCGACACCCCTTGGGGCTGGTTAATTAATGGCTGGTTGATGATCGATGGCTATGATCCGATTTTGGTCGGTCGAGACGCCAGCTTCTTGATGCTGCAAACCCACTACGCCTTACGCTCATTTCCGGTGTTAGAGGTCCGTGAGGATGGTTGGTTTCGCTTTCAATACACCCCCGCTGGTGACGCCTGGGCTCACCAAGATCACCTCAACCTCGGGGGGCTAGCCCTGACTATCGAGACCTGGCCAGACCATTTTCTCGCCACCGGTCGGGTCGAGTTTTTGCGCCATGGCATCTCTCAACCCTTGCGGGCCAACCCCGACCCAGACAATGGCATTTTGACCCTGGTCGGCCCCGATAGCTTCATTGAACCCCTCGCCTTTGAGGGCAATTGGATGCAGGTTCGGATCACCCAACCTACTGACGGCTGTGCCTTTTTGCCCGGTTATCGCACCCAAGAAGGATGGATGCGTTGGCGTAATGAGCAACAGCACGTTCTCGTGTGGCATCCCCCCCAGGGGTGCTGATAACATTCGCCGCCATCCGCCTAAGAACTGCAATCACCGACATCAACACAACCATTGATCAAAACAGTTCATTTGAACTACAATCAGGACTTCATCCAAG
This sequence comes from uncultured Leptolyngbya sp., assembly GCA_964353225.1. Classification (GTDB taxonomy): domain Bacteria; phylum Cyanobacteriota; class Cyanobacteriia; order Phormidesmidales; family Phormidesmidaceae; genus PCC-6406. Next base: position 34,081 of record CAYGVA010000009.1, read on the forward strand.
GCGGTAGCGTAGCTGCCACTTTGGATGAGTAATGGGACAAAGCGCTGCAATACGCTTTCCCAGGCCGAAAAACTGTTCATGTTTTTTTACAATTGAACCGTTCTTCAGCCCAAACCTTCTCAGTTTTTTGTCGCCAAAGTTGCATTCGCGCAACGTTCAAATCGTTATGCTCTTAATGATTATGGGTTTATCCAGGGTCGTCTCACCCCCAAACAACCCATGGGAGAGGAATGAACAGGCTTCTCTCATAAATGTTACACTTGTTCACAATAGAGGCATTGCTTGTCGCATTTCCCTGGAGCGCCCTGAGTGAGCTCAAGGACTTGGCGGACATTCTGCAAAACGTTCTTGGCGTTACTGGTCACCTGGAACAATGAAAACAACTTACAACCCCGACTTGGTGCGCACGTATCTCAAAGAGATCGGTCGCGTCCCGTTGTTGACCCACGAAGAAGAGATTGTTTTGGGCAAGCGGGTACAGCACTTCATCACCCTAGAGAAGCAGCGCCAAGCGCTACAAGAAGAATTAGAGCGGCCCCCAACCCGTCAAGAATGGGCTGAAACGGTTGGACTCTCTGAGCAGGTATTGGCTGATGTCGTTCGGGCGGGGAGTGCGGCTAAGCGTCAAATGGTTGAGGCAAACCTGCGCTTAGTGGTGTCTGTGGCCAAGAAGTACATCAAGCGAAATGTTGATCTTTTGGATTTGATTCAAGAGGGCACGATCGGTATGCAACGGGGGGTCGAAAAATTTGACCCGACCAAGGGGTATCGGTTTTCGACTTACGCGTATTGGTGGATTCGTCAGGCGATCACGCGGGCGATCGCAGAAAAGAGCCGCACCATTCGCTTGCCCATTCACATCACTGAAAAGCTCAACAAAATCAAAAAAGCCCAGCGCCAACTTTCGCAGCGGCTCGGTCGGGCGGCTACCGTGGCTGAACTAGCCCAAGAGTTAGAACTATCCACCAAGCAGGTGCGGGATTACCTCGAAAAATCGCGTCATCCCCTGTCCTTAGATTTGAATGTGGGCGACAACCAAGATACCCAACTCAGTGAACTCCTAGAGGATGACGGCCCTTCCCCCGAAGACTTTGCCACCCAGGCAGCCCTACGACGGGACCTAGAGCATCTTTTAGAAGGGCTCACAGCCCAGCAACAGCAGGTGTTGAGGCTGCGATTTGGCTTAGGAGATGGTCAAACCTTAACCCTGGCTAAAATTGGTGAGCGCTTGAGCATTAGCCGAGAACGGGTCCGGCAAATTGAGCGGGAAGCCTTGACCAAATTACGTAAACGTCGGGGCGACATTCACGAGTATTTGGCCAGTTAGGTTCAACCGCAAACCCTTGGTTGGGCAACGTAATCCTTGCAAAACTGGCGGCAGCCGCTCATCTGATTCGGAAAAGACACCGAACCTTGTTTTGGCATTGTGCTCGGGAATGCGAACGAAATGAGATTCAGCATGATCCTTTCCCTTGCTTGAATGTCCGATTTGCCATCATGGCTAGGAAAAAATCTGGGATAGTGATGAACCATAAAAAACCCCCGGCTTCCGCCGAGGGTGGTGTGGTGTGTGAGGAACGAGCGTCTTTTCGCTCGATGTCTCTATCTTCGTCTATTTATGGATTTTGAGGGGTGACCGTTGGGGCGATCGCCCTGTGATACTGGGGCCATCGATCTGTGCAGGAGATATGCCTGACAGGTGATGAAAGCTTGATTTGCCTATGACCCCCATCACAATATCCGTGGAATGACCTGTGAGCCTGGGTCCGATGAGGGGGTAACGAAATTTTAATCCCCTTTGCAGGAATTGAAGATATAGCGCTGGCCACTTTGCTTAGGACACCTAGGATCGCTCTGATGCCTAGTGCCGCAGCAAAGTGGCTTGCCGTTTTGTCCTAACCGACTGGCGACTGCTATACCCCTTTCCAGATCATGCCGATGGAAATAGCTTAGACTCAGCCGACCCTCGCTGCTCTTTTGGACGAGCGGGGATTGGTAAAACCGTCTGAGAGCCCTGCCCTGGGCTGCCCAAGGTATAGACACTGATGCCCTGACGCATAAACCCTTGCTGTTCTAAATCACTCAACGGAGCCGACAATAAAATCGCGTGGTCGGTGTTGAGGCTGGCTTGGGCGCGACGCAGGGTCATTAAGAGTGCGCCAAAGCCCTGACCGGCACTGGCAATAACCACCGGGATCTGGTGCCAGTCCCCCCGAAAACAAGTCGGGGCAACTTGGGCATAGTGATCACGGTATTGCAAGATGTAGGTGCCATCGCCATAGCGGCGACACCGAAACCACCGCTGAAAGGGATGGCTTAAATTACCTTGTCGATCAAAGGTAGACCACCAAGAGCGATGCCATCCCTCTGAGGGTAATTGCAGGATGCGCTGGATATCTTGTTCTCGAAAGCCCCCATGGCTCAGGAGCGCGATCGCTTCAGCAATGGCCACCCGCCACCCTAGGGTTTGGAGTTCTGACTGGCAGCGGGTCAATTCCCGATAAGCCTTAGCCGAAGTCTGCGCCTCTGGCGGGATTTCACCCAGGAGTGCGCAGCCAAGGGATTCATAATCTACCACCGCATCGAGCATGGTGGCCTGGTCCGCTAGGGGGACACCGACAGTGACCCGCATTTGCCCAAATTGCTGGGGGTTCAAGATCATGGGGCGGCTCTCTGTTAAGAGCGATCGCAAAATAGCCGTATCGGCGATCGCCAGCGCCAATTGAATCTGATCAGGATCGATTGACGAGAGGGGTTGAGAAAACTGTCTCAAGTTGGCGTGAACCATAGCGCCCTATTTACCCAAGGCTAAGGTTGACAAAACCATCTGCTATTCATCTTTTGTAGACTGTGGTGATGGGTTTTGACAGGAAGACACCATAAACTTTGGGCTTGTTTGAGAAACGCAATATTGAGTGTTTCTTATCCACACACCAAGTTTGGTTTGACCATGGTTGGGCATTGAGGTCGTGCCACCTTTAGCAGGTATCTAACAACGGAGTACCATCCCTCGGCGTCAGATTTTATGGGAGTAGACTCCTCGTACGCTGCATTCAATCTTCTAGCCCCTTAGCTGCGGATGCCTCGCTGCCCTCTGCAATCGTGCTGGAACCGATGCCACCAGGCAATAGGAATTCCTTGATGCTTTGGGCAAATATATCTGCATTGTCGAAATGAATATTATGGCCGCAGCCACGCACTATTAAGAGCTTCGAATGCCTGCACAATGCAGACATTTTAGTATTGATATTGACAAATTTTTGGTCTAATTCACCCGCCATAAGTAATATTGGCATTGAATTTTCTGGAAGTTTTTTCCATAAGGAGAGTTGGACTCCCGTGCCCAGGCCAAGAAGTGACTGAGATAATGCCAATGGATTATTTTGTAAACGACGGGCTAGCATTTTGGCGAAATCTGGATGGGCTTTTATCGAACGAAATAGCGGCTGACCATACCACCTGTTGAGAAAAATAGAAAAATCCTCAGTTGCGATCGCCCTCGCAAGGTTTGAATCTTTTTGAATTCTTCTATCTTGCTCCTCTCGACTTTTTAAGCCTGGAGAGGCGGATTCAAGGATGACCTTTTGGAAATATTTGGGAAAGTGAAGCCCCATGTACAGCGCCAGTCTTCCCCCCATGGAATAACCCACCAGATTGCATTGATTGATGCCCAATACCTCTAGAAAGTCAATCAAGCCTTGGGCTATATTCTCCATGGCATAAGACGCTTCGCCACCAATGACCGTAGTTTTGCCATGGCCAGGTAGATCAACCGACAGACAATAAAACTCATCGGCTAGAAATGATATTGATGCATCGAAATCCCTGCAATTTCCCATGAATCCATGCAAGAAGAGGATTGGAAAATGAGTTGAGTTGCCCTTGGCTTGGCAATTGAATGCATAGTGTTTGGACCGGATGGGGTTTTCCATTGAGGTGGCCTCTCCTTGGAACATATCCTGCAATCGAAAAGCGGGTGATCAAAAAAGTGACCCTCCCATCCGCAAAGCCAAGATTCTGAATTCTGCTTGGATCACCTAATTCGGAGTGCCCACCGATGGGTCCCAGGAGCCGACCCTCACTGCTCTGGATCGTTCAGCTAGTTTAAACAGTCATCTCAGGCAATTCTTAACTAGCACTGCGATTCTGCGGAAAGGCTACCCTGTAAACCATTAGCCGACCGTAATCACCCCAAAACGATAGGGTTGCCATGAACTCTGCTGCGACTAAGCCCAGACTGTTTCGCCCCCAATTGGCCACTTTGCTGATGGTCGGTACCTTAGCCATGGCCGCAATGATTGCGATCGCCTGGTTCTCAGGCAACGGCGCGATCAGCACCATTTTTGAACAGCTCGACCAGCTGCAACAGCATCCCCCCAGTTGGGCCATGACCCCCATGCTGGTTGCCCATTATTTTCTGTTTTGGACCGCCGCCCTGATGGCCCTGGTCTGGATCATCATGGCGATTTCCCCGACCCCCACCCATTGGTCCAGAATTGTGGTGGTGGTGATTTTATTGGTTCTGACTGTCCGCTACTTGATGTGGCGCACCCTTTCCACCCTGAACCTCAGCAACCCCTTGGATGGGGTGTTTAGCCTGGGACTATTTGCCCTAGAACTCATGATTTTTGCCGGTTCGTTGATCCAGCTCTTTTTATTGCTGCGGGTCAAAGATCGCAGCAAAGCCGCAGACCAACTGGCGGCAATGGTGCAGGCCGGGGACTATGCCCCCACGGTAGATGTCATGATTCCCACCTATAACGAACCCGCGTTTATCCTGCGGCGCACAGTGATTGGCTGTCAGGCCCTAGACTACGGCCCTAAGACGATTTATCTGCTGGACGATACCCGCCGTCCTGAAATTAAGGCCCTAGCGGAGGAACTGGGGTGCGAGTACCGCACCCGCCCTGCCAACGAACACGCCAAGGCCGGTAACCTGAACCACACCATTCCCCTTACCGATGGGGAATTGATTGTGGTATTTGATGCGGACTTTGTCCCTACCAAAAACTTTCTCACCCGTACCATCGGTTTTTTCCAGGACCCCAAAGTAGCGCTAGTACAAACCCCCCAAAGCTTTTACAACCCCGACCCCATTGCCCGCAACCTGGGTTTAGAAGACGTGCTTACCCCAGAGGAAGAGGTCTTTTACCGCCAGATCCAGCGGGTGCGAGACGGGGCCGGAGCGGTGGTCTGTGCGGGCACTTCTTTTGTGATGCGGCGTTCTGCCCTAATGGACATTGGCGGCTTTGTCACTGAGGCGGTGAGCGAAGACTTTTTTACCGGCATTCAGCTGGCGGCCAATGGCTATCGACTGGTTTATCTGAATGAAAAGCTCAGTGCGGGGCTCGCTGCCGAAAACATTGCCACCCACGCCCTACAGCGGGTGCGGTGGCAACAAGGGACTCTCCAGGCCTTTTTCATTAAATCCAATCCGATCACGGTGCCGGGGCTGAATCTAATTCAGCGGTTGGCTTACTTTGAAGGGCTCCTGCATTGGTTTACCAGTATCTCTCGGGTGGGCTTTTTGATGATGCCCCTGACCTATGCCTTCCTAGGGGTGGTACCTTTGCGGGCTTCGGAATCGGAATTGATGTATTTCTTTATGCCCTTTTATCTGGTGCAGTTGAGTGTTTTTTCTTGGCTCAACTACCGATCGCGATCGGCCTTGCTCTCAGATGTCTATTCCTTGGTGTTGGCATTTCCGTTAGCTATTACGGTATTTCAAGTGCTGCTGCGGCCCTTTAGTAAGGGCTTTAATGTCACCCCCAAAGGGACGGCCAGCGATCGCTACCGATTTAACTGGAACTTAGCCTGGCCTTTGGTGGTGGTTTTTGCCTTGACTGCCCTCAGCCTGTGGATCAACCTGGGCCATTGCTTATTCACCATGTCTAACCCCGCTGAGCACTGGCGGGGCCTAGGGGTCAGTTGGATATGGAGTGCCTACAACTTGCTGATGCTGGGGATTGCCCTGCTGATTTTACTCGATGCCCCCCGAGTCAGCCCCTACGAGTGGTTTAATGTGCAGCGCATTGCCCGAGTCAAACTGTTAGCAGCGGCCCCCGCTGCCCAAGACTCCGAGACCTTGTGGGGCTATACCACCATGGTTTCAGAGGTGGGGGTGGAGTTTGCCTTCACTAAGCCCGGTCGTCTAGATCAGCAAACCTTAGTCGGTCAGTCGGTTGAGCTAGAGCTGGTGGACGAGGAACTCATGGTGCAAGGCACCATCGACGCGTTCCAAATCAAAGATGAATTGCCGACCTTAACCATTCAGTTTGCACCCCTTAATCTCCCCCAACAACGACGGCTGGTGGAATTACTATTTTGCCGTCCGGGCCAATGGCAAAGCCGCTGTGCCCCTAATGAGATCCATTCCCTGTGGCTGATCCTTAAATCGGTGCTCCGCCCTCGGTTTATTTTTGATCGTCATCTTAAAACCCGACCCGTGATGGTGAGCAAGGTTTAGTAAAACAATTGCCTCCGCCGCAATCACTCGATTGCAGCCCTTTAAGACCCGTTACGATTGGGCATTTGGGCCAGGTTAACACCCAGTCAAGGTCCATCGACAATGATGGACTGGGGTAAAATTTCATTTAGGCTGATGCCGGGGGAAACCATGGCCCCCGGCAAAGCTTAAATCGTTACATCCTAATCATGGAGTTACCTGTGGCTGCCCAACCTGAAACAACCCCCAATGTCGCTGAGCTCGTCGACACCTTCATTCATGCTAGAAATATTAGCCAAAAGCAGTACCAAGATTTATCGATATTGGTCCTTGCCGATGGCACCATTGACGAGCAAGAACGCCGTCAGATTAATCGCCTGTTTGACGCCATCCAGATGGGTATGGTGAAAATCACAGACTAGTCCTGACGACATGGCCCTCAGCCCCAGCCCTGACAACACTTGCCTGTGACTGGCGTCGCAGTTTGCTAGAAGGGCAGCTTTTTCTGGCTGTTTTTGTCGCGATCGTAATTCATTTCCTTTAGCTTCTTCATAATGCGGCTAAAGTACTCACCCATATAAGCTTCTAGGGTTGTGATCTCTTGGGGATCAATATCAAAGGTGTCGTAAACCTCATCCATCGGCGCAGTGATGGGTTCGCTGCCAATAATGACTTCGGTAAAGGCCAGTCGATCAGCAAGATTCCAGCCCCATTGCAGATAGCCCGCCAGCTTGCGCACGGCTTTTAGCAGCCCCATCGGCATTTGAGACACTTTACTCTCCTGACCGGACAGTCGCTCACAGAGGCGCACAATTTCGTAGGCTCCCCAGGGGCGGGTACCGGCTAGGGGGAAGCTCCGATTGAGGGTGGCTTCATTGCCCAGGGAGGCGATCGCAAATCGAGCAATGTCCTGGGTATCCATAAAGGCGATCGGTGACGTTTCACCCATCACCCAAACCGCCTGCTTTTCTAAGATTGGAATGGCATACTGACCAATTAATCCTTGCAAGAAGCCGCAAGGACTGAGGATGGTGTAGGGAATCCCCGATTCGGCCAGGAACTTCTCAATACCATTTTTGATATTCATCAAGGGGACATGGGGATAATTCTCCGCCCCGAGAATGGAGATAAAGACAAAGCGCTTCACATTTGCCGATTTGGCCGCTTTGATTAAATTAACCTTGCCCTCCCAGTCCACCTGGTTGATCGCGTCATTGGGGCGGGCCGTGGCCGCATCAATGACAGCATCCACCCCCTCAAGGGCCGGGGGCAATGTTTCAGCTCTGCAAAGATTGCCCCGGACCAGAGAGACGCCCCACTCCCGCAGGAAGGCCGCCCTTTGGAAACTCCGCACCAGACACTGGACCTCATGGCCTTCATCCAAGGCCCTTCGGACAATTTGCCTGCCCAAGGTGCCGGTTGCCCCAACGATCAACAGCTTCATGAGTGCAAGGAAACAAAAGTTTACGTTTCTCTAACCATACCAGATCAACTCCCGCCTCCCTAGTACCTGGCTGGGCGGATTTTGCTTCCTTGTCTCAACTATGAACGCTGAAGTCTGGCGAAACCACCGCCCCAAAGAGATGGACCCGTTATGTCTCAGGAAGCGGCTTACTCCTCGCCCCCTTGCAGACGAATCATGAGAAAGCCGATGCCCAAGCCCACGAGGATGAGAGAAAACGATAGAAATGCTGTGTTGAAAATTTCGCCGCCCATGGCCTCTAAGTCTCCTACTCGTCTAAATTTCAGATTAGAAACCGCAGTTTCTATGCAGAAGATATTTTACAGGGCTGTTGCGCTCCCCACTGTTGCCTTTTGTCGCCCCTAGTTTCTCCCCATGGACCCATTGCACAACTTAGACCCCCAAATTGCTACCCTGAATCACCGTTTGAAGGCGGCTCGATTGGGTCTCCGGCTTGAGCGGCGCGGGGACAAGTTGGCCTTGCGCGGGACCTTGCCTCCCCGTCCAGGTAGCGATCGCCTCCGCCCCCACCAACAGCGCATTCCCCTGGGGATGCCCGCGACTAAAGCGGGCCTCAAGCAAGCCGAACGGGAAGCCAAGGTGATTGCAGCCCGATTAATTGAAAACACCTTTGACTGGCATACCTACTTGCCCCTGCCAGGGAAGGTGATGGCCTCGGCAGAACTGGGGGAAAAGGTACTGGCTTTTAAGACGCACTACTTTTCTCTGGTCAGTAGCGATGAACCTAAGGCCCTGGCCTCAGCCACTACCACCTGGGAGAAAGCCTATGCCCCTTACCTCAGGAAATTAGCAGCCCTCTGTGACCTCCGCCCCACCCTGAACCTGCCAGAAGCAATTTTGGCGACGGTCAAAGCCACGCGCCCCCACTCCCGCAGTCGCCAAGTCTGTTGCACCGCCCTAGAGGGGTTTGCTCAGTTTTTGAACATAACCCTGCCCCAAGACTTGAAATCGCTCTGGGGGAACTATGGCAGCCACCAAACCCAACTGCGAGCGCTGCCCAGCGATGCGCTAATTGTGGAATGGTTTGAGCGCATCCCTAATCCCACCTGGCGGTTTGTCTATGGGGTGATGGCCACCTATGGGCTAAGGAACCATGAGGCTTTTTTCTGTGACTACAGCAGTTTAGGGCAGGGGGATCCTGAGGCCCCCATTGAGGTCCTGCCCACCACCAAAACCGGTGCCCACGATGTGTGGCCCTTCTTACCCGAGTGGGTGGATTTATTCCAGTTGCGAGACGGTCAGCTGCCGCCCATCCAGACCGATCTGACCCGCACCACCCTGCAACGCATTGGCCAACAAGTGACGGTCCAGTTTCGCCGTTACCAGGTGCCCTTCTCCCCCTATGATTTGCGCCATGCCTGGGCAGTGCGCACCATTCTGATGGGACTGCCCGATACGGTCTCTGCCCGCATGATGGGCCACTCAGTGGCGATCCATAACCGTACGTACCATCGCTGGATTACCCGCCGCGATCAGCAACAGGCGGTCAGGGCTGCTCTACAGAGCCGATAACCTCCCCCCAGAATCATATAGAGGTGTCGCTTTAGAACTGGGCCTTTGACTCAGCCCCATCAAAACCCCCCCTATTGGCTTGGACGTAGCCATCAACACCAGAGATCCCTCGGGAAGCGTCCTAGAGAAATTTACTAGCCATGCCAATCATCCCTGCCATCTGCCCCAGATCAACCTCCCCAGACAGCACTTTCTGCAATAGGCCACCCCCCTTGGCATTGGAGCCCTTTGTCAGAAATTGCGCAATCAGCGGTGTCACGGCCTTAACCGCTGCTGGTTCTACCCCCACTTTTTGGGCAATGGCGCTGATTTGCTCAGACTTCAGTAAGCTTTCCACCGCGCCTGTGGCCGCCACTGCCTGCAATACACCGATCAGGGAACCCGCGTCTCCCTTGTCTTGCAGCGCCGACTGTACCCCAGAGGCGATATCACCAATCTTGTTATTTTCCACCGGGGCTTGGTTCAAGGCTCCTAAGACTTTGCCCATTAGGTTGTTGTCGGCTTCGGTATCACTGCTAGCGATCGCCTGACCCACCATGCCCATTAAATCCATGTTCGTGTCTTCCTTAAAGTATTTGGGGTGTTTAACGATACCTATCCCCGTTGGCCACATCCTTGATAATAGCGATCAAGGTTCGTCCTTAGGTTAAGGATGGCATCTTATCAGTACCTATTGCATGCCACTTTGAGTTGGCATACTGGGTTCTCTGAACCTATTCAGCTTTGGTATAAATCTAGACTAGTCTGTTAGTGCATTCTGTCAGTCCACATCTCTGTGAGGTCAATTTCATGGGTTTTTTAGGCAAGCTTTTTGGTAAAGAAGAAGAGAAAAAGGCAGCAGCAGCGCCCAAAGTAGAAGTCCAAAAGGCTGCAAAAGAACAATCCATTCCTGCTGAAAAGGTCGGTCTATACGGCAACTTTGATGAAAGCGGTCTGGCTAAGCGGGTCGCTAAAGCCTTAGATGATGCTGATATTTCTGACGAGGTGGGGTTGTGGGTTGCCCAAAAGGGCAGTGTTGTCGTGTTGAAGTACAACGAAGATGCCAAGTCAGTGCTGGCTAAAGCTGAGCAAGTGGCTAAACGGGTGGATGGTGCGACCGACGTCGAAAGCATGCCCAACGCTTAGGCTCCCTATCAAGTAGGCCAATAGAAGACACGGCATCTTGCCCCAACACTCAGGCAAGACGCCGTGCCAGTCCAAACAAAAAGGGCGGTAAGGGGAACACCCTTACCGCCCTTTTTGGGCTCGAAAAGCTGTGCTTCCGCAATCTAGGGAGCGATGTGTCGTTGACGACCATTTGTCTTCAACAAGATGAAGGTCCATCCCAGATCGCCGGATCTGCCAGGCGTCTTGCAGGGTTTTTACGTCAAAGGTCCAATCGGGCAGGATGCTGGTCATGGCGACTTCTTCGAGGTTATGGAGGGTGCCGATGATCAGGGTGGCGAGAAACGGAATTCCGGCGTAGTCATAGGCAAAGAGGGAAACGGTGGCGATCGCTAACGAGATCCCCCAGAGTTTGGCGGAGTAGCTATGGTAGCTAGCTAAGCGGCCATATTTGATCAGCCCTGTGAACCATTGCAGGCATTGGGAGGCAACTGCAAATGCCAACGGCACCCGGAATGCGACTAAAACGTCTGGGTGGACGTGCCAGATGGCGGCAATGACGCAGAGGTAAAGGCACAGATCGGCCCGACTATCGGCTTCTCGCAGGGTAGCGGTAACAATTTCTAGCTTCCGCGCCACCATGCCATCGACGATGTCGGACAGCACTGCCGCTACAAATACAGTGA
>CAYGVA010000010.1:0-43272 GCA_964353225.1 uncultured Leptolyngbya sp.
GGAGGCCGCCGCTCTGTTTGGCGATGACCCCCGCGCCTACCTCAACACCGCCACCAAGTTTGAAGGCGATGGTGAAGGCAACCTGAAGGCGGTCCACACGGTACAAATCCAGTGGGCCAAGGACGAAAACGGGCGCTTCTCCCCCCAAAATATTCCGGGGACGGAACGGGTGCTGCCCGCCCAGATGGTGCTGCTGGCCATGGGCTTCTTAGGGCCAGAGCAACCCATTATTGATGCCCTGGGTCTAGAGCAGGATGGCCGCAGCAACATCAAGGCGGAGCACGAGCAATACACCACCAGCATTCCTGGGGTGTTTGCCGCTGGGGATTGCCGCCGGGGCCAAAGCCTTGTGGTGTGGGCCTTTAACGAAGGACGTGGGGTGGCGCGGGAGTGCGATCGCTACCTCATGGGGGCCACCCAACTGCCCTGATGGTTACCCTAAGGACTGGGTTTCTTGCCTTCGCTATAGGTTCTCAAGAAACCCGGTTTCTATGATGAAGGTTTGCTAGATTTGTTAGGCAGACTCTCAATGTCCAGGCCCCTCAGTGATGCAGAAAACTTTTCCCAGTCTCAAATGATACTGTGGATATAGACAAAATAAAGGGTGAAACCCATTGCCTACGTGGGAATGTGCGACGAAACCTCAAAATCAGTTTTTTATGAGAACCCTTGATTGACAAGGGCTTCAGGAGTTTTCTGCATCACCAAGGCCCAGGCCCATAGCCGAAAAATAAATACGGCGACTTGTTCTTCTGCTAAAGCTTTGAGAGCAGAGTCCAGGGAAAAGTAAATCACGTTTCGTGAAATCGATTGGATTGCTTATGAGCAGATGAGATCTCTTGCCAGCGAACGTAAGCGAGCACGATTGACCTGAACTCTCGGTGACCTTGAAATTTCAATATCCTCAGAACTGCGCGAATTTTATATCGCCGGGCTCTCTTGGGAGCACGACTGAAAATGTGTAAAGGGATATAAACCAGCATTCAAAATACAGCTGAAAGCCTTGCAAATGCGTGGCACAAGCTTTTCTCATCAACACGATCCCAGAAGAGCCTCCGCCGTTGGAGCTATCGCGGCTCTTGAAGAAATAGTCCAAAGCCGAGACAGCTCCGATGACTTTTATCAATTCCTAAAAACGAGCAAAAACAATAAACTCAAAGCTGAGTTTGACATTGAAGCTGGATAAAACTGCAAATATAAAATATTTCACCCATATTAGAAATTCGTTCTATACTTTAGAAAACTTTTTTGTGAAGGACTAAAAATGACATCTCCGAGGCTGGTGGCAAAAATCGAATCTGAAGAACCAACGCTTCGCCTTGCCGTTTTGATTGATGCGGATAATGCACAGGCGACGGTTATTGAAGGACTGCTAGCTGAGATTGCACGTTTTGGTGAGGCCATAGTAAAACGTATTTATGGAGATTTCACTGCACCCACTAGTGCATCCTGGAAAAAGGTGCTCCAGAAGTACTCAATCAAACCTGTACAGCAATTTGCCTATACTAAAGGGAAAAACGCGACAGATAGCACTTTAATCATTGATGCTATGGATCTGTTATATACACGTAAATTCGATGGTTTTTGTTTGATAACCAGTGACAGTGATTTTACTGGACTTGCAGTAAGGATTCGAGAAGAAGGACTTACTGTCCTTGGATTTGGGGAGCAGAAAACCCCTGAAGCTTTTAGGAATGCTTGTCAAAAATTTATATTCACTGAGGTTTTGCGTCCTGCTCTTGATGATGATTCCGCTTTGAATTTGTCTGAGCAGGAATCGGAAAAAGATTTTGCAGGCATCTCGACAGACAAACGTGGTGATGATCAAAAGAACTTTCCAAGTCAGTTTTTGTTGTCAGCATTAGAGCAATCTAGCGATGATGAAGGATGGGCTGAGCTAGGAAAGTTTGGAAATTACCTAAGCAAACTTCAGCCTGATTTTGATTCTCGCTTGTATGGCCATAAAAAATTATCTCAACTTGTAAAAGCAAAGCAAAACCTTTTTGTGACCGAAGAGAGATCTGTGTCTGGCGGGAATCAAAAAGTGATGTATGTTCGTGCAAAATAGCTTCTCAAGAGTCAAGTTTTTATCAATTCTGGCAGCAATATAATCTCACTTGCTGGTATTAATCTCATCCTAAACCTCATCATCCAAATAGATTAAAGAGACGTGCCAATATTCCGCAGATTGACAGATAACTTCCTGCATAAACCTCAAAGGCCAATCCCTGGAGCCGACATTCCGAACTCTCAACTGGCACATTGGGTATTTAGAACGAAAGCATTGAGCATTGCAATGTGGACTGGGTTTGGTGTTCAAATCTGCTTGCAATTTATTGTTTAGCTGCTAATCCATTAGGTCGAAAAATTTCACCTACGGGCTGGGCTCTGACGCGATCGCACCATCGGGATCAACCCCTAGAGCCCGCAACTGGGCGGCCAGCCGCTCCGCCCGTTGAGCGGTTTGATCCGCCCGCTGGGCTTCTTGATTTAACCGCTGCTTCAAATCTTCGGAGTTGAGTAGACGCTGACCGGTAGCGAGATCATAAAACCCAATCAAGGTGTCTTCTGCCACCAACCGTAGTTGCAGAACCGTGCTCACCCCATCGGTAATTGGGCCATAGCTATTGCCCACGAGACGATACCCCCGCAGTTGTTCTGGAATCCACTCCCGCTTGGGGTCAAACTGCCAATACTCGGTGACCCCTAACCCTTCGTAGAGTTCGTATTTAGTGAGTTCGTCCTTCTGCCGGGTGCCTGCTGAAGTCATCTCAAATACGACAGATGGAATTGCCCCTTCTTCCCAAACTTTAAAGTTGTCACGCCCGCCAGGTTCCACATCAAAGATGACCATCACATCGGGAGCCACCCGCAGGCGGGGAAAGTTTTCGGCGTAGTACAAAAACTGGTTTCCTAAAACCGTGGCCCGCCGATCGCTAAGGTACTGCCGCAGAATTTTTAAGGTGGGCGATCGCGGCATTATCGCTGTCATCTTGACCTCCGGAACCTAACGGGTCGGTCATTATTAGTTTGGCATAAGTCTACAGGGCTGGGCTGGGGCGGGTGAAAGCCCACAGCGATGGGGTGGGCGCTATAGAATTAGAGGCATTGGACTACGTTTAAGGATCTCTTGCGGATGTCAACTCTGGCTTTGACGAATGAAAATGTGGAAAAGGTATTGGATGACTTGCGTCCCTACCTGATGGCGGATGGTGGCAACGTGGAACTGGTGGAATTGGATGGCCCAGTGGTGAAGCTGCGTCTGCAAGGGGCCTGTGGGTCTTGCCCCAGTTCAGCCATGACGCTGCGCATGGGGATTGAGCGGCGGCTGCGGGAATTCATCCCTGAAATCGCTGAAGTCGAGCAAGTGGTTTAAACCCAAGCTCTGATGCTCCAGCTGTCAAACGGTCTTTAGGTTTGGCATTGATGTTGTAGCCCCTGTTCTTGAGAGAGAAGAGGGGCTAGCTTTTGGCTGACGGATCAGTCTTGCAGCATCCCAACCTCTTGCTGCTTTTAAACTCGATTTCCGGCCAGGTTACGGCAGATGCATCAGGCTTGGTGAGATGAATCAAACGATGCCGTTGCACCAGAGTCAGGTGTTGTGTGGGGCGACCTCTACACCCCAGAGATCGCGCTGGCTGGGATGGTATTGAAATCACCCCCCCGGCCACCGCGTCACCGCTGCCGCAATTTGCGCGATCGCCCGCTCAATATTCTCCAAAGAATTGGCATAGGACAGGCGTAAATAGCCCTGACCATAGGAGCCAAAGGATGACCCTGGTAGCACCGCCACCCCTGCTTCCGCCATCAAGTAATCCGCCAGCGCCCGATCATCCGTCGCAATCTGGGACACATTTGGGAAGGCGTAAAACGCCCCCGCTGGTTTCTGACAAGACACCAGCGGAATTTGATTGAGTCCTGCCACGAGCCGATCTCGCCGTTGCCTAAACTCAGCCACCATTTCGTTCACAACGGTTTGGGCCGATTGCAATGCCGCCACCCCCGCCATTTGTGTAAACGAGCAGGTGCAAGAGTTGGAATTGATTATGAGCTGGGTTAGCTTTTCAGCAATGACCACCGGAGCCACGGCATAGCCCAGTCGCCAGCCGGTCATGGCGTAGGTTTTAGAAAAGCCATCTAGCAGGATGGTACGTGCTTGCATCCCCGGATGACTGACAATGCTGTGGTGAGTCTGGTCGTAGAGGAGGCGGGAGTAGATTTCATCGGCTAAGACGTAGAAGTCGTATTCTTGGGCGAGCTGGGCGATCGCAGCCAAATCCCCTGGGGTGAGCACCCCTCCGGTGGGGTTCTGGGGCGAATTCAAAATCAGCAGCTTGGTGCGCTCCGACACCAATGCCCGCAAATCTTCAAGCTGGAAGCGGAAGTCCACCGACTCCCTCAGGGGCAACGGCACCAACTTCGCGCCGACAAAATTTGCCACCGACGCATAAATCGGGAAACCCGGATCGGGGTAAATTACCTCATCCCCAGGGTCCACCAGGGCTAACACCGTAAAAAAAATCACCGGCTTCGCCCCCGGCATCACCACCACTTGGCTGGGCGCTACCGACAGATGGCGGGTTGTGGCCACATGCTCGGCAATGGCTGATCTCAGCTCCGGCAGCCCCGCCGCTGGACCATAGCCCGTGTAGCCCGCCTGCATTGCCCGATAGGCGGCATCGCAAATATGGGGAGCCGTCGGAAAGTCGGGCTGACCAATCTCTAAATGAATGATCTCCCGCCCTTGGGCCTCAAGTTGTTTAGCCTTCGCCAGATACTCAAAAGCTGACTCAGTCCCCAACCGATCCATACGGGCGGCAAAGGTAGTCATGGCGGTCACCTCATAGACAAAAGTTCAGTCTTCCCGTCCCGCTATGGCACCCCTGGTATCCTTTGAGATAGCAAGGGGGAGCTGATATTGAGCGGTGTTTTCAGGGCCTCCCACCTAGAAGAGCAATAAAAATTGACTGCGAAGTTACAAACGCATGAATTCTTTAACTGTCTTTTGCTTTCTTGAGAATTGGAGGTGAATAAGGGGTATAGCCCTCTCCCCAAAAGGATTTCATGAATTTCTTTATAGGGTCTAAAGATTTTTGTAGGATAGATTATTAGTGATCTGCAATACAAATACATCAATGCGCCTATTCCTAATATAGGTCAGGAACCGTAGCCTGAAGGCATCTCAGATCTGCATTGCCCCACCTATTAATACCATGAGCAAAAGTAATTCTAAGGTCCTGCTTGATGACAATAATCATGTGAATTCAAGCCCTCCACAGGCAGGCGAAGAAAAGGTAAAGAAGCAGAAAAAAAGTAAGTCTAAGTCTTCGTCTAAAACATCGAAAAAAGGTTTGGAGCGACGGATCTTTCATCATATCTCTGAAGCAGAAGGTAGCTCTAAGCTCCCCAGAAAAATATATGAGAAAGAACTGGCCCGCCTACAACTCGAACTAGTGAAAATGCAGTACTGGGTCAAACACACGGGCACAAGGATTGTGGTGTTGTTTGAGGGCCGGGATGCGGCGGGCAAAGGCGGCACCATCAAGCGTATTACCGAACCCATGAACCCCCGAGGTTGTCGGGTGGTGGCCTTGGGAACACCGAGCGATCGCGAAAAAACCCAATGGTATTTTCAGCGCTATGTCCCCCATCTACCTGCCGCTGGGGAAATTGTCTGCTTCGACCGTAGTTGGTATAACCGGGCTGGGGTTGAGCATGTGATGGGCTTTTGCAACGATCAGCAATATCAAGAGTTCATGAAAACCTGCCCTGAATTTGAGCAGATGCTCGTCCGGTCCGGGATCATTTTGCTGAAATATTGGTTTTCGGTCAGTGATGACGAGCAGGAGCGGCGCTTCCAAGCCCGCACCACCGATCCGGCTCGCCGTTGGAAGCTCAGCCCGATGGATCTCGAATCCCGCGATCGCTGGGCCGACTATTCCAAAGCCAAAGATGAGATGTTTGCCCACACCAATATTCCCGAAGCCCCCTGGTTCACAGTGGAAGCCGATGACAAAAAGCGGGCACGCCTCAACTGCATCAACCATTTCCTCAGCAAGATCCCCTATGTGGATATGACCCCTAAGCCGTTAGAGCTGCCGCCCCGCAAGAAAGCCCCAAAGAACTATGTGCGGCCCCCCATCAACGAGCAGTTTTTTGTGCCTCAGCTTTATTAAGCTTGCTGCATCCAAACACCTCTATGGCTTAGGTCCCAAATTCTGTAGTGGTGCTCACAGCCAAGTTACGCCAAAATTAGGGCACTTATGGCCTCACACAGCATCATTAAGCACCTATGGCTGCTGACTCCCGATCTCCCGAGCCGCTACAAGAAGAATCGTCTAACGGTTATTCCCCTGATAACGCCACAATCCCATCAGACCCATCATCTGATGATCTGTTGAGCAGCGGTGCATCCCACCAATCGCCAGAGCCGCCTCCCCCTAGCGATACCTCGTTGGATTACCCAGACGTCCTCGGGGCAAATGACACGACCCTAAACCGGCGCTCTCGTTCTGAAGACACCACCCTGCCGCCCATCGTCATTCTATTGGTGGGCTTGATCGCGGTCTTGGTGGGATTAGGATCCAGCAGCGGTTGGCTAACGCTGCTAGGTTCTGTCATTACCCTGAGTGTCTCCTGGCGGTTGCTCTGGCCTTTTGTAGAAGGGATCCTATCTGAGTTGTCGGGACGACAACAAATGGCATTAATTGCTCTCCCCGCATTTTTGCTCGGATGCTTTGGCTTTATGCAGGTCATTGGCGTTAATCAGGTGTTGGTGAATTGGGGAGAAACCATCCGATGGGATGTCGTAGGAGCCCTCGGGGACTTTTTGGGGGCGATCGGTCAAATTCTAGTGGCGATGCTGGCCCTATACGTAGCCTGGCGGCAATATGTCATTTCTCGGGACCTGACCACGCAACAAAATCGGATTACCCAGCAGCAAACCATTGATGCCTACTTCCAGGGCATTTCTGATTTAGTTCTGGATGATGAGGGGCTTTTAGAAGACTGGCCCCAAGAGCGGATCATCGCAGAGGCTCGCACCGCATCCATTTTGAGTAGCGTCGATGCTGTGGGTAAAGCCAAAGTTATTCAGTTCTTATCCCGCTCAAAGTTGTTGGCTCCATTGAAACGCGATCGCCATCTCGGGCGACCTATCCTAGATGGGGAAGGGGGCTATGCAGAAGATCAAGCCCAGGGCGTCAGGGTCATTAATTTGGGAGCCGTTCTCGCTAGCACCGACCTCTCCAGTACAGATTTGCGCTGGACCAACCTTAGCGAAGCCAATTTGGTTCGGTCCAACCTAAATAACTGTGATCTCGTCAAAGCAAAATTGACCAGGACCATTTTGTATTATGCCAACCTCTCTGGGGCAGACTTAATGCAGGCAGAATTATTCCAAGGTCCTGTCGAGACCGCCTCGCCTCGGAATCATACTGAGCTTCCCGACTACACGACGGGAGCCTATACCGGAGCAGTGGTTGAAGGGGTGAATTTTTCCAAGGTAAAGCGTCTATCTGAATCTCAGCGTCAATATTGCTGCCGTTGGGGGGGAGATAATACTCGAAAAACAATTCCTGGTGGATGTAAAGATATTCCTAATTGCTTAGGACGTTAATTTTTTCCCAAGTCTCTCGGCAAAGTCAATGACTGACAACCCTGGTTGACTGACAAAATGCGTTCGCTTTCCCCTTGAGAGAGGTCCAGGGAGAGGGCTTTCCGAGGATTGGGATATAGGTTTTGTCAGTCAATCAGCTGACAACCACGTTGTGGGTCCAATTAGGATACAGTCCCCCGAAAAAGCTCTTCGCGCCTTCAGGTCAGGCTGATTATTGAACTTCCAGAATCCTCATGCCAAAGACCAAAAACAAAAATCAGACAAAACAGAATGACCAGGAATCTGTCGAGATACCCAAGCTAAGCATCAAGGAGCAGCTTGCCCAAAAGCGAGAGAAAGCCAAGGTTCGGCAAGCATTTCTTCAATATACGGCTTCTGTTTTGGCGGGGGCAGGGCTAGTCGGTTTGATGGCAGGGTTGGCTTTAAAGCCCACTATGGGCGTCGCTGCAGCCTTAGGCATTGCGTGCTTGGCAATGTGCTTCAAGTATCCCCGCCCTGCAATTTATGCCTTTATTATCTATGTCCCCTTTGGTGGAACGGTTACCTATGCGTTAGGAGGTAATTCTTTACTCCAACTCGCAAAAGATGCTTTTTTCATACCTGCTTTGTTGGGCGTCTTTTTGTTTTGCCGAAAATACAAGCAAAAACTGATTCTACCTCAAGCCGTCAAAGTCCCCTTCATTATCCTGATGACATGGATGGGCGCAACATTTTTATTCGTCAATGGGGCTCAGCAGCTTTCCGCCAACGGAGAACAACCAATGCTGCTTGGCCTGTTAGGATTCAAGGCCGTGATTGGTTACTTTTTTCTAATTACTTGCATTTATTATTTAATTCGAAATAAAGGTGGATTATATGGGCTTTTAAGGCTCCAATGCATTTTGATTTTAATCTGCTGTGGCCTTGGTTTTATCCAGTTTCTAATGTTGCAGAACGGCACCTGTCCTCCCACAGAAGGTACCGGAGATGAATTATTCAAGGCATCTTTAGAAACACGCTGTTTTGTCGGAGGGTCTTTACTTTACAGTCCTCAGTTTGGGGTCAAGCGTCTGCCTGGAACTTTTGTCGCCCCTTGGCAGTGGGGTTGGTTTCTGATTTCTAGTGCTTTTTTCTCTTTTGGCACGGCATTTAATGACAGTAACTTCCTGTGGCGGATTATTGGTATTGGCTCCATGGCTAGTGTTTTTGTCATGTCTTTTGTCTCCGGCCAGAGGATTGCTTTGGCACTCGTCCCAGTTGCTGTTGTCTCGCTTCTATTTTTGACCGGGCAATTAAGATTCTCTAATCTAAAGCGTTTTCTGCCCATTGCTATTGGGTTGACTTTGGCGCTAGTCTTTTTGGCTGCACGCAACCCGGAAATTGTGACAGGCAGCATTGAAAATCTACAGGGTCGTTGGGAAGCCTCTCCACCCCATCATTTAATTACTCACCAACTAGAGTGGGCAGCCAAAGAGCAAGAAGGCTTTTTAGGTAGGGGTATGGGGCGTGCCACCAATGCTGCTCGAATATTTGGAAGAACTCAATTAGTTGAGACTTATCATTCTAAAATCCTATATGAAACAGGCTATGGTGGTCTGATTTTGCTGCTTGGCCTTTTTACCGCCATTACAATTTCCACATTCAAAAGCTATCGATCTGTAAAAGATCCTAGTTTGCGAGGCTACGGAGCATCCATGTGGGTCTTCATCGCATTTATCAGCTATTTTCCTTATTACTATCCTTTAGATGTTGATCCAGTTAATGTCTACTACTGGCTTGCGGTGGGCATTGTGACAAAACTTCCCGACATTGATCGTCAGGAACGATTCGAACAAAACTCGGAGGAAGAATCCAGTCAGAAACTAACGAAGAAAGAGCTTAAGTTACTTAAGCAAATGGAAAATGCAGCCAAATTTTAGAGAAACTAAAAATATAAAAATAGATTTAGGATGATAGTCTTTATTATTCCACTTAAAAGTCCTCGTTCCTCCAAAAGCTGGCAGAAAACGTGCAGGCTTTTTGAGAGATGTGTCCGCTCTACTTGTGCTCAAATATCGCCTAATTTTAAGGTAATCGTTGTTTGCAATGAAATTCCGAAAATAGATTTCACACATCCAAATATTGTTTATGAGATGGTTGATTTTGAGCCCCCCGAGAAGGTTGAACATCCCGTTATTCGCGGAGATACAGACAAAGGCAGACGAATCTTAAAAGGAATATTCTGCGCTAGGCAGTATTCACCCTCTCATGTCATGGTTGTAGATGCCGATGATTGTATAAGTAATCGGCTGGCTGAATTTGTTGGCCAGCATGTTAATGCTAATGGTTGGTACATCAGGAAAGGATATAAATATATTGATGGCGATCAATATATCTACACTAAGCCTAGAGGTTTTTATCGAATGTGTGGCACATCTAATATTTTGAATTTCGAACGATTAGAAATGCCAGAAGTTCCACAATACAATAGAGGTTATGGGTATTACAAATTCTATATCGATCATCGAAAGGTAAAAGAAATCATGGGACAGAGAGGATACCCAATCAGAGCCTTACCATTTTCTGGCGCTACATATATTCTGTCCGCAGGAGATAATCTGTCTGAGAATGAAAACAATTTGTCATTTAATTTCTTATTGAGAAGGAAGTTGAATGATAGGCTTCGTCGAGAATTTAGTATCTACTAGAAAATATTAATCTGCCTATCTTTTGTGTTGTCGACTACTCTCCATCTTTCATGTAAGACTTTGAGGCAATATGAGTATTTCCCTGATATCAGTCATTGTACCCACCTACCAAAGAGAAGAGGTTCTGTGTGAAACCTTGAAGGAGGTTCTGAAGCAAGATTATCCTCATTACGAAGTACTTGTTGTTGATCAAACACAGGAGCACACCACAGAAACACAGGCGTATCTCAATGCTCTGGTCCACGAGGGAAAAATTCAATTATATAAGGTTGATTGGGCTAGTTTGCCTGGGGCGCGTAACTATGGGGTGGAAAGAGCAAAGGGAGACATCATTCTGTTTATTGATGATGATGTTGAATTGCCCCCAGGCTACCTTCATGCCCATGCAAAAATCTTCGAAGACAAGCCAGATGTCGGTGCAGTGGCAGGACGAGTTTTTGATCGGATGAAGCTTGCAGATCGTCCTGACTTAAGCATTGAATACTTGCCTCCGGAAGCCATGGATCCAGGCATTGCCTGGTACCACATTGACCTAGTGCACACGGTCAAGCCCCAGCAAGTGCTGACGGCTAGGGGGTGTAACATGGCTTACCGTCGTGAGATATTTTTTGAGCATGGTCTACGTTTCGACCAGCGATTTAGGGGAAATGCTGTTCGAGAAGAGTCTGACTTTTGCCTGCAAATTCGGCGGACTGGCTATATTATTTGGTATTCCCCAGAGGCCTATCTCATTCATTTAGGTGAAGAGACTGGAGGCTGCCATGATATCAGCACTAGATCGCTGAGTTATCAGATTACGTTTTATCATAATCATTTTTTGCTCGGGCTCAAAAACCTTACAACTGGGCAAGCTCTACGGCTATTTGGAAACTTATTTGACTGTCATGTGCTAGGTAATCCCCCGTGCAATAAAAGTGGCTCACCCATCAAAATCTTGACTCGATTTGGGTTTTACTGTCTTGGATTCTTGGATGCCTGCTGGACCCTTATTAAGACCGGGAAAAATCCACATCCCACAACCTAAATCAATTTTTTATGGAAGAATAATTTGCTTTATTAACATTTCAAAGTCAGGTGGAATTGCATTGATTTTCCCGAAATAAAAACATCTTTATATTGGCTGGTGGCCATGTAATTTGGGCTTGAAGATTACTATTTCTAAAATCAGGATTTTTGTTCATTGGTAACCGTCCCCTGAGCGGAGTCGAAGGGGACATCTTGCATAGGTTTTGGCTTCGACTTCGCTCAGCCAGCGTAGTACCAGGGACGCTTACGTTCATTGTTGGCAAAATTAAATGAATTGAAAAATCATTTTGGACTGTTTTTGACTTTCAAAGAATCAGGAAATTTTCACCATAAGCTGGATATCTATTGTGCCAAGGTCAGGCAATATAGAATGTATGAATGAGTTAGAAAGAGGATTTCACCCGATGGCAAAAACGCTAATACCGGTAATTTTGGCAGGGGGAAAGGGAGAGCGATTCTGGCCTGTTAGCCGTCGCGATCGCCCCAAGCAATTCCTCAGTTTGGATGGCAGTGGCGATAGTCTCTTGCAAGCAACAGCGGCAAGACTAGTCCCTCTAACTCAAAGTTGGGACGATCTGTGGGTGATTACTGCCTCCCACTTAGCAGAAGGGGTGCGCACTCAGCTGCCTAACCTGCCTGAGGCTAATCTTTTGGTAGAGCCAGAGGGACGAGATACGGCCCCAGCAGTGGCCTGGGCTACGTTAGAAATTGCCAAAAAATATGGAGAAGACACCCTTCTGGGCTTTTTCCCAGCCGATCATTGGATTGCAGATGAAGATGCTTACCGCAAAACCTTAGCAGCGGCGGCGACGTTAGCCACTGAGCAGCAGGTGATTGCCACCCTAGGGATTACGCCGACCTATGCCGCCACCGGGTACGGCTATATCGAGCAAGCCGAAACGGTGGGTGATTATGAAGGATTAGCGGCTTACCAAGTCAGCCGGTTTACCGAAAAACCAGACTCAGTCACTGCTGAAAAATTTATTGCGAGTGGCCGCTTTAGTTGGAATAGCGGCATGTTTATTTTCCCGGCAGGGGTGATGTTGGCGGAACTCACCCGCTATGCCCCAGAACTGATCACTGCCCTACGAGAAAAGGGGGTGGATGCCTATGGAGGGCTCACCAAACTCAGCATCGACTACGCCGTGATGGAGCCCACCCAAAGATCCTGCGTGATGCCAGTGAGTTTTGACTGGGATGATTTGGGGGATTGGAACGCCGTTGAACGTTTGCTGAGGCAACCCGATCAAGCCAATGTTGAGATGGCTCAGCATTTAGGGATAGACACGACCGGCAGCATTGTATATGCCTCTAACAGCAATGAAGTGGTGGTCACCATCGGATTGCAAGATGTAGTGGTGGTGAGAGATGGTGATGCCACGTTAGTGGTTCACAAAAGCCGCACTCAAGATATTAAGAAGGCGGTTAAAGCGTTGGCTGCGGATCCTAAATTTCAGCATTTGCTGTAGTAAAACGACCCCGGATATTTTCGTTGTTTCAGCTCCTAGCATAAGAACTGTAGGTCTCCTTTTAAACTCACGTCACCCCTTTTCAAACAGCCTCTCAAGCAGAACGCTATTCTGAGGTGATCATTAACGTGAGCCCTGAACGCTGTGTCGAAGCCGATCACTAGACCTCTACCAAAATGGTGGCCTCGATTAGACCGCCGGGTTTGGATTCTGGCCAGTGGACGACTGCTGTCTCAAATTGGGATTGGCTTCGTTCTCTTTTATGCACCCATTTTCTTTGTTAACCAGGTGGGGTTCTCGGCGACCCAGGTGGGTTTGGGCATCGGTTTTGAAGCATTAGCGGGTTTGGTGGGACGCTTTTTGGGCGGATCGATGGCCGACTCTCCCCACTGGGGCCGACGCAACACCCTGTTGTTATCGGCACTGATTTCAGCTTTGGCAGATGGCATTTTTCTGTTGACTTACCATTTCCCCACTTTCGTCTTGGCCAATGGACTGATGGGGTTAGGGGTTGGGCTATATTGGCCCGCCACAGAAGCGGTGGTGGCAGATGTCACCCCTCAGAAAGATCGCAGCGAAGCGTTTGCCTTAGTGCGCATGGCCGATAACGTTGGCCTAGGGGTTGGGGTGATTTCAGGGGGGTTACTCATCGCCATGGCAAGTACCTATCGGGCGCTGTTTGCCATTGATGGGGTAACTTTCTTACTCTTTTTTGCTTTGATTTACTGGGCGATCGCCGAGACCTTACCCCGTCGCCGTCGTTCCCGTCCTTTTTGGGCCGGTTGGGGTACGGTCCTGCAGGATCACAATCTGCTGATCTACGCTGCGGTCAATGTCCTGTTCACCAGTTATATTGCTCAGCTACACAGCACGCTACCGGTTTATCTCAACCGCTTTGTACCCGCCGGAGCCTTTGGTGTAGGGTTGCCGGAAGTGGTTTTGAGTGGTTTGTTTACCGGTCATGTGGTCTTAACGGTGCTGTGTCAATTGCCCATGGCCCGAGCACTCCGGCCCTTACGTCAGCCTCAGGCACTGATGGTCTCTGCTAGCCTATGGGGCTTGGCATTTGGTTTGGTTTGGTTGACAGGGCGGGGTAGTATCCCTGGTGTGATGGGTTCAGGGGCAGCCTTGGCGATCGCGGCCATTGCCATTACGGCCTATACACCCATTGCTTCAGCCCTAGTGGTGACCTTGGCCCCTGAAGCCCTGCGAGGGGTTTATCTATCCTTGAACTCCATGTGTTGGGCCTTAGGATATTTCATCGGTCCCCCCCTAGGGGGCTGGGCGTTGGATCAATCTCGCGCCATTACCGACGGGTTTTGGCTGGGAGCCGCCCTCAGTGTTTTGATCGTGATTGCCATTCTCCACAACCTTGATCATCGCTTGAAACCCCTTTGAGAGCATTCCTTCATGGACATCATTGACTTTCGTTCTGACACAGTCACCTGGCCGACCCCAGCCATGCGAGAGGCCATGGCCTCTGCCCCAGTGGGGGACGATGTTTACGGCGAAGATCCCACCGTCACTGCCTTAGAAAATCTGGCAGCAGATCGCTTAGGTAAAGAGGCTGGGCTATTTGTCAGTAGCGGCACCCAAGGTAATCTGATTGCTGCCCTTTGCCATGGCCAGCGGGGCGATGAGGCGATTGTGGCGGTAGATGCCCACATGTTTTGCTGGGAAGCAGGGGGTGTAGCGGTTTTGGGCGGTATTACCCCTCGGCCTTTACCCACCGATAGCTTAGGACGTATGGATCTGGGTCAGGTTCGTGAGGCCATTCGAGGCGATGACCCCCATTGGCCCCGCAGTCGATTGATCCTGACGGAGAACAGCTCTGGGGGAAATCAAGGTGCTGCTATTCCCCCTAATTATTTTTCAGGACTCCAGGAAATTGCCCAAGCCCATGGGCTCAGGGTGCATTTAGACGGGGCGCGGCTCTTTAATGCCACAACCGCCTTGGGCTGTGATCCCCAAGACATCACCCGGCATGTAGATTCCGTGAGTATCTGCCTTAGCAAAGGGTTATGTGCTCCGGTGGGTTCGGTGTTGGTGGGCGATCTCCCTTTTATCCATCAAGCCCGTCGCACCCGCAAACTATTGGGCGGTGGCATGCGTCAGGCGGGCATCCTGGCCGCCGCTGGTTTGATTGCCCTAGAAACCATGAGTCAACGCTTGGGTGAAGATCATGCCCTGGCCCAATGCCTTGCCCAGGGGTTAGCCGAGATTCCAGGCGTGATTGTCAACCCTGACCAAGTCAAAACCAACATGGTGTTTTTTGACCTCAGCAAAGCGGTTAATCTCGCACCCCAGGAAATTATTCACCATCTGCAAGCCAACTATGGTATTCGCATCGGTCTCTATGCTGGGCAGACCTTTCGGGCGGTGACCCATTACTGGATTCAGCTCCACCATGTAGAGGCTTTAATTAAGGCCATCAAGACAACGATCACACAGAACTGAGGGGATGCTCCTGAGAACTTCACCGTCATCAAAGCGATTTACCCGATAATCTCAAAGCCATACAGTCCGTGCGCCGCTAAAAGCATCGGGGGTTGAGCAAAACCCAACCCCCGATGCTTTTGATGTTTTTGTCAGCAATGCCCTAGGGCAGCAAGGCAGCGACCGCTGGAGCGGCTTCAACCTGTACCAACGGAGTCGTTGCTAAGGCATTTGCATCAATTGAAGCCCGCAGTAGCGGCGTACGGGTAATGGAGTCGTTGGCCAGCGTAAATAGGGGGTTAGAAAGAATGCCTGCCAATGAAGTGGCCACTACCGCCACAATCAAACTGACCTGCAACGGTCGCATCCCCGGCAAGTTCCAGCGCATAGGCGGGTAGTTTTTGACCGCCTCAGACATTTCCTGAGGTTCTTTGACGACCATCATCTTGACCACACGAATGTAGTAATAGATGGAAATGACGCTGGTAACCAGACCCACCAACACCAACCCGTAGGCCCCTGCCTGCCAGCCCGCCCAGAAGATGTAGAGCTTACCAAAAAAGCCCGCTAGTGGTGGAATACCGCCAAGGGAAAGTAGACAGATGGTCAGTCCTAAGGTCAGCAGCGGATCCTTTTGATACAGGCCACTGTATTCGCTAATTTGGTCAGTCCCAGTCCGTAGCGAGAATAGGATGACGCACGTAAAACCACCAAGGTTCATGAACAGATACACCAACAGGTAAAACACCATGCTGGCGTAACCGGCTTCAGTACCGATGATCAGACCAATCATTACAAAGCCCGCTTGGGCAATCGAGGAATAGGCCAGCATTCGCTTCATGCTGGTCTGGGCTAGGGCGACTACATTTCCCAAGACCATACTGAGAATCGCCAGGGCAGTGAAAACGAAGTGCCACTGTTCGGAAACCAAGGGAAATGCCGATACCAACAGGCGAATCGCTAGGGCAAATCCAGCGGCCTTGGACCCGACCGACAGGAAAGCAACGACGGGTGTTGGCGATCCTTCATAGACGTCTGGGGTCCATTGGTGGAATGGAACGGCGGCAATTTTGAAGGCAATGCCAGCAATGACAAACACCAAGGCGACCACCAAACCAATGGGGGCATCACTGGCATCGGTCACAAGACGAGCAGCAATGGCACTCAGTTGGGTTTCTCCCCCTGACAATCCATAAAGTAAAGATAGGCCGTAGAGAAAAATAGCCGAGCTAGCGGCCCCAATGAGCAAATACTTAAGGGCGGCCTCATTGGAGCGGGGATCCCGCTTCATGTATCCGGTCAGCAGGTAAGAGGAAATACTCAGGGTTTCTAGGGAAACGAATATGGTGACTAACTCGTTAGCCCCAGATAGCACCATGCCGCCTAAACTTGCGGTCATCAGAATTACCAGGAACTCCGCTAAGGAGGTGCCTGATTGCTCAATGTAGCGGATGCACATCGGGACGGTGAGCATTGCCGAGAGCACGATAATGCTGCGAAAAATAACGCTTAAAGCATCCCCATTAAATGAGCCCAAGAAGGCAATGGGTTCAGTGACGTCCCACTGAAAAACCAAGGCCACGAGTGACGCCAACAGGCCAAGCATGGTGGCGTAAGGTGTCCACCGTGAAGAGGCTCGCCCCCCAATGAGATCTCCAATCAAGACCACCATCAGGGTGGCAATGACAATGCCTTCAGGCAGAATGTTGCCTGCATTTAACTGGGCCGCGAGAGTCGAAAAGTCCATGCAGCGGGCTTCCCCCAATGACGTTGCCAACTCCCCATAGGGTAACGAGCCGGTAAGCGATGCGCATACACAGCCCTAATGATTACCTGCAATGGAAGCTACATCAGGCATATTACCCTGTCTTTCCAGTGATTGACTGACATTCCTGATTACCGCAGCAATCTGCCCAATCGTAAATTGAGGTCTGACCCGGTTAAATGAAGCGATCGCCCCACCCAACCACCCCATTCACACCATGCGAGGCAACTCAAAGTATGGTTTTGGGCGTTATAACCTAACGAAGGGTTACACCTTCATCTGGACGTAACCCCACCTTATGCTCTATTGATTGAGTCGGTAGTAGAAAACGGATGCCCGTTCCTTAGCGTCATCTCTACTCAAAGACTTGAACCTGTGAAAGGTTAGGTACCATTCTTAATCCACAATCCTTCGACCCGGCGCTAAGGTCATAACAGCCCAGGAGTAATCCATTCAGTCCTATGTCCACCCTTGTTATCGTCGAATCCCCCACTAAAGCCAAAACCATTCGCAACTATTTACCGAAGGGCTATCGGGTAGAGGCATCCATGGGGCACGTGCGGGACTTACCGCGATCGGCCAGCGAGATCCCGGCTGCCGTCAAAGGCGAAAAATGGGCTCAGTTGGGGGTGAATACGGCGACTGACTTCGAACCCCTCTACGTGGTTCCTAGCGATAAAAAGAAGGTGGTCAAAGCCCTCAAAGAAGCCCTTAAGGGCGTTGATGAACTGGTCCTAGCCACTGACGAAGACCGGGAAGGGGAAAGCATCAGCTGGCATTTATTGCAGGTGCTGAAGCCAAAGATGCCGATTAAGCGGATGGTCTTCCACGAGATCACCGAAGAGGCCATTCAGCTAGCCCTACAAAATTGTCGGACCATTGACGATCAGCTGGTGCGCGCCCAGGAAACCCGACGCATTCTGGATCGCTTGGTCGGCTATACGCTCTCGCCGCTGTTGTGGAAAAAAATAGCTTGGGGCCTTTCCGCCGGACGAGTGCAGTCCGTCGCAGTGCGGCTATTGGTTGAGCGGGAAAGAACTCGCCGAGCCTTTCGTCGGGGTAGTTATTGGGACCTGAAGGCGAACCTACTTAAAGATAGTGAGGCTTTCGAGGCCAAACTCATTTCCTTGGGGGGCACTCGCCTCGCCACGGGCAGCGATTTTGATGAAAATACCGGTCAGGTAGCGGTGGGTCGCCAAGTGGTCTTGCTCGATGAGGCCCAGGCTCGCATTCTCCAAGCGCGTCTCCAAACCAGTGCGTGGACCGTCGCCAACCTGGAAGAGCGTCCTTCGACCCGTAAGCCTTCCGCGCCGTTTACCACTTCTACCCTGCAACAGGAGGCAAACCGCAAGTTACGGCTGTCGGCTCGGGATACGATGCGAGTCGCCCAAAGTCTATATGAAAACGGCTACATCACCTATATGCGAACCGACTCGGTTCATTTGTCTCAGCAAGCCATTTCCGCCGCGCGGGCCTGTGTCGAAACGAAGTATGGGGCCAATTATCTCAGCCCTAAGCCCCGTCAGTATGCGACAAAAAGCAAGGGTGCCCAGGAAGCCCACGAGGCTATTCGCCCCTCTGGGGGCACCTTCCGGACCCCTCAGGAAACGGGGCTAGGGGGACGAGAACTGGCCCTCTATGACTTAGTGTGGAAGCGTACGGTTGCAACCCAGATGGCTGAGGCTCGCCAGACCCACATTACTGTCCAGGTGGAGGTAGATGATGCGGTCTTCCGGGCCTCAGGAAAGCGCATCGACTTTCCGGGCTTTTTCCGGGCCTATGTGGAAGGTTCCGATGATCCAGATGCAGCGATTGAAAACCAGGAAGTTCCCCTGCCTCGTCTCGCTGTGGGTGATAGCGTCAATTGCGGCGATTTAGACGCGATCGGTCATGAAACCCAGCCACCAGCCCGTTACACCGAAGCAACTTTAGTCAAAACCCTGGAAAGTGAGGGCATTGGCCGCCCCAGTACCTATGCCAGTGTGATTGGCACGATTATCGATCGCGGCTACGTTAATGCCAGCGGCAATAGCTTGGTGCCGACCTTTACCGCCTTTGCGGTGACATCTCTTTTAGAACAGCATTTCCCGGACTTAGTCGATGTGGGGTTCACGGCCCGCATGGAGCGGACCCTGGACGAGATTTCGACGGGAGAAGCTGAATGGCTACCCTACCTACGGACGTTTTATAGCGGTGACAGTGGCTTAGAGCATCAGGTCCAAGAGCGGGAAACCCACATTGATCCTGCCGAAGCGCGCACCGTCAATTTGACCGACTTATCAGCCAAGGTCCGCATTGGCCGCTACGGTCCCTATGTCGAAGCGGAGAATGATGAGGGACCGGTCAAAGCCTCGATTCCCCAAGACATTTCCCCCGCTGATTTGGATGGTGATCAGGTCGAATTGCTGCTACGCCAGAAAACGGAAGGTCCCGAACAGTTAGGGCTTCACCCAGAGAGTGGTGAAGGGATTTATGTGTTGATCGGGGCCTATGGTCCCTATGTGCAACTGGGGGAGGCCACGGAGGAAAAACCCAAGCCCAAGCGGGCTTCTCTACCGAAGGGGGTAACGCCCGACACGGTCACCCTAGAAATGGCAGTTGGCCTCTTGGCCCTGCCCCGCCTGCTGGGAAATCACCCAGAAACTGAAGCGCCGATCAAGGCCAGCCTAGGGCGATTTGGCCCTTATGTGGTTCATGATCAGGGCAAAGTCGGGAAAGATTATCGATCGCTCAAAGCCGAGGATGACGTTTTAACAGTCACCCTAGAGCGAGCCCTGGCATTACTCGCGGAGCCTAAGGGCCGCCGGGGCCGTCGTAAAGCTGAGCCGTTGAAAGATTTGGGGCCACACCCTGAAGATGGAGAACAGGTGGCGATTTTCAACGGGCCTTACGGCCACTATGTGAAACATGGCAAGGTCAATGCTTCTTTGCCAGAAGGCAAGACCCCGGAGGATATCAGTCTGGAGTTAGCAATGGGGCTGCTCGCGGCGAAGGCAGGTACGAAGAAGAAAACGACACGCAAGAAGTCAACAGCCTCTAAAACAACGACGAAGCGGGCTGCAGCCAGCAAAAAAACGGCTACTAAAACGGCAGCCGCAAAAAAGACAACGGCTAAGAAGACGACTGCGAAGAAAGCCACTGCCAAAAAAACGACTGCGAAGAAGACAGCAACTCGCGCTAAGAAAACAGAAGAGGAATAAAGCCCAAGGCAGGATAGGGCTTTGAGATTATCTTGCCTTGGGTATTGGACCAGAAAACTGGGCCTCTCGTTTTTACATAACTCACACGACCTGGATCGGCAAGCGGTTGCTGCGCTCAAGGCAGTGCTTGTGCCTGTCAACCCGCTAAACCCCGATGGGCATTCGTATCTTCTGGCAAAAACTACGGTGCGCTAGGGGTCGTGTCGTCAATTTCAGGCTCGATTCCTGGGGCGTCAGAGGTGGGCCACAGTAGGCGGATTGCCATCACGGTAAAGCCGATCGCCGCAATGGCCTTGACCCATTTTGCAGGCAGCAGTTGGGCCGTCCCATCCCCAATCCATACCCCAATAAAGCTTGCCAGAAGTAGCGCGCTCGCCGTCCCCAAGAAAACTGCCTTGGGATATTTAGAGCTGCCACCTAAAACAATGGCCGCGAACTGGCTTTTATCCCCCAATTCAGAGAGAAATACGGCCACAAAGCTGAGCCCCAGTAATTGCCAATCCATCGCTATTTCCCCCTGGCTTGGTTACGTATTTTTTAAAGTGCCACAATATCTAGCAGTAGCCATGCCGTAATCGCCATCAGCATCACGCCAGCAGCAATGTCGAGGGTGCGGGCGGATAACCGCTGGCCCAACCAACGCCCCAGGAGAACGCCCAACAAACTGGTGGCAATCAGAGCCGTACCGGCCCCCAGAAACACCACCCAGGGGTGGCCTGATTCTGCACTGATCAGCAGGGTTGTGACCTGGGTTTTGTCCCCTAATTCAGCCAAAAAAATCGTTGCAAATGTTGAGGCGAAGCAGCGCCAAAAGGCCCAGTTTTGCTCGGGCTCAGTAGGCATGTCAGGCATCTGAGCAGGGTCAGAGATCGGAGACTGAGCGATTGATGGCTCAGATACTGGCTCAGACAAGTCAGTCACAGGGGATGCATTTCACAGAACAGTGGTTTCATATTCTTTTCATTATTGACGATCGCCCGGTCCCTGGCAACGATGGCGAGACTTAGGGGCCTACCGCCGCCTGGAACTTCTCCATTTCGGGGCTATCGGCCCCATGGACCCCCGTAATTTGTTGCTGGCAGCAGTCAACGGCGAAATCGTTTAACTCTGCTGGGGTGATCCCGTACAGTGCCCCAAAGGTGTCGGCTTGGACGCGGCAAAACCAGGGGCGATCTTCATAAATCTGGCAGCGACGGCGATCGTGATCGAAGTTAATACACCAGCCATCGTCAC
This sequence comes from uncultured Leptolyngbya sp., assembly GCA_964353225.1. GTDB lineage: Bacteria > Cyanobacteriota > Cyanobacteriia > Phormidesmidales > Phormidesmidaceae > PCC-6406. The sequence goes on from CAYGVA010000010.1 coordinate 21,414, forward strand.
CCACTAGGCTCAGATAGTGGGCGACATCTTGGGGCGATAGATACTGATCTAAGTCGGGTCTATCGGCTGGATTGAGCTGACAACAAGCGCCACAACCCTGAATGCATTGCCAATGGGCCATCAATTAAGGTGCCAGAATAAATTGCCTTAGAATTTTGTGAACTTAATTTAATTTGAGTTCCCAACACCAGATAGAATAACCCAGTAGCCGTGAGCGTCGGAAGTAAACGGCTCCGACGTTTTGGGAGGATCCATGGAATTTGTAAGTAGTGTTTTAGGCGGTATTAATTTTGAGCTGATCGCGCAGCTCACCATGCTTGCCATGATTGTTGTCGCTGGCCCGGTAGTTGTCTTTTTGCTGGTCGCTCGCGGCGGCGACCTTTAGGTTTAGATTTAACCCAGCCCAAACGCTTTGTCTTGAGCCACGGACCTTTTCGTTAAGGTGCCGTGGCTTTTTTATGGGCTATCGTGGCAACCGGAGCGGCACCATTTCAGCCCTTTTCAAACATCCTCGCAGGGGTGGGCTAAGATGACAGGGCCTATTTTTCGTTGACCGGTGGGGAAAGTTTGGTGCGTGGATCGGGGGGAGTATCTGCCCGAATCCGCTAGTCCGACGCTGTGCCGCAACTGTGATCGGGATTGTCCCTGCTTTAGGGACATGCCGTTAGCCAGAATGCCTACCGTCAATCGTTATTTTTCTCTAGCTACCCCTGCGTTGCACAGGGCCAGAGTCCGCCATGAACCCGATCGCTGCCCACATCCTCCGGGATGCCCATGACTTAGCTCCGAAACCCTTGGGGATCCTAGAGCCCCTGCCAGAGTCGCGCCCACTCTTGCTGATTGGCCATGGTAGCCGGGATGCCCAAGGCCGCCAAAACCTGATTGATTTTGCCACTGCTTACCAATCCCTGGATACCTCAAGGCCAATCGTGCCTTGTTTTTTGGAATTGACCGAGCCCACCATTCAACAAGGGGTGGATCGCTGTGTCGAACAGGGCTATGAACAGATTTCGGCATTACCGGTATTGCTCTTTGCCGCCCGCCACAATAAGTTCGATATTACCAATGAGTTAGATCGTGCCCGGCAGCGGCATCCCCAGGTGCAGTTTCACTATGGGCGACATTTCGGCATTACCCCAGAAATCTTGGCCCTGTGGCGCGATCGCCTCACCCAGCTCGATACCGATGCCCACAATCCTGAAGGTATCAGCCGCGCCGAAACCGTGCTGCTGTTTGTGGGACGGGGGGCCAGTGACCCCGATGCCAATGGGGATGTGGCTAAGTTGGCTCGGGTGATCTGGGAGGGCAGTGGCTATGCCACGGTCGAAACCTGTTTTATTGGGATCACCCATCCTCGGCTCGAAGAAGGCTTCCGCAGGGCGCGGCTGTATCAGCCCAAGCGCATTATCGTACTGCCCTACTTTTTGTTTACGGGGGTACTGATGAAGAAAATTCAAGGTATTGCGGCTGAGCAGCAGGCCCAATATCCCGATGCCACCATTGTCTGCTTGCCGGAAATGGGCCTACACCCCCAACTGATGGCGGTGATGCGCCGTCGCGAAATCGAAACCCAGCAAGGGACGGTGCACATGAACTGTGAGCTGTGTAAGTTTCGTTTGGCTGTGTCCGCAACCAGCGACGCCCATGGCCATGGCGACCACCATCACCATGGGGATCATTCTGGTCATGGTCATGGTCACGGGGCCATGGTGGATCCCTATCAGGAACCCGCCCAGTACCATGGGCGCATTTGGCAGGTACCGTAGGGGTAAGTGAATTAATGGTTGGTTAGCAGCGTCCCATGGCTTCATCTTTGACTGTGGGCGATCGCGTCCGTTTAGCGATCGCTCCCCCCTATTTCAAAACCGCCGACCCCATGCCGATGCTGCGTCCCCAGGATCTCGTCGCCGTGGGAACCGTAGGCACCCTGATGGATCAACGCCCTGGGGGATATTGGGGGGTCCGGTTTGACACCATAACGGTGTTGGTCGATGAAGCCTATTTAGAAATCGACAGGAGCTGATCGATCATGCGATTGGCCTGGGAGCCGTACCCACCGCCAAATAAATTGAAGTGATTGAGGATGTGATACAGGTTGTACAAAGTTTTGCGCGTGCCGTAGCCCGCCTCTAGGGGAAAGGTGGCGCTATATCCCTCGTAAAAGGATTGGGGAAAACGACCAAACAATTCGGTCATGGCGATATCTACCTCGCGATCGCCGTAATAGGGGGCCGGATCCAAGATCACCGGTTCTCCGGCCTCGGTGACGGCAGCATTGCCCGACCATAAATCCCCATGGACAAGGGCTGGTCTGACCGAATGGCCCGCCAGTAAGGTGGGCACTGCCGCGAGTACATCTTCCTGAGCGGGGAAATGCCCTCCCCGCCGTTGGGCTAGGCGAAACTGATAGTGCAGGCGATGCTGAATATAGAATTCCAGCCAGGTTTTGGTCCAGGGATTGGGTTGGGGCGTCTCGCCAATCGTATTGTTTTGCGGCCAACCAAAGCCCTGCTCACTTGTGGTTCTGTGCAGGGCGGCCAACTGCTGCCCTAGGTGATACCAAGCCTCGGGGGTGCCGCGCCCCAGATCTAACCAATCCATCACCAGGTAGGCAGCCCCAGCGGCGGTGCCCCAGCAGAGCGGTTGCGGCACCCGAATGGTTTGGGTTTGAGCGATCTCGGCGAGCCCTAGGGCTTCCGCCTCAAACATGCCCACCTGGACCGCCTGGTTGACCTTGACAAAGTATTGCTGAGCGCCATCGGTAATTTGATAGGCCTGGTTAATGCTGCCGCCCCCCACCGAATGGTGGCCTTGCACGGTAAAGGGACGACCCGTGACCTCAGTAATGCGATCGCTAATCGCTAGCCAGAGCCCATTCGTCACCATGATGCCCCCCTTGAATTACGCCTCTTGACTGACTTTGGTCGCTGGCCGCAGAATGACAGCGCCATAGGCATCGGTCGATAGATAGCGTTGGGCCACGACCTGGATGTCCTGTGCCGTTAAAGCCTGAATGCGCTCTGGATAATTTAAGGCATGTTCGAGATGCCCAGTGAGGGTTTGGTAATAGCCATAGAGACCCGCCCGATCGCTCGGGCTTTCACTACCAAACACATAGCGATTAGCCACCTGGGTTTGCACCCGACGCAGCTCAGCCGCTGTAATCGGTTCCTGGCAAATCCGCTCAATATGACCCGCAACCCTGGCTTCTACCGCCTCAAGGTGCTCAGCGGGTAGATGGGCTCCCACATGAAACACCCCCTGCTGCCAATAGCTCAAATTGCCCGCCGAAACCCCGCTCACGAGCTGTTGCTGTTCCCGTAAATCCTGGGTGAGGCGGGAGGTGCGTCCCTGGCCGAGGACCGATGCTAAGACATCTAGGGCATAGGTATCTTCTAAGTCGGTCAACCCCGGCACCCGCCAGCTCATAATGAACCGAGCTTGCTGGAGAGAAGGGTCCGTTTGTTCAATACGCTCGACCTTGCTGTAAGGCGACTCTGGTGCTGACTGCACGGCTCGGTTCGGGGCAACGGCAGCGTGCTGGCGCTCGGCCATCGCCCGATCAAACCCCTCTGCCACCACTTGAATCAGGTCTTCAACGGGCAAGTTGCCGACCGCCACGGCGGTGATGCCATTGGGCTGATACCAATACCCATGAAAGTCCCGCATTTGCTGGGCCGTCAACCCCTCAATCACCGCTGTTGGCCCCAATACCGGTCGTCGGTAGGGTAAACGCTCAAAGGCCATTTCCATAGAGCGATAAAAGGTGCGGCGGCGGGGGTTATCGTTGGCGCGACGGATTTCCTCCAAGATCACGGGCCGTTCCCGCTCAAACTCGCTGTCCGTTAGTAAGGGATTCATCACCAACTCAATCTGTAGCGGCGCTAAGTCGGCAAAGTCCTGGGGGGCTGTGGTGATAAAAAAGTGGGTGTAATCTTGGCTGGTCACGGCATTGGTAAGGCCGCCACGGGCTTCAATGCGGCGCTCAAATTCCCCAGCCGGTAGTTGGGAGGTACCTTTAAAAATCATGTGCTCTAGGAAGTGGGCCATGCCGTTTATGGCATCGGTTTCCACCGCTGACCCCACCCGTAACCACAGGTTGAGATTGACAGCATCTACAGGCATTTGCTCTGCAATGATGGTCAAACCATTGTCTAGTCGCCGGATGGTCGGAGCCGTCACAGCCATGGGAGCCGTAGCGGCGATCGCAGAGGTCATTGGCGGGCTACTCCTAGCAAGAATTCAGTTGACGCTTCACCTATCTTAATCAATCTTCTGAAGTCCCCCATCGTTCTTAAACAAAATAGGGATTAAATCAGGCATTCAAACGATCGCAACACTGATCTAAAGCGAGCTGGTCAACTGGGTGCTCAGCTCAACAGGGTGCTGACCTCCAAACGACCCTCGTCTAGAAATGTAGCGTTAATCTTGACCGTCTCTGGAGAGACTGGGGGCGCTAGCGAATCTCCCTCAATGCCTCTCCCAAAGCACCGTAGGCGGGCTTCGGTTGATAGTTCGAGTCGAATAATAGCGGCGAGTCAGGATGGTCTAAAAAGTGAGGAACCCAAGAGTAATGATCGGCAACACCCCATGTCGTCATCCCGGTGCAATTGGGTGCAGCCAAGCACACCTGCATCATTGCCTTGTAGACCGCCGCCTGTTGCGCCTGCCGTTCTGCTGCTGTGCCCTTACCTTTATAAACTTTCACGTCCATTTCTGTGATTCTGACCGCTAGGCCCAGTGCGGCAAAACGTTCCATATTCTGAGCAACCGCTTGGGGATCAGGCAACTTGTCAATGCCAATGTGCATCTGCAAGCCAACCCCATGAATGGGGACATGGTGTTGCTTTAAGTCAGCGACTAGCGCGTAGATGGCATCAGACTTTGGGCCTAATCCCTCCCCTTGGTAGTCGTTGTAAAACAAAAGGGCACTGGGATCCGCTTCATGGGCCCAGCGAAAGGCCAGCTCGATATAATCGGCTCCAATCCCTTTTAGCCAAATTGAGTCGCGCAGCCCGCCGTCTTTAATGGCTTCATTGACCACGTCCCAAACCGATACTTGGCCCCGAAAACGCCCCGCAACCGTATAAATATGCCGCTTGAGAATGGCCATTAAGGCTTCGCGGGACCAATCTACCTCCGTTAACCAGTCGGGTAGATTGCGGTACCAAACGAGGGTATGACCGTAGACGCTCATCTGGTGCGCGATCGCAAAATCTACCAGTTCAGCTGCCTTGGTAAAGTCGTAGCGATCGCGCTCTGGATGCAGCCGTGAAAACTTCATCGCATTCTCTGGCGTCAGCCAATTAAATTCCTGCGCCAATAGATCCCGATAGGTTTCATCTTCCCGAAAGGGGTCAACCAGTACGGCAGCCCCCACCGAAATGCCCCGCTGTCGAGCCAGTTCTTTTAACGGTAATGGATCCCTATTCGCAGCGACTACGGGCTCCAATGCCCGATCTTGTTTGAGGAGCGTACGACCTGAAACTGAAGGGATAAGCAAAGGCTCAATCAGTTTAGGGCCTAAGACTGATAGTGCTAAAACCAGTAGTCCGATGAAGATCATCAGACAGACAAAATAATATCTTTTGAGCCTCATTTCCTCTGCAAAATTTTTTACTTGCTTGGCAAATTGTAACCGTCCCAGAGACTATGTTGGCTGAGCGAAGTCGAAGCCAAAACCTAGCCAGAATGTCCCCTTCGACTCCGCTCAGGGGACGGTTACGGCAAATTTGAGATAAACCAAGTCCATGTTGAGAACCGTAGTTCTGACCCTCACCCCCAGTCCCTTTCCCAGGGGGCGAGGGGAGCCGGAGAACCATTCAAAGTCCCTCTCCCCTAGGGAGAGGGATTTAGGGTGAGGGGAACTCCAAGTTTCAAGTTAGACGAGGTTTAATTCGAGATTTGAAGCCCATTGAGATGATGAAATTAAAGATCATTAAAAATCCTTAAAATCGTCAAGGCTGGTGACAATACAACGTCAAGAAAATCTGTGGTTTGAGTTAAGTTGGAACGTCTAACAACAACCGTATCGAACTCCCGCAATATCGGATTTTGTTCGTTGCCAATACCCTGACTAAAATCAATTTCGATATTGCGCTGGGCAACCGTGCCGTTGGGGTTAAGACGGATCAACTCAACTGAATTCTGGGCAGCTCGATTATTAAATCCCCCAGCGGCTAAAATGGCCTGATGTAGTGGCGTGTTGGGGGACACTTCTACAGCCCCCGGTTCAACAACTTCACCAACGACATAAACCGTCATTACATCTGGGGCAAAGCTCGCTGTTGCTAAGGTAGATGCTTCGCTCGGATCTAGAGCCGATGCCGTGGGAATGAGGAGTGTGTCCCCATCCCGCAGCGATATATCCTGGCTCAGATTACCCGATTGCAATAGCTCCCAAAGATCAATGGTTCTAACTTGTGGGGGGACCGCTCTATTGGGAAAGGGGCGACTCACTTGAATCTGACGAATATTTGCAGTTTGCGTAATGCCCCCTGCCAATTGAATAGCCTGGGTAACCGTTGTCATACCGGTTTGGAGCGTATTGTCTGCTCGAACGGTATATGCACCGGGACGTTTGACTTCTCCGGCGATCGCAATTTGCAGCGGACGCGCCTCCAGCAAAAGCAGCGTAATTGCCGGTTGACGAATGAACTGGCCGTAGCGTTGGGTAATGGCAGCGGTAGCCTGTTCAAGGGTCATGCCTGCCACCGCCACCGTCCCGAGCAACGGTAGGCTCAAGGTTCCATCCGCCAAAATTTGATAGTCCCGGCTATAGTCAGGCAAATTAAAGACGTCCATTTGTAACTGATCCCCAGGCCCCAGAATATACAGCCCTTCGAAAGCATCCGGCGAGGTTATTAAGGGTGCTGTGATGGGGGTTAATGGTGCAGTGAGGGCACTATCACCTTCATGATGATCTGTTGATTGGGCATAGACTGGGGCAAGCCCATACCCCCAACTCAGATTAAAGAGTAGAAATAGCGTAGCCCACTCGGCGGGACGACGTGAGCAAAGCGAATGAGTGATCGGCAGCATTTTATCGGCCCATAAATAATGACAACAGGGCAAGTTCAAATTAATCTAATCAACCTAAAATATTGCATTTAGCCTCCTATTTAGGCTCAACCTTAAATGACTGACGGACTAAGCCAAATAGCATTTTCGGAATACGTCCCCACGACCCCACTGACAATACAAAAACATAGATCAACAAAAATGCAAGGACCTGAAGGGTCCGCCCTAAAATTGCCTCACTCGGCAACATAACAGTGGCCCAGATCGCTAAAAATGCCGCCCCCGTGGGCAGGAGGACGGGCTGAGCGAGGGATAAACTTGAGTACTGCATCACCCGACTCGTGGTGAGCCAGAACCAACCCGCCGCGCCGATCCCCATCACCGTCGCCACAACGATCGCAATCCCCTGCAACCCGCCCCACCAAACCCCGGCGATAAATGCAGGCACAGCGATCGGCACTAAAACCCAGTTGATGGCAGCGTTGAGCTGGGGCTTATCCAGGGCATTCAGGGTTGTGCCAAGAATCGACATAAACCCCCGAGAATAAGCAAACAGCAAAATAATTTGGAATAGTGGCACCACCGCCACCCATTCCTTCCCATACAACCAAGGGATCAACCATGGTGCCACCACAAAACCGATGCCATACACGGGTGCAGACAACAGTGCGCATAGCTCCAGCATTTTGCGCACATAGCGCTGTTGGCCAACCGCATCACGCTGGGAGAGAACAGAGAGATTAACCCGATTGACCTGGGAAAGGGCATAGGCCGGTAGCATCGATAGTTGATAGGCCATGTTGTAATACCCCAAAGCTTGGGCACCCAGAATCCGACCAACAATCAAATTATCGCCATTGGTATTGGCATAGACCGCCAGATTGATGCCAACCAAACTGCCGATGTAGTTCCGCACATTACGAATTGCTTCTGGATCAGGGCGGAGGGAATACCGAAAGGGGTAGCGACTAAACCAGCGCTTCAAACCAGCATCCACAATGGCTCTAGCAATTTCGGCAATGGCAAACGACCACACCCCCAACCCCATCAATGCACAAATGACCGCACCACCCAGACGAGCTAGACCCGCACAGCTATCGGCGATCGCCAGCTCGCGAAACTGCATCCGCCGAGACAGCACCGCCCCATGGGCACCTGCCCCTGCCCCAATCAAAAAGACCAACGCCACGCAAACGGTTAAAGGCCAAACAATCGGCTCCCCAAAAAAACGAGCTAAGGGATAACCCACTAAGCTCTGCACCACAAACATCACCACAGAAATAGAAACACCCAGGCTATACACCGCATCGGCAAGGGGCTTATGATCCACGCCCCTTTGCACCAATACCTGGGCGATCGCCGAATCCTTAAACAATTCAGAAAGCGTCGTGATCACCATCACCATGCCCCAAATCCCAAAAATTTCTGGCGTCAAAAGACGTGCCAGAAGAATTTGTGAAATGAGCTGCGAAAACTTAGCTAGACCATAGCTGGCAGTCAGCCAAAAACTACTCTTTGCAACAGCCCGGACGGTGTTAGACGAGGACATAACATCCTAATAAAGGGTCAGGTTTAAAGCGCCGATGGATATAGCGCCTGATAAGACGGTTGGCGATCTGCAAGTTGTTCTCCTCTAGCCCCTAAACGATGACGCAATTCAGCATCACCACAAAGCTGGCTCAAAGCAGCCAGCAATTCATCCGCAGAGGCTTCAGGTTCAACCAATACGCCATTCTCCAGATGGTGTACCGCATCAACTACCCCGCCAATCCGCGAGGCAATCACCGGCTTGCCAAAGAACCCAGCTTCTACATAGACAATGCCAAACCCTTCAATACTCGCGGCATCAGCATTAAAGAATGTCAGCATTGAGAAAAGATCACAAGCTGAATAATATTGAGCCAGCGCTTGATCATCCACATATCCTGCAAAATGAACCCGCTCCGCCACTTTTAAATCAGTTGCCAAATTACGCAGTTCTGCCTCCATCGCACCACGACCACAGACCAAATAATGGACATCCAGTCCTTGCCGTAAAAGAGATGGCAATTGAGTAATAATCCGATCAAATCCCTTCCGCTTCACCAAACGTCCGACCGACAAAATCAAAACTGCATCATTGGGGATGCCATATTGGCCACGAATCGCTTGACCGAGTTGAGGATCAGGCAATTGAGTCGTTGACAACCCAAACTTTGTGGGTCTAACCGCCGGATTCACAATGTGAATGGGAACTGATACTGAAAAATGAGATTTTAAATAGTTGCTGGTAAAAGAACTATTACAAACGATTCCAGCAGCTCGCTTCAGCGTCCAATTAAAGGCTGACTTGAATACAGGATTGCGTAAAGGGCAGAGCAAATCATTGCCATGCAAATAGATGAAATATTCAATAGGCAATAAATAGCTCAATATCAATACCGAGGGGAAATCATAGCCGTGCCCCCACTCAATATAGCGATAGCGATATTTTTGATAAAGCTGAATCCCCATCACTAACGACCACACCAGGCAAAGGACCTGCTTGATCAGGCGACCCGGCAATGACCGGTTCAAGAAGGCCGGATTGGGCCAACGATGAACGGCAAAAGGTTGCTTCTCATCAAAAGCATCCGCACCCGGAAAATTTGCCGCCAATACAATTATCCCAGAAGGATCTTGCAGACATCGGTTATACACATACTCCTCAATTCCCCCTTCCTTCGGCAAGAAAGTTCGAGAGACGACCAAAATACTTTTTTGCATTATTAAAATCTTGACTCACAAGAAAAATACGCACCACCCGAAGACTTTTTGGAACTGGTCAAACAAGTTTTTACGGCACTAAATTTCCATTTCTTATGCCCTTAACAGAAATGAAAAATAGACATGAAATCCCATGGTTTCTCTGGCAGACAGAAAAACCTGCTTAAAACCCAACTATTTTTCTTATGGCATCTGCATAATGTAAAACACTACAATTCTCTCGAATCCATTGTTGTGCATCCAGCAAAATAGCAGGGGTTTCTGGATCATCTATGGTCGCCATAACTGCTTTTGCAACAGCATCTGGATTGTCTGGAAAAACTGCCCAATTAGGTGAAAAGTTATTTAGAATTTCTCCAATTCCTCCTGTATTGCTGCCAATAACAGGAATGCCACAGGCTAAGGCTTCGACCACAATACGTCCAAAGGGTTCTCTCGGAGCCAACGTCAGTACGATGTCAGCATGTTGATAATAATCCTCAATATTAAAAACAGGAGGAAGAATAGTCAAAGAATTAGCAACACCTGCTTCCTGTGCTTGGGCCAATAACTGTTGGACAAAAGTCTTTTCCTGTGTATTGTCTTCTCCAATAATAACTAAGTGGTAATGATTTTCCTGGCTCTTTAATATTTTCAATACTGGAATCAAGGCACGCAAATTTTTGTCATTTATAATTCCAGGCTTGGTGATTCGAGAGGGTGTAAGAATAATACGAGAACCATTCTCTAAAATGGGCTTTAACCCTTCAGGAACCATAGAAAATGACTGAGCGCTAAATCTCTCTAGGTCTACTGGCTGATATAGAATTTCTCCCACCCTCTCAGGCACCAGATTATTAATATATTCAGATGTGAAATAAGAGTTGCAGATAGATTTTGGAGAAAGAAGTGTAAATATTATTTTTCTAAAAACAAATCCAAGGGGTCGATAAGATAAAGCTAAGTCATGGAAGAAGTGGTAAACATTACGGTTGCTAAAACGCAATCTGAGGCTTGACATGAATAATGTTGGCAGCAGGGCCTTTGCTACCGTGTTGTCCAGAAAAAGTGGCCACGACGTAGGTTGCTTATTTACCCATTGGAGAGCCTTGCCGAAAAAATCTTTTTGTGTAGAAGACTTTATCGATATAAAGTACGACTCTTGCCCTTGAGTCGTAAAGTAATCCTCCATAATTGTGTGAGCACGCACCAGAAACAGAATTTGGCTCGAAAGCCCAAGGATTTCAAATCCTTTAATTAAAGAGGATGAAGTGATTAATGTACCCCCCAAGGAGTCACACTCCCCAGGAATAATGATGAGTATTGGCTTTTCTTTATGATGTTTGCCGCCTTGAGAATTCAACCTGGTACCCCATCGATATCTATATTAAAATTTTCGTTTCTGCAATATCTAATTAAGGTTAGCAAGAATGCTTTAAAGAAAACGAATTCTTGTGAGGCAAGAGGCATCATGAAATCTCGGAAATCTAGACCATCTAAAGCTCAATAGCGGGGTTCTTGGCCAAAGAAACGAAAGCGAATATATCTTCTAAATCCCATTCTGAGTATCACAACGCCTTCTGAAGGCAGTAATCCAGCTACGCCACGATTGAGCAGACGAATTAAGGTGTCTCGGAAACTCCTCTTGATCAATCTACTTTCCCTTAATGATAAATTGATGATTTTCCAGAACTCTGCCAAAGAGGTTTTCCCTGCTTTCATTACTAGATAGCTACGATAATCTGGGTCATTATTGATATCAAATGTTGACGTAATCCCCGTTAGAGCAGCAGTCTCGTTAATGAAATTTGCGGTAGCCTCGCGCTGCTGGATCAGGAAAGGTAAATCATTAGAGTAGGCTCGCACATTGTTTCCATGCATACGGTAATACATGAGGGGCTCATTGATAGAGCCAATCAACGTGTAAAACGGCATAGTGACATTAAGATAAGTGTCAGCACCCCATTTTCTAATCGGCATTACCTTATTTAAGATAGAGCGGCGACAAGCCAATGCGGAACTAATAGCTGAGGCATATCGACCACAGCTTAACAGCAAGTCTTTGACATCACCTTGACTTAGTATGTTTGAGGTAGACTTGCCAACAATCTCACCTTCGGCATTAATAGTAAGCCAAGAATGGCCAATCTGCCCCCATTCAGGATGTTCCTGAAATGATTGAACTACTTTTGAAATTTTTTCAAGATGAAAGCAATCATCTGCATCTAGAAAGCAAATAATTTCTCCAGTTGTCTGCTCTATCCCCTTGTTGACAGTACTTGCGTGCCCTGAGTTGGTTTGGAAAATTGAGATAAATCGGGAGCCGTATGACTCAATAATTTCACGAGAGTTATCAGTTGACCCATCATCAACAACAATTAGCTGAACGTTCCCATAAGTTTGTTCCAAAACACTGTCAATGGATTGTTTTAGAAAGCGGCCATAGTTATAGCTGCTAAGAATTACACTCACCAAAGGTAGGACCTGATCCTCATGTGTTATAGCAGCGGATATGCTTAAAGGTGAATCCATCTCTTCTATTGTGCGGAAGTTTAGATGCTGTAACTTAACTTTGAAAACTTTTCTATTTTGAATTTGTGAGACTTACAGGCTTCCTCAATTCCTCAATTCTCAATTCAGTGAGGAAATTGAGAAGCTGGCAATCTCTTTTCCTTTTCAGGAAATCATGAGCTTGGCTAAAGATAAAATCAGATATTTGTGTTCGTCTTGCTTGCCATAGAAACGAAGTGAATGTTTAGGTGACCTATATCAATTTTTTGAAAATAAGGCAGTAACGAAAACATGAGTATTATCACGCCCAGTATCTCCGCTACTTCTTCAAAATTCGCCATGATTTTGGATGATAGGTTCGGGAACATCATTTGCAATTCCAGAAAGTCACCTCGGATAATTTCACTCAATCTAGGCTTCTGCCAATGCCTCCTGAACAATACTCAAAAACTCAGAATTAACCTGTTCCCAATGATATCCCTCCTCAATTCGCTTGAGTGAACACTCTGACATTTGCTGCCTCAGAGTTGAATCATGAATCAGTTTTGACAAAGCGATCGCCAAATCATCAGAGTCGGATGGATTTACTAAAAATCCATTTTTACCATCTTCAACCAGCTCAGGCATCGCAGATACGTTTGTCGTAATAATCGGCAAGCCATAGTGCATCGCTTCTAAAAGCACGATCCCAAAACCTTCTTTCAGAGAAGGCAATACAAAAAAGTCTGCCTGAGAATATAGAGAGGCCAGTGCATCTTGATCGACACGGTTCAAAAGATGAACAACCTTTGTTAAATTGAGATTGAAAATCAAGGATTCAACTTTTTTATGATAGTCAACATCTTTGTCAAGCTTGCCAACAATGCAAAGCTCAAAACCACAGTGATCAACCTTTGCAAAAGCCTCTATCAGATAGATAATACCTTTACGAGGTATGCAATGGCCAATACAAAGAATGACTTTAGAGCCATTAAATTGATTGTCTACAGGTCTTGGTTGATGCTCAACTTTCACAAAGCGATTTCGATCTAGTCCAGGAGGTAAAATCGAAATCAATCCCTCTTCTAAAGTTCGAATAGATTCGATTTCTTGTTTATTAAAGTGACTATTCGTGATTATTTTTTCAGCAAAAAAAACCGAGCTGATCTCACGGATCACATCCAAAGGGTAATTCAGTATGTGTCTAGGCAAAGCACCATATTTTTGGCTGTCATACTTATCAAAATGGTGGACAATCAGTACGTTTCTTCCTTTCCTGATAAACTTTTGAATAAAATTAGTCAAAATTAGATAAGGGCCAAAATACTGATCTTGAATAACAAGAAAATTCAGCTTCCTGAAAATCAGTATAAAAACCAGCAGATTAACAAGGACATCTCCAAAAACTGGAATAATATTCAACTTGAAGAGCAGCCTGATTTTATGCAAATTAATATAATCAACATAAATACCTTCAGTAGTTAGGTGAGAATAAAGTTGGTAATTATAAAATTCTCCTCCTGTAATCGGAGGCAGAGTTCCGCTAATAAATGAAGCTTTTTTCATTAGGTTTTATGTTCCATATGTGAAACCAAAAATAATACGTCAGAAAGTAGTTGTCAGCCGCTCAGCAGAAAATTAAGCTACAAAAGAGAGTTCTGTTAGCCGCATCATCCCGGCAGCATAATCCTCCACGCTGCAATTTGATTGAATCCAAGCTTTACCCATTGCTAATGAAGCATTAGTGCTTTCAACCTGCGTCAGCTGGAGTATTTTATTCGCAACGGCTAATGGATCATTCGGCGCAACAATCCATTCTGGAGCGAAGTTTTGCAAAATCTCATGGATGCCACCTGTGTTGCTACCAACAACAGGAACACCACAAGCAATCGCCTCCACTACGATCCTCCCAAAGGGTTCTCTCGGCGCAAGTGTTACCACTGCACTGGCATGGGGGTAATATTTTTCTATGGCAATTTTAGGTGGTAAAATGCTTAGTCTATCCCCCACACCAAATTGTTCTGCCTGTTCCAGCAAAGCTCTACGATAACTGCCATCTGGTGATTGGTCGGAGCCAATAATTACACTGTGATAGTTATGCCCCATCGCTTTCAGTTCAGCCAATACTGGAATTAAGGCACGCAAATTTTTGTCGTTAACAATTCCAGGCTTGTTTAATCGCGAGGGGGTTAGCAAAATTTTCTTCCCATTTTTAAGTAGTGAAGCTAACTCCGCAGGAATTTTGTCAGTACAGTCAGAAAATGTTTGGGTATTTACCGGCTGGTAGAGGATGCCCTGAATCTTAGGCATTAAGGCCTTGATGTACCCGGCTGTAAATTCTGAATTGCAAATTGCTTTGGGTGATAAACATCCAAACGCCAATTTTCTGAGTAAAAAGCCAAAGTAATTGTTTGAAGCACACAAGTCATGGCAAAAGTGATATACGGGACGTCGGGCTAATCGCAACCTAATGGATTCCAGCATCAGCAGCGGCATCAGTTTTCGATTGGTCCAATTATCCAGTAACAGCGGATTCTCCTTGGGTTGTTGGCTGATCCACGTAAAAGCTTTTTTCATACACCCCATTTGTGAACTAGCATCAATCAAATGGATGCACTCTGTTTGCCCCGTTTCCTCTAAATATTGGTGAGTAACAGAACCGGCTTGGACAATCACACAAAGCCGATCTTGTTTTCCCAATCGCTTGAATCCATCAATAAGAAGGGAAAGCGAGACTACAGTCCCTCCTAAATGTTTAAATCCACCTGGCAATAGTATTAGCTTCTTCACTTTTGATGCTTTTATAGATAATAGGAAGTTAAGTAATTGATGATCTATATATTTTCATCCGAAACTCCTAATAATATCTTCAACGGGCCAAATTTAAGGCTTTCAAGATAAGACAGAAGTGAGAATATGAAGGTGGTTAGCCCTAGCATTTCCAGCATTTCTTCGATACTGACAAGAACTTCATATGGAAAATTGTTTTCACCATTTAAATCCGCATAGTATCCATTAACAAGCTCAAAACCTAATGCCCCACCAATATAAATAATTCCGGAAAGAGCAAATAAAATACGAGTTCGGGCTGGAAGAGAAAACCAGAATCTGAAGAAGATAAAGCCTAAAACTGGAAGTATTGCAAATGCTATGACTACCCACCCATGATACAAAAAACCACCAAACTCTAATCGCTTAAAAAATGGTATGACTCTTTCATGTAAACTCAAAAGTTCGTCAAGTGACAGATAGACAAAGATGCAGGAGAGCGACTTCCAGCTTCTTGCGTAGCGATTGCGAAGCTCGAATTCAATATTGGAAATAACCCTTAAAATGCACGCGCTATAAAAAAGAAGAAGAGATGAAAAAAGTGCAGGAAAGCTTCCCTCTGCATCAACATTAAACTCTTCTACTAAAGCATCTTTTAATGGAAAGTCTGGGAAAAAATAAAGTAAAACCTGTCCCAGGACAGAAAGAATCACCAGAATGAAAGTTGTAATAAGTATAAATTGAGCTGTGCTACGTGACTCAAATTCAATTTTGATCGGCTGCATAAATCTTGACTCCTGTATCCAGCGATATTAATAATGTGACAATTTCGATCTTGTTGTTCTGATCATCCTGCATTGAACCGGATAAGCGGAGATGTTTTAGAGTCTCTGGTTACAAAAATAATCAATGTAATTGGCATTGCAACTGATTCCAAGGCCATGACCGAAAAGGTAAGACTAAAGAGCATCAACATCATTAACAAACCTGAAGGTCGACCATTTCGAGTCTTGAAAACCCAGCGAATTAATGATACCCAATAAGTCAAGAAAATTGCCGTGCCTACGACACCCCGAATGTATAGCAAGCTTCCTAAATAAAAGCTATGGGTGCCAATCTTTGCTGGTGCATAACCTGGCAAAACTGTTTCACCAGGGACAACATGTCCTAGCAATAAAGTCATGTTTGAGCTTGTGACTATTTTTTCATAGGTCTGCTTATATATTTCTGCCCGAGTATCCGTTGAATCTCCGCGAAACTCACTGGTTGCTTCTGCTGTGCCAGAAATTTTGTCCAGAGCAAAATTAGTTGCCGGTGGCATCATTAGCATTATGGCACTAGCAATTGCAATCAAGGCAAAAACCAGCCATGAACTTTTGGTTTGAGTAGATGCGAATAAAAACCAGATAAACAAAACCAGCGGCAAGGATAGCCAAACAGATCTAGTGCCGCTGGTCAGTAATATAAAGAATGATCCTGAGAATAGTAAGGCTTTCCATATTTTGGATTCTATTTCGACTGCAAGCAAACAAATAAAGCCACATGTTAGAGCTAATGATTCAGGGCCATGAAAGAAATAAAAGTACCTCGCAAAACCAGCAATTGAACTATCTTGTGCTCGATAGGGTATTAAATAGTTAGTATTTCCTGCACCAATAACGTATGTTGAAGGTTTGCCCGTTAAAAAGCCAAATAAGCTCCTAGGTGGTTCAAAACTGATTTGCTGATTAATTAGAAATATATAGGCCCAAGACCCTATCATCATTATTACGACGAAAGAGAAAGCCCAAGCAACAATTTTAGATCTCACCCGAATACCTTTACTTTGGATATACCAAATCATGAAGGCAGGACTGAATATCTTGTCACTAGAACCAAGGAAATCACGTGCTCCTAGGGAAGAATTATTGTATAAACCATAAAATATAGTGCCGATCAAATCGTAGAGGCCATAAGCTATTAGGGCAACCACAATCAAGCTAGGGTTTTTTAGGCTGATGCTGCCAGTCTTCCATATTTCGTAGGCACAGATCCCACAACCTAATAACAAAAGCAAATAACTCCATCCCCACAACCACCACAATGGAATCAGTACAATGCCCAGGCAAACAACTTTCTCTGATTGCTTTAAGTAAGTCCAGTTCAGAAAAACACCATCAAATAATTTTTGGTCAGATAAGAAGTCATAGCAAATTTTTTTTGAACGGGTAAAATTTTTGGCTTGAGAATATCTTTTCATCTTTCTTGTCTTTGATTGGAAGGCGAAAAATTTTTGTAGTTGTCAGCTGATTCAGGAAATCCATTAAATATTAGTCCTAATATCTCAGCCTTGTTTTTTGTGAGTATTTCAAGACTCTGGCTCAAGGAATTTTTCAGGCTTCTCAAGGGCCATAGAATTAAGAGAGTTTTGTGCACTGCATCTAACATAGCCGCAGTTTCACTATGGCTATTTATCGGCAGACTATCTATTAGGATGTAGTCATATTGATCTTGATTATTGAGCTCATCAAGATACAGGCTAAATTTAGACTGGACAAAAAATTCTTTGACCTTATCTGGATGAATATTGAGTTGCAACAAAGAAAGATATGGGGAAATTGTTGCCAGGTTTATTTCTTTGCCAGGTATACTAGGTTGGCTGCCAAAGCTAGAGCTTAGAGAGTGGTTGACAACATCACCATCGACCATGAGAACTCGAAAACCAAGTTCACTCAATGCACCTCCAATCCCTCTAACAAGTGTTGTTTTGCCCTCTTTAGCCAATGGACTAGTGATCAAAAGCCTCTGATTTTTTAGAGACATCTTGCTAATTGCTACAGCTAGTTGCTGACACCCAAGCTGTCTTCCTAGTTCGGCAGGCTCAATGATTTTGGGCGATTTGATTTGGGCGATGTTTCCCAAGACTGGTAGGCCGAAGCTATGTGCATCGTTAGCAGACAGGAGAGGATTTCTACCTTCTAAAAAGAAAATGATGGCGGCACTGCCGAAGGCTGATGCTAAGATTGCGCCTAAAGCAATAGGGCGTTTACCTGGACCTAACGGTGATGGATTAATGCTGGGCTGGTCTAAGATTTGCACATTGGGATAGCTGCTGAATGCACCAATTTTAATGGCTTGGGTCTGAGCGACTAAGCCGTTATAGACCCCTTCGGCATTACTATATTGACGTTGCAATTCGATCAGGCGTGCCTGAACTGCAGGAATCTGCCCAAGCTGTTCATTGACGGCATTAATTTGCTGCTGAAGTTGCGTGGATTGTTCTTGTAAACCTTGGGTTTCACTTTCTGCCAAGATCAGATCTTGAATCAACGCAGAAAAGTTTTCCCCAGCATCAGTATTAACATCGATAGTTGATTGGGTGGCCTGCTCAAGATACTGAGCTTGCTCACTAATAAGCTGTGCTCGACTCTCTAAAAGATATTGCATTTCAGGATGCTGCTCGGTAAACATCGCTCGACTTTCTGCTAATGCCACGTTGACTTCAGCCAGTTTTTGTCGAAGGCTTTGATAACCTTGATTTTCGCCCAGTTCTAAAGCAATGATTGCCTGTTCGGGGGTTTGGCCGAGGCGTTGGGTTAAGGCTGTGAGTCGGGCCTGACTGGCCGTGAATTGTGCAGTAGTTTCTCCTTGCATCCGACTGAGTCCACTGGCGATTTCGACCAGCTCTCTAATTTGACTTTCGCTATCGACTAAATTGGTTGACTCCTGAAACTCAACTAGTTGGTTTTGGGCATCGTCTAGATCGTTTTGAGCTTTAATGAGTTCTTTTTCAAAAAAGGTATTTCGTTGGGCAACATCACTTTCTCGAAGCTCATTGAGGCGCTGTTGAAAGGAGTGAATCCAATTTTCTAGTCTATCTTGTGCAATTTCCGCAGTTTCAGCCTCTGCCACAATCGATAAGACCGTCGAGGCATCACTACTTTTGGCAGTCAGCATATCTTTGAAGGCACTGAGTTTGTCAAAAGTGTCTCGATTTGGATCGATTTGCCAGACAGGTCTCAATGTATCGTCGCTCAGCATGATCGATAGGAGAATCTGACGAGAATCGAGTTGTTGGGAAAAAACAAGTCCTTCACCACCCTGCACATCACCCAACCCTCCCAAGTTGACGTTTAAGTCACTCGTAGCATTCGGAATGATGAGCTTGGCTTCGGCGCTCCAAGTATCTTCTACCAAAGTAGTCTGAAAGGCCGCAAACAGAAAGATCACTGCATTTAATCCTACCAGTGGTGCCCAATGCCTTTTCGCAATTGCGATCAACTTACTCATGCGGCAGTCTAAATGGCTCAGCGAACAATATGAATAAAGCTATAGTGTTCCCTAATCTATTCAGGTAGATAAAGAAGACCTAAATCTATTTTGGATAAGAGGTGAACATTTCCCCTTTACTCAGCGGACAGTTACCAAGGGTGGGGCTTTTATTTATTCCGTTTCCTTGGTGGATATTTGCTCAATAAATGCTCAGACAATTTTGGGTGAGTCAACAGTGGCCCAGGCAAAGGCTCTGGCGGACTCAAGACTGCTTGCTCTAACTCCTCAAAGGTCAAACAGTGCTTCACACCAAAACTAGCTACGCTTTGCGCAAATATAAGTTGGTGATTGTCGATGTGTTCACCATATTTTGCCAGCCGTGGTAGCAGGAGAAATCTTACACCTTGGGCTGCTAACTGACGAGTTGAACCCTGGCCTGCGTGCGAAATCACCAATCGAGATGAGGCTAAAATACTCTGCATACGCCCATATTCTACTGTCGCTTCACTTGTCAAAGGCAAACTACAATTGAGATCTGAAATATTGCTGACACCGTACTGGATAAACAGATCTTCCTGAATGATCTCGCGTTCTATGAGTTTATTTACCCACAGAATTGCTCTGTCGAACTGATATGGAATAGTGCCTAATGTGACGGTAATCAATTCACGTATCCTTCTTTAGCCGTATTTTAGGCAAGACAAGCAACCTGCCAGGATTTCTGATCTTCTCATTCGATTAACCAAGGGCAATTAAAATATTTCAAAAATCTCTAGCCTACTTGTTTTTAGTTCTGACCAAAATTCGCAAGTCCCATAAAAAATGGTTGCTGATTGCAAACAATAAATCGAACATTATTGGAATATTTAAATCGAGGTTGAATAAAATGAAAAACCTTCGAAATCGGCAGTGACGACGAAATTCTAGGATTGTAAGATGGATTTTTCTAATGTTTCCGAAACTTTTTAAAGGTCCAATATTATTGTTGAGGATATAGAGATAAAATCTTCGTCTCTACATCCCGGAGAAAGGTTCGAATAATGCTCGAAAAAGTTAAACCAATTTTCTTGACCAGTCAGTATTATAATTGGAGACCATTTCAGAAAAATTCTAAACGTATCCCATGAATTTGGATTTAGAATATTTCTGAGTCAATTGAGGCCACTGTACATAAAAGTCATCGCATAGATGATAGACAAGCTTTCCAGAAAGACTTAGGTCTTGTGATCTGGTAATGCTTTCAATATAGATAAACCGAATTCCTAGCAGCTTGGCGACAATCGCAAAGCTCACTGCGATACTCGCTCCGGTTGAAATAATGAGGTCAGGCTTCTCAGCTTTGACGACGTCAAATACTGTCGGTAAATTTTTTAGAAAAGAGAAGATATCTCTAGGACCTTGATAGGGAATCCAACGAATAACTTCTGCATTTTGAATGACGGCTGTATCTTTTTCTAAATGGGTAACCCAAGTTCTATCGTAATTAGACCAAAAATTTTGCAGATCTTTCATGGTGGCAAAGTGACCACCCGACGTGCATGTCAGTAATAACTTCATATTTGCCCCTGGTAATGTGATGCAACCCTGATCTCTTTCCCATGGTTAAAGCATTGCTCTACAGCACAAAGAAATGCTGTCAATGGTGCTGATGCTTTTCTGTTGACCTACAAGCGGCTTGTTCAAAGCAAACGTCGTACAACATACTTACTTAATTACTAGAAAGTGAGTAAAAACTCTTAGGGCAGATCAAAAGTGGTGCATGTACTCTACGTAAACACACTTAAATTTTTGAGTGCCTTGGTTTTGAATGTTTCACTCTATCAACTCAGGGTAAGTGAGCAATCAAGGGCAACATTCAGGTATTCGCACAGATATTATACATTAAGCTTTAGATAAGGAAAGGTTAACCTTGGAGCTTTCTGGGTCTGAGGACTAAGCCGATGCAGGTCTCAGGATGTTCTTTTGGTGGGGTAAAGGGCTTAAGCAGCAAGGGGTATCAGTACTTGAACCGGATTTGATTGCTTGAGTTTGAGTCCTTGGGACATTAAATGCTTTCAGTAATATTGCCGTGGGGCAGAGTAAAAATAGACAGGGCTTGAACATATCTATAGTGGCAGGCGGTCAACTAGCTTAGCCTTGCGGTTGTATAGGAGGTTACTCAGTATGGCCTGCATGTTTCGCCGCGATTACCCAGGGGCGCAGGGTAACCGTCCCCTGAGCGGAGTCGAAGGGGACATCTTGCATAGGTTTTGGCTTCGACTTCGCTCAGCCAGCGTAGTACCAGGGACGCTTACGGGCGCAGGGCAGCCAGCAGCTTTTTTATGAACTAAGGCTTTTGGTTGTTGGCTAGTTAGGATTTGCCTCAGAGGCCGTTTGAAAGGGGGTAGGTCAGTACTAGATGCGACTGTAGGCCGTCAGGACACAGCCTGTATCCCCAATGTTGCCGTTGTTTTTTCTAGGTGACCTCAGTAGCCAAATCGGCGGTGAAAGGGTTTTTAAACAGCCTCTCAAGGAGAATCACTATAGGAATTTGGGACAAAAAAACTGATTGGGCGATCTATTTATTGCAAGTTAATGCAAGGGGGATATTGGATGGCTCGACTTG
>CAYGVA010000011.1:0-43022 GCA_964353225.1 uncultured Leptolyngbya sp.
CTTTGTGAGCGTCAACTCACGAGGTTTTTTTCTGTAAACAACACCACTCCCAACCCACTGGTCAGGACATTTCCCCTGGCCAAGGCAACCCCATGGGTCCCCCAGCCGGAAGCCTATTCACACCGCCGTGACGGCCACACCATCCGTTTCGGGTGTGGTTGACCGAGGGCTAGCCCCGAAGTTGTCGGTCAATAGTGTGGTCAAAACGGATGGGAGCTCATCACAGGGGACCCCTTTTTGCACACAGGTCCCGAGCTGGGCGGCTTTACCCACCTTGCCCCCCATATAGATATCGACACCCTCGACGGTTTTGCCATCTTTGCGAACCTTGGTGCCCATCAAGCCAATGTCGGCTACCTGGGGCTGACCGCAAGAATTAGGACAGCCGGTCCAGTGAATTCGTACGGCTTGAGGCAATTCCAACGTCTGATCTAACGCTTTGGCTAGGGCCAAGGCCCGCTGCTTGGTTTCTACTAAGGCAAACTTGCAGAATTGAGCGCCGGTACAAGACACCAAAGATCGCACCAAGGGACTCGGCTGCACAGAGAAGCGCTCTAGCACGGGTTCGGTGAGCAAGACCGCCAGCCGCGAGTCAGGAATATGGGGAATGATCACGTTCTGTTCAACGGTCAGGCGCAGTTCGCCTTCCCCGTAGACATCAGCGAGTCGAGCCAATTCAAACATATCGAGGGCACTCAACCGCCCCACGGGGACATGTAAACCGACAAAGTTGAGTCCAGGTTGCTGCTGGGGATGGACGCCGATGTGATCCCGTTTATCCCAATCGATCAAGTCTTCTGGCGCAGCCCGGAGTAGCAGGCGACCATAGGCGGCTTGCACCTTATCGCGAAATTGCTCAACGCCCCACTCGTCAATCAGCCACATCATTCGGGCTTTTTGGCGATTGGCTCGGGAGCCATGGTCTCGGTAGACCTCTAAAATAGCTCGGGATAAATCGACAACTTCATCATTGGGCTCTACCCAAGCATCCAAAGGGATGGCCGCTTCACAACGTCGGGCCGAGAAAAAGCCCCCCACCAACACATTGAAGCCGAGGCGATCGCCCCGATAAGCGGGCACAAAGGCAATATCGTTAATTTCGGCATGGACGGAATTATCTCGCCCCCCTTCCACCGCAATATTGAATTTACGGGGCAAGTTCGTAAAGGCAATATTGCCTTCACCGTTATTGGTGATCATGTCTTGAAGCTTGCGGACAAAGCCACGGGTGTCAATCACCTCATTGGCATCAATGCCAGCCACGGGGGAACCGGTAATGTTGCGCACATTGTCCATCCCAGACTGCATGGAGGTCAGTCCCACCGCCTCAAATCGCTCAAAAATATCAGGAATATCTTCTAGCCGGATACCCCGCAATTGAATGTTTTGACGCGTTGTAATATCAGCACTGCCGTCATCGCCGTACCGCTGAATCACCTCCGCCAAGACCCGCAGTTTCTGACTGGATAGCAATCCATTAGGCATCCGCAGGCGCAGCATAAACTGACCTGGGGTGACTGGGCGAAAAAATATTCCCAACCACTTGAGGCGGTGGGTTAGGTCAGTCTCATCCACTGATTCCCAACCCATTTCCGCAAACCGCTTGAGTTCTGGCTTAACCGCCAAACCATCTTTCTCAGCCTTAAACTTTTCAAATTTATTGAGTTTAGGTGCTGCGTCAACCACGGTATTTCCTGTTTCCTGAGAGCGAGTTTGCGTGAATAGGGAACGATGATGAAGAGGGTGTAAACCCTATCAGACTGGGCAGAGTTACACCCTAATAAAACCGTTGAAGGAACTCACTGCGCCCGCCCAAAAAACTTGGGACCAGTCAGCTTGTGACTCAAGGTAGAGGAGGAAATTCGGGGATTTTGTAGCGCAACAGACACTTTGGGTGGTCGAGTGCAATAATCGCATATTTTCAATGCGATTATTGCACTCGACTACATTTGCATAGTGACATCGTCGCGCCATGCGCTAATCGCGGCACGGCAATGCATTTGACGCATTCTCGACCTGGTTATGTTCGTGGCAAACTTAGTGCACTGGCCGCTTTGAGATAAACGTGAAATCGATGGTTGGTCTGGCTGTATTAGGGATTGGGCTGAACTGAATGGTGTCAAGGTTTGCTACATCTACCTCCTCTAACTGGGATAAATTGGCAAGGGACCCAGAGCAACCATCAATCGAGATGAGTCCAGCCCTCGATCAGGTTTTGGCGGACTTAGTAGCAGGTGACTTTCAGCAGCGGTGGGAAATCGTTAAGCAATTGCCTGCGTTTGGGAAGGAGGCGATCGCCCCGCTGTTAGCGCTCCTGGCCGAAGCAGATGAAACAGAAGACGAAGAACTACAGTGGTTCATCGTCCGTAGCCTGGGGAGTTACGAATACCCCCAGGTTATGGCAGTACTGGTAGACATTCTGATTGCCAGCGCTAATGAAGATCTTCATGCCGCTGCGATGATGGCCTTAGCTCAGTTTGGTGAGGCCAGTCTTGCGGCGGTTATCCCCCTGCTACAGATATCAGAGCGGCGGGCTCAAGCCGTCCAAGTTTTGGCCTGTCTACACACGTCGAAGGTTATTGCCCCTTTATTGTCCGTGATCGATGACGATGACCCAACGGTGCGAGTTCGGGCGATCGCGGCATTGGGAGCCTTCCAATCTGCTGAAATCGTGCCCGCATTATTGACTGCGCTGGAAGACCCAGTGGTGGTGGTCCGCCGCGAGGCCGTAGTTGCCCTGGGCAGAGATCGGGAACGGTTAGGGGAGCTAGATTGGTTGAATCACCTTGGGCAGTGCCTCTGGGATCTGGACTTAAGTGTGAGCCAAGCAGCAGCGACCGCTTTAGGTCGCCTCGGGGTTGCCGGTGCGATTCCCCATTTGGCAAAAGTGCTGCGATCGCCCCAGCCGCCAGAACCGTTAAAACTGTGCGCGATTCGGTCTTTGGGTTGGATCGCCCAAGACGATGCCCTGACGGTTTTGATCGCCACCTGGGACAATGCATCCGAGGGCTTGCGCCTAGCGATTGTGGATGCCTTAGGTCACACCTCGCAACCCCAGTTAACGCAGCGATCTCAGCAGTGTTTACGGGGATGGTTGGCCTCGCTATTGAGGGATGCCAACGGCAAAGCCTTAAAGCAGTCTTTAGCTTTGGCCTTGGGACGCTGGCGAGATCCGGCCGCAATCTCATTGCTGCAGCAGCTGATGACTGATTCAGATCAGCAAATCCAGGCCCATGCGGCGGCGGCTCTGCGGTTGATAGACCTGCACCCGACCTTAGATGCCGCCCCAGCGGCTCCCCCTTTAGCAACCCTTGATACCAAGTTTTAGTTGGGTATCTGCTAAGTATTGACCTAATTTAAGTATCTGCATTTATTTTTCTAGGGGTTTTCATTGGTTCAATTAGGAGTTTGTTGAGGGCGGTATGCGCCTAGAACAGTTAGAAGCCTTTCTTGCGGTTACCGAAACAGGGAGTTTTCAAGGGGCTGCTAAGACCTGTGGAATCACCCAATCGACCGTGAGCCGACAAATCCAAGCCTTGGAAACAGATCTGAATGCTGACCTGTTTCACCGCTGTGCGCGGATCAAGTTAACGGTGGCCGGGGAAGCGCTATTGCCTCGGGCGCGGCGCATGTGCCAAGACTGGAAGCTGGCGACCCAAGAAATTTCGAATCTGATGGCGGGTAAGCAACCCGAGCTCTGCATCGCGGCAATTCATTCGGTGTGCTCTCACCTGTTACCACCTGTACTACAGCGGTTTCGCCAGTCCTATCCCCAGGTGCAACTACGAGTGACGGCCCTAGGGAGCGATCGCTCCCTCAAGGTCTTACGGGATGGTTTGGTGGATATTGCCATCGTTATGGATAACCCCCGCCTAACCCCTAGCACGGACATGGCCGTCACCGCCCTCTACGAAGAACCCGTGGAGGTGTTGATGGCCGCCAATCACCCTCTGGCAAACCTGACAGAGGTGCCTTGGGCAGAACTCGCCCATTACGCCCAGGTCACATTCAAGGATGGTTACGGTATGCAGCGATTAGTACAAGAGCAGTTTGATCGCAGTGGCGGCACCTTGCAGACGGCGCTAGAACTGAATACGCTAGATGCCTTTAGGGGGGTTGTTCGTCAGGGGCAACTGGTCGCGCTGCTACCCCAATCGGCATTGATTGATAGTCTGCAAGATCCGACCCTGATGGTGCGTCCGACCCAAGCGCCAGTACTAACCCGAAAGGTGGTGGTGGTGACCACCCAAGATCGGCTTAAAATCCGCCCCATTCAGGTCTTTTGTGAACTGGTTCAAGCCCAGAGTCGGCAGTTTTTGCCCTCAGGAAATGCCTCAGAATTACTGGCAATGCAAGCATTGGTGGGGCAGGCAGGATGAGTCAACTCTTTCGAGATATTTTAAAAAAGGTGGGCAGTGGTAGCCATACCTCCCAGCCCTTGAGTCGGGATGAAGCTGCTGATGCGGGGCGGATGATGTTGACCCAAACGGCAACCCCAGCCCAAATTGGCGCGTTTCTCATTGCTCACCGCATTAAACGACCCACGGCCTCCGAGCTGGCTGGTCTTCTGGATGCCTATGGGGATCTAGGGCCAATGATGATGCCGATCGATACGGAAACACCCGTGACCATTTTTGGGTGCCCCTACGATGGGCGATCCCGCACTGCGCCCGTCATTCCCATCACAGCTCTATTGCTGGCAGCGGCAGGGCTGCCCGTCCTATTGCACGGGGGCGATCGCATGCCCACCAAGGCAGGACTACCCCTGATCGAGATTTGGCGCAGCTTAGGCTTATCCCTTGACCAATTGAGTCTAAATCAAGCTCGACAATTGCTTCAGGAAACCGGGTTTGGCTTCGTTTATTTACCCCAACATTTTCCGATGGCCCAAGGTCTCGTAGACTATCGAGAACAAATCGGTAAACGCCCCCCCCTAGCCACCATTGAACTCTTCTGGTGCCCCTATGGCGGTAATGCCCATGTGGTCAGTGGTTATGTCCATCCCCCCACAGAAGAATTGGCGAAGGGCACCTTTGCCCAGCAGGGCCGTGAGTCGTTTACCCTCGTCAAAGGTTTAGAAGGAAGCTGTGATCTGCCCCGTAGCCGCACTGCCATTGTGGGCATCACCCAGCCGGACAACCCCTTTGATCACCTATTGCTCCATGCGGGTGACCATGGGCTGAGCAGCTATGACGTGCCGTTAGATAACGAAGCTGACTATCTGGCTACCCTGCCAGGTGTCATCGCTGGGCAGCCCAGTGAGCTATTGGGTTCAGCCCTATGGAACGGTGGCTTTTATCTATGGCGATTGGGCTATTGTGAAACCTTTAATTCGGGGATCGCTGAAGCTAAACGGTTGCTAACAGAGGGGCAGGTACAAGCCAAGCTCGCTGAAATTCGCCAGGTCGTAGGGCGACTCAAAACACCATCAGAAGCCCTGGTTTGATCGGGCATTAACGCCATCGATACTCTGGGATTAATGCCATCAATAGGTGGGCACAATGGGCCGTGCTAGGCTCTAAACCCATTCGCCATTGAGCCTTATGCGATGAATTCGGCCAAATCCCAGGTGGTACTACTGGCCCTGTGCCAGGCCTTGGCCATGACCACCAATACGATTTTGATTACCACCGCCGCCCTGATGGGCTATGCCCTCGCAGAGGATAAGGCTTTGGCGACATTGCCCTTAGCGATGCGGCAAATCGCCACCATGGCCATGACGATCCCCGCTTCCCTACTGATGCAGCGGGTCGGGCGGCGGGCGGGTTTTCTGGTGGGCACTGCGATGGGAATTGGCGGTGCGGCATTAGGGATTTATAGCTTAGCGATCGCTCACTTTCTGGGGTTCACGCTGGCCATGGTTGTGTTGGGCGCATCCAATAGCTTTGTGGGCTACTACCGGTTTGCCGCCGCCGACGTGGCCGATGAACCCTTTCGAGCCCAGGCGATTTCCTGGGTCATTGCCGGAGGCATCATCGCGGCCATTATGGGGCCATGGTTGGCGACGGGATCCCAAGGATGGTTTGACAGTGATCTTTATATCGGGGCGATCATCGCCGTGCTGGGGCTACAGATCATCTCCAGCTTGCTGCTCATTGGTCTCCAGATGCCCCCCATGGTGCAAGGGGCACAGGCAGAGGCAGGGCGATCGCTGATAACACTGATGCGCCAACCCAACTTCATCGTGGCCACCTTGGGCAGTACTGTCAGCTACGGAATCATGGTGTTTGTGATGACAGCGACACCCTTGGCCATGGCCGCAGCCTTCCATAGCTTTGACCAGACAGCTACCGTGATTCAGTGGCATATCTTCGGCATGTTTGGCCCATCGCTGATCACAGGCTGGCTGATCAAGCGCTTTGGGGTCTTGACCATGGTTCAAACGGGGGCCGTGCTGATGCTAGGTTGCCTGGGACTCAACTTGGTGGGCACCAGCTTTTGGCACTTTGCGATCGCCCTATTATTGCTCGGCCTGGGCTGGAATTTGATGTACGTGGGATCCACCACCCTATTGACAGAAACCTATCGACCAGTCGAGAAGGGCAAAGTACAGGCCACCCACGACTTCGTCATGTTTAGCTTTGTGGCTTTAACCACCTACCTCTCGGGGCGAGTGTTTTACCGGTTTGATTGGGCCATGTTAAATCAACTCAGTTGGCCTTTGGTGCTGGCAACACTGGTGGTGGTGTTATGGCTACAACAAAAACGCTGGCGCGTTCAGCGACTGGGTTAACACAGCGGTTGGACACTGTTGGGGAAACCGCCGTCACACCCGCTCAACAGAAACCAAAGCCGAGCCATATATGAGCTCAACTTATGAAACGCATGGGGATCGCTCAATTCAGAAGCGGGGGTGCGACACTAGAGAAAGTTCATATTGAACCCTCTGCCCAGCTATTTTGATGTGTTAGGTCTTTATGGTTGTTGCTGTGTCCCTAGATCAGATTCCCACCTTAATTGACGGCATGCCCCCACTGGCGGGGTGGGAAGACACCTTGCAAGCGACGACTCGCAAGGCTGATCCGGTTTTTTTAAGCCAGACTAATTTGCGTCTGCAGGATATCTCAGCAGCATTTGCAATTGCCCTGCACATGCACCAGCCCACCATTCCGGCGGGGGCAAATGGTCAGCTGATCAATAACCTCCAGCACATGTTTGAGCACCCCTACGATGGGGATAATCACAATGCCGGTCCCTTTGCCTATTGCTATGCCCGCCTGGGAGATTTTATTCCTGAATTGATCCAACAGGGGTGCAACCCTCGGGTCATGCTGGACTACTCTGGCACGCTTCTGTGGGGATTTCAGCAGATGGGCCGCCACGACATTCTAGATAAGCTGCGGCTGCTCACCTGCGACCCTGCCTACCAGCCCCATGTGGAATGGCTCGGCACCCTTTGGGGCCATGCGGTGGTTCCCTCCACCCCCATCCCCGATCTGCTGCTGCACATGCGAGCCTGGCAGCATCACTTCGCGGCCCTCTTTGGGCTCGATGCCCTCGCAAGGGTCAAGGGATTTTCACCCCCAGAGATGAATCTACCCAACCACCCCGATACCCTATATGCCTTTGTAAAAGCCCTGCTGGACTGTGGATACCAGTGGCTCATGGTGCAAGAACATACGCTGGAAGCGATCCATGGTGGTCCCCTCCAACAGCCCCATATTCCCCATCGCCTAGTGGCCCGCAACAGCCGTGGGGAAACGCTTGAGATTACCGCGCTCATTAAGACCCAGGGCTCAGACACCAAGCTAGTGGGGCAGATGCAGCCCTATGCTGAAGCCAAAACCCTAGGGCCAATTACCCTCGGAGGGGTTCAGATCCCCCCCCTCGTCAGCCAGATTAGTGATGGCGAAAATGGCGGCGTGATGATGAACGAATTCCCCAGTGCCTATAAGCTGGCATGGCATGAGATGGCCCAGCACCAAGGGGGACGGGCGGGCACGGTAGGGATGAATGGCACGGAATATCTGGAATTACTGGCGGATGCTGGCGTTAGCCTAGCGGATTTCCCTCTATGTCAGGCGGTGGGGCAACATCGACTCTGGCAAGAAACCGGTTCTGATCTCACTCCGGAGCGCGTCGCCTTGGGCATTGACAATCTAAAATTGAACGATAGCGGGTTTCAGATGGATGGGGGGTCTTGGACCAACGATCGCAGTTGGGTTGAAGGCTACGAAAACGTCATGCAGCCCCTACAGCGACTCAGTGCCCGGTTCCATGAACGCTCCGAGCAACTGGGAGATCGTAAAGGGGCGACCTATCACCGCGCCCTCCTGCACAACCTGTTGCTAGAAACGAGTTGCTTTCGCTATTGGGGCCAAGGGAGCTGGACAGACTATGCTCAGACGATCTACCGTCAGGGCATGACTGCCCTCTCTATGCCCCCAGACCCTCATCGAGAGTAAGTGTCATTCCAGTCAAAGTCGGGGTTTGATGGGCCAGGTCGAGGTTTCCAGGCAACTTCAGCACCATAGGTCCCTGGCCGCCAAGACTTGCTTTTATCTTCGGGATTATTACTCGCCAATGGCTGAGGTTCAGGGCGCTTTTTGCGACGTAACTGCCACAATTGGGTCAGCGCTCCTTGCCAATCTAGAGCCGGTTGCCTAAACCATTCCCGTAAGAATTGTAAAACCGCCTGGGAACCATCGTCGGGCTGTGCGTCGTGAAGGGGC
Source organism: uncultured Leptolyngbya sp. (assembly GCA_964353225.1). GTDB lineage: Bacteria > Cyanobacteriota > Cyanobacteriia > Phormidesmidales > Phormidesmidaceae > PCC-6406. Next base: position 8,673 of record CAYGVA010000011.1, read on the forward strand.
TGGGACAATCGAATCGGGTCGACTTGGACCGCAGCAAACGCCTGATGAACCACGTTGGTAATCTTGGTTTTGAGTTCCTGATGGGCGCGATCGCATTGATGCTGCCAGCCCTTTTCACTAGAGGCATAAAGGGGGGGCAAACGATTCAGCGCGTAGGTTTCTACCTCCACGCGTTTGACATATCTCAGCACACGCTCTGGCAACTGCTGCAACTGTTCATCAACCTCAGCTGCAATCAAACGCTCCATCACATTGATATGGGCTGGCGGTGTAGCCGATGTGACATTTTTGGCCATAAACACAACCGATCCTTATTGCAGGGTTTTTCGGGAGACAGTAGCTCACTGCCATCCCCTGGTTTTGCTCGGTCAAATGGCACCCTGAGAAGTGTCGAACACTACAATTTTAACGAGTTATCCGTAAATTCACCATTGTCTTGACGGTCTAGCATTCATTGATGTGCAACGGTAAGGCACCATGGCAAAACCTTAGGCCAGCCTAAAGCGAAGCCATCCTAGCTGTTAGGCCCGCAAAGCCGCACTCTACGGGGGAACAACCCAGCGGTTTGCTGACGTCTTTCGCCATCACAAGCACCCTGGCCCTGACACCCATCATCCGTAAAGATACGTTGCGAATGCATGGATGCCAGAACCGCTTTCCCACGCCAAAGTATGCACAGCAAGGCTTGGCAGTCCAACCCAGATTTTTTGCTTTTATAACAATCCCGTCGAATTGGCATCGGATGGCGGGTAGCCGTTGCCCAACGCGGCTTTCATCGCCTGCAATTCCGCTTCAACCGAGGAAGCCGCATTGACTGCGTCCCTTTCAGTCAGAATTGCTTGAGGCTGCAAGCGGTTTAATTCATCTAGCGCTGCTGCTTGTGTTTCTAAATCGAGCACGCGCGTTTCCATCGCATCAAAAACACCCCCCGTGTTTCGATTCCCCATCTCAGCAATCAACGTATGGAGACGCTGGGAGGCTTCTGCCGACCGTGCCCGAGCTTTGTACAAATCGCGGCGGGTACGGGCCTCAGCAATATGTTGCTCTAGGGCACGCATATTCCCTTTAAGCTGTTCCACCATCTGCCGTTGTTGACTGAGGGAGTGATCTAGCTTCACCATTAAGATCAGGTAGGTTTGGCGCTGGCTCAAGGCTTCGCGGGCACGGTGCTCCTCCCCCTTAGTGAGGGCTAAGTTGGCACGGTTGTACCACTCCACCGCCCAGGTTTGATGTTGAGCGCGCTGGCGTTCCGTTCGCTTTTGGGTGGCGATCGCTTGCGCCACCGACTGCCGCAATTGAATCGAATTCATCTGCAAATCAGCAATGGCTTGATCCAAAAGCTCTTCAGGATCTGAAACACCCCCCACCCAGTCATTAACCTGGGTGCGAATGACTGTGCTCAGGCGGTGTAACCAGCCCATTTCGATCTTGCTCTCAATGCCCTGCTAGCACGATAACAGACCCCAATCTTGAATCGCCCCTATGGGGCATACACTGTCGCACCAATGCCTTGGCTCTGGAGAGCAGCCGCATCAGCCGCCGCATCAGCCTCACTGTTGTAAACCCCGAGTTGAATGCGGGCACCCACCGGAAAGTTATGGACATAGGCATCGCCCACGACCTCCCGCGCCGTCGCTAAAGAGGGATCACCGGTATAGTCTGCAACCACGTAATAGGTCTGATCATTAGCAGCCACAGCCTGTAGGGGCGCTGGGGGTTCAGGTTGGCTAGCGGTTTCTGCCGCTGGCGTAGGTGCAGCGGTCGTGGTCGGGACCGCTGGCAGCGTTGCTGTCGTCGGATTGGCAGGACGGGGTTGTGGTTGAGCGGCAGATACGGGTTGGGGAACAGGACGAGGCTGAGTCGCAACAGCCGTCGGCGTATCTGTGGAGGGATTTGTACTCGTCTCCGTCGAATTAGTTGAATTAGACGATAACTCTGGTGCAACTTCAGTAGTTGTCGGTGTTGAACTGGCCGTATTCGATGAATTGGCATTGAGCTGACGGTCTATATTCCCTGGCAGGGTACTGAGGTTACTCAAACTCAAGTCCGTAAATTCCGACTGAGACAGATCCGGCTGCTGCACAGAAGCCGGTTGCTCAGAACGATTGGCCGACAATGTTTCAGCATCAGTAGAGCCGGCCTCGCCACTGTCAGCAGCCCAGAATCGAGCTAGGGGGGTCTGGGTAGCTAGGTGACGAATCGCAACCGGATTCACTAAGGCATAGCCCAAACCCGCACTCGCAACCAATAGCAATAAGAGCCCACCCATCCCCAAGGGTGTGCCGAGCAAACTGGTCCAGGGGGTTTCTTCCTTGGTCTCCTGCCGGGGCTCGCTGGGGCTCGCTGGGCTCGCCGCTAGGCTCTCTAGTAGGGCGGCTGATGAAGCCAAGTAAGCATCCGGGACGTCTGGCGTCACGGCTGATTGGGTCGCCAATGCACCGCCAATCACAAGGGGAACTGCCCCTTCCACAGCGGGCGTACCCGCTGTGGAAGGCTGGCGGCCAAGTTTGGGATTGGGGGGCGGTGGGGGCGGCACGGATTGAGCGCCAGCCACAGAGGGTGACGATGCTGAACTCGATTGAGACTTGACGTCAATTAGCGATAGGGGTCGAGGACGGGGCCGAAAAACGGGTTGGGGGGGGGTGACAATGCCCTGCTTTTGCTGGCGATATCGAGCCAGCTCTTGATCTAAATTAACCGTGAGGCTATTTAGCGTATTTTGTAGCGGCAAAGGCAATACGTCTGCCAAGGCATGAACTGATGCAGCCGGTTGGGAAGGGGGGGAGGTTGGGTTCATTAAATTAGGACGCTCCTGGCCAGAATTCATCCATACCGCTAAATTTCAAGCCGCAGATCGCCAAAAATGACCGCCATCACCCATAGATAGACTGGGTAAGCAACAGGTCACAGGTCTAGGGCGATGGTATGGCACATCTCCTAAATGCACCCCATGGGACGCCTCAGATCTGCTAGCTTGCGTTTAGTTATAGCAGGGGATGCTCAAAATAGCGCATATGAAACGCAATATCTAGTGTTCGCTCGATCATTTCAAGGAGAAACGCGGATGCAATCGCTGCAGCAAGCCATGACAGATTTGGAGCGGTCTCCCCAATGGCGATCCCAGGCTTTGATGCGAAATGTTCTTAGGGTGTGGCCCCAAGTGGTCGGGGTGGCGGTTGCCCAGCACAGTCGGCCCACAGGGCTGCAGAAACAGGTCTTGCAGGTGATGGTGACCAGTGCCGCCTGGTCTCAAACGCTGACCTTTGAACGGCTCCAAATTTTGGACAAGCTGCGCGCCCACCTGTCTGGCACCGTCGTAATCAATGACATCCGGTTCAGTCCAGGGCGCTGGTCCAAATCAGCACCACCGTCCTTGGGAGACACCATTATGGCTAACCATCCGAGTCGCCTTACCCCAGGGGTCGGAGCCCCTCAGCAAGAGCGACCGGAAAGCGCGATCGCCGCATTTAGCCAATGGCAACATCGCCTAGAAGCCCGTAGCCATGGACAAAACCCCTGTCCCCATTGCCATTGCCCCTGCCCACCAGGGGAACTTGCTCGGTGGTCAGTTTGCAGCATTTGTGCCACCCGCCAATGGCAAGCTTCTATTGGTCAATCTAGGGATCGCCATTAAGTCAGCCGACAGATGACCAAGCCTGCAATTGGATTGCGTCACGAGATTGCTGACCCAAACAGTCGGGCATTGCTGCAGAATTTCAACATTATTCAAGTATCACCATTGGCCCGCCCTCCCCTACCGTGAACCTCCTTGACTCCCAGTTTTTCCCCATTCAAAACAACCAAGAAACAAAAATAAACACAAGTACAACCACAACATCAGCCCCAACACTTTTAGCCCGAAAACCTCAAGCAGTCATGCCAAAACAAATCGATCCCTAAGGCTATAGGGTCTATAGAGAACCCTTTTACCCTTGAATCAACCCATGTATATTTCTGAAGCAATCATAAAGAGAATCTGAAGCTTGAAACAGTGATCCATCCCTATCCAAAGACTTGGTGCCATTGAGGATCCCAGGACTTGCTCTATCAATAGGCCGGTCTATTGAAAGGTCAGAATGGGATTATGTCGATTGGAAGGAAGGTCGCTATGGACGCAACACAGTTTGGTATTTCATGCTGCCAGCGTTGTCGCTACTACACACCAGAAGGGCGACGAGGAGGCAGTTGTAGCCAACTGGCTGTACCCGTCCAAGGTAAATGGAAGGCTTGTTCTTTAGCAACGCCAGTTTTCTTAGACAGCATCTCAACCCTGGGCGCTTTGCCGCTTTGGCCCGAAGATTTAGTGATCATGGCCCAGCATTCTGAAGTGGCTGAGAAAGATGCCTTGGTTAACTGTCTATAAGTTGGGCTAAAAGGGCATGGGGTGCTGCGATCCCAGGTTTTAATATTCAGAAGATCCCCTATGTTAGGCATTCGTTTGCAACATGGGGGATCGCTGTATTGGGGCATAGATTTTATGCCCTTAGTTCTTCTAACTTGGCTTTGACCGTCCGGATATCCTGCCACATCAACCATTTGGGTGAACCTTTTTGGCGAGAGGGGTTCCGCAGTAAGTAGGCAGGGTGAAAAATTGGCATGCATAAGCGGCCTTGCCACTCGATCCACTGGCCCCTGATTTTGCTGATGCCCCGCTTTTCCCCCGTTAGCCCTTTCATCGCTGTCGCACCCGTGAGCAAGATGATCTTTGGGTCCATCAACCGAATTTGCTCTAGCAGATAGCCTTTACAAGCGGCAACCTCGTTGGTTGTAGGGGTTCGGTTGCCGGGGGGACGGCATTTCACCGCATTGCAGATGTACACATCCTGTTCAGTATCTAGTCGGACCGCCGCCAAGATCTGGTCCAAAAGTTGCCCAGATCGCCCCACAAACGGTTTACCCTGCTCATCTTCCTGTTGACCCGGCCCTTCGCCAATAATCATGATCGATGCGTTGGGATTGCCCCGGCTCACCACCACATGGGTTCTGGTCGGTGCTAGGTCGCACCGCTGGCATTGATGGCAATGGGTTCCCAAATCGTCAAGGGTGTCGTAGGTGCCAGGGTTGATCGGAATGCTGGCACTTTTAGGAATGGCTGCGTAGTTAACTGGGGCGGCACTATCAGCGTTAAATAAGTCGATTTGGTCTTCGGCCATGGGTGCAAGCGGGGGCATGGGGTCGCAGTCATTGTAAAAGGAAAGGGAAGCGGAGGGGGCTCACCGTAACCCCATAGACGCTGCATCATGGTGGCTAGCCCCGTCTTGTTCACAGTCTCTTGACCTGAGGGAACCCTAGGAGCGGGCGCTACGTCTTGCAGACCTGAGACAAGAGATATACCAATATTGACCAGCAGCAACAAGGGCAGCGTCATGGATAGCCAACGTTCATTTCGGTTGATCGACCATTTTGGTTGGGTTGTAGGGCTCGGGCTAGTACTCATGCCAGCGGGGTGGAGCTACGCGCAGAGTGACGCCCCTCGCTTTAGCTGTGTTCTGGACAATGGCCGTTATACGGTGATGTACGCCCCTGAGAGTCAGGATGGCCAGCAATATGCATGGGCAATACCCGATGACATGGGGGAAGCATGGCCCGCTGAACGCCGTTGCAATGTGATTAGCGATCGCCTCGAGTCCTATCGCCCCGATGGACTGGTGGAGCTGCAAACGGGCCTAGAAAATGGCTATAACACTGTCTGCGTCACCACAGAAGCGGCTTCGAGCTGCCGGATTGTTTTCACCGTGCCCCCAGGGCAAGATCCGGTGGCCACCCGAGATAGCGTGTTCAATAACCTGGTGTTGGCCGATCAAGGGTCATCCACCGAAGGGGTCACCACCTTGACCGGTGGCGGCAGCAGTATTCTGGACCAAATCGGCGATGTCTTAGGGGATGCTTCTCTGCCGGGCCAGTCCCACTCATCCAGAAACGGAATTAATCTTCGTCCTTTCTTAGACCCTGCTGATGGCGGTACAGGGACGCAACTCACCGGGGGGAGCAGCAGCGGGCAGCCCCTGAATCCTGACAACTTTCGTTAATTCAGGCGATTGCTCGGGGTTGAATTTGAGGGTGTGCCTTGGGCCTAGCCCTTAGGTTCTGACTCAATTCACCCCTTATCATGCCTGCCAAGGCCATGCCCCCAGCCTGATATTTAGGCTGGGGGCATGGCCTTGGCAGGTTTACAATGCCAACGCAGGCTTTACATCCCTAGAGATGACATCTTCTAATGCGGCTAAGCCCGCCTGGGCGGGGGAAGACCTTCTGTCACGGTGGGTGAACCTCTTGATTCGGACGAAACCGCTCTATGCGCTGATGAAGCGTCAGGCTCGGCAGGTACTGATCAAAACGGCTGAGAAAAACGGTATTCCTTGGCGACAGACCTATGCAGACTGGGATGCCTCTGAAGTGCGAGAGCAACTCGTTGAGATCACCAATCCTGAGGTCACGTATCCGGATTACTATCGCGTTCCCTTCCACGCCTATACCGATGGCAATCTCTGCTGGGACGCGGCCTTTGAGGCGGAATCAGCCACCTACGCCATGGCCCTGCGAGTGTGGCGTCAGGAAGACCTAACCTGGCAGGCGGCTCAATCGCGATTGCGAGGGGGATTTCATCAAGCCCTGAGCGATCATGGCTCTGACCAGGTGCGAGATATTTTGGATATCGGCTGCTCCGTGGGCATTTCCACCCTGACACTACATCGGTATTACCAACAACGGATGGCACACTCGGTTCGGACTGTGGGTTTAGACCTCTCTCCCCATATGTTGGCGATCGCCCAGGCTCGCGATACCCACCAGGAAATCGCCCAATGGTGCCATGGACAGGCGGAGGCGACACCCTTTGCCGATGCCAGCTTTGATGTGATTACACTGCAGTTTGTCGCCCATGAGCTGCCCCGTAGCGCGAGCCGTTCAATTTTTCGAGAAGCCCTCCGCATCCTGCGTCCCGGTGGTGTTTTAGCGTTGACCGATAACGACCCCACATCAACCGTGATCCAAAATTTGCCCCCGGTCCTCTTTACCCTCATGAAAAGCACCGAACCCTGGAGTGACGACTACTACACCTTTGATATCGAATCTGCCTTACAGGCAATCGGGTTCGACCCCCCGACAACCGTCGTCACCGATCCGAGGCATCGGGCGATCGTGGCTCGCAAGTCCCATTAGGGCTCATCAGCCCCCATAAACTTCAACCCCAGAAATTCAGCCCTGCTTTAACCCTGGTTTCTTCGCACCTTCTGGACGTCATCACCTATGCCTACATCTGCTGCGGCTTCCCCCAACCCCCTCTCTTGGCTGGCGAATGGCTTGTTAAGCATTAAGCCCCTCGCAGCCTTGGCCAAAAATCGAGCCCGCACCATGATGATTGAGCGGGCCGAATCCATCGGGGTTTATTGGCGTGATGAGGTCAACCGGCTCAATACCCGAAATGGGGAGAGCCCGTTCTCAGCGCAGTGGTCCCAGGACCTCGCTACGGTCCAAAATCCTGACCTGGTGTACCCCGGCTACTACGTCACCAGCTTCCATGCCTATGAAGAAGGTAACCTTGGCTGGCAACCGGCCATGGAAGTCGAAGTGGCCGCCAAAGCAGTCCATGCTCGGATCTGGCCGGATGCCGGTGCCCAAGGGGATGCAAAACTACGGCAGAGTTATCACGATGTCATCAAGGCGCAGTTACCCAAAGCCCCATCGCACATCGTTGACCTCGGCTGTAGCGTGGGGATGAGCACCGAAGCCTTCCAAACAACCTTCCCAGAAGCCCAACTAACAGGGGTGGATTTGTCCCCTTACTTCTTAGCGGTCGCCCAATATCGCCAGCACATTAAGGATCAAGCAGCCGTACAAAAAAGTCCCCTGAGCACGACCCATGCCGATATCGCCGCTGGCCGTCGTCCCATTCATTGGCACCATGCCGCAGCAGAATCAACCGGTTTACCCCCAGGCAGCTTTGACTTAGTTTCCGCTTGTTTGGTGTTTCATGAGTTGCCACAATCGGCGGCGATCGCCATCATCCATGAGGCCCGACGACTGCTGCGCGTGGGGGGGCACCTGACCATTATGGATATGAACCCCCATTGCGAGACCTTTGCCAAGATGCCGCCCTTTGTATTAACCCTACTCAAAAGTACAGAGCCCTATCTCGATGACTATTTCGGACTAGATTTCGAGGGCACCTTCCAGGCGGCAGGGTTTGGACAGCCCACCGTGGTGAATAACAGCCCCCGCCACCGCACATTTGTGGTGGAGGCCCTTTAGAAACAAGCCGCTAGAAATTCTCCAAGATGCGCTGCACAATCTGAACGCCGGTCACCGCCTGCCAGCCAAAGAGACCGACCAAAATCACATTCAAGGTGATATGGGTATAGCGGGCCGTGTCATTGCCCTTCTGCATAAAGGGAACCAGGGCGGCAGAGGTGGCAATCAATCCGGTCATGCCTAAGCCCGCCAACAGGTGGGGGCCAAAGAAAAGCTTGCCGTTATTGATGTAGGTGACCGCCATACCGCCAATACTGCCCAACACCATCAACGCGAGTAGCGCTGATCCCAGTTGATGGTGGCGCAGGTTAAACTTGCCCTTAATTAACTGCTTTTTCTCATCTCCCTCAGCAGTCCGGGTGCGCCGAATTTGGATACCGAGGTACAGGGCGTACAAGGTGATCCCCAGAACAATCCACATTACCAATGGGTGGATGAAATTAAGCCAAGGTTTGATGGGGTCGAGTGCGCCAAGATCCATAGTTGTGTCAACTGTAATACTGCTTTACAAAGATTATAGATTTCAGTTCCTATTGAGGCTAGGGGGAACTTTCCTCAGCTAATTCCATCGACCGGGTTTAAGGCTCCTGCGCCTCGTTCTGCTCTACCTATTGAATGTTCATTCTCGGTGACCTCCATGGGCGCTTTTCGCCGCTTCCTGAGCATCAGTCTGGCTAGTCTGCTCTGTACGCTGCTGCTCTCAGGGGGGCTATCTCTAGGACATTGGCTCAGCCCTGGGCGGGCTGTTGCCAGCCAGGGGAGGCCGGCAACAGCGGCCCCAATGGCCATGGGGCAGCCGCAGCCGCTGGCCGCTGCGGCAGATTTAGAGTCGATTGATCCATCACTAGAATCCCCACCGACATCAACCCCAACGGAAACCGATCCAGAAACGCTGACCCTGCCAGACTTTGAGCCTCGATTACCAGCGGAGAGCCTTGATCCCCAGGATCGGATGGTCGATAGCATTGATTCTGAAGGGTTACCCCCGGCAGAACCCACCGAGGAACCGAAGCTGTCACGGCGGCAGCAGTGGCTAATCACCGCCGATGAATACTACCTGGCTGGAGCCTATCCAGAGGCCGAAAACATTTATCGACAGGCCAAAAACGATCTTTGGCTCACGGATGCCTTGCCCACCAGGCCGGAGCCCATTTTCGATGCGGCTGATTTATCCCCTGGGGGAGCCGTCTATTGGCGGGAGGCCAATCAAGGATTAGCGCTGGGGTTGGCCCATCGGACCCGAGTTCCCTTGCAGCTCTTAACGGAGACCTATCCAGAATTTATTCCGGGCCAAGTGCAATATGCCCGCTACCTGATGGATCAGGGCGAGCTAGAAGAGGCTAATTGGGCCTTAGATCAAGCCCTCCTGCTGTATCCCAGTCAGCCGGATTTACTCAAAATCCGAGTTGAGGTGCAAATGGCTCTGGAGCAATGGATTGAAGCCTCGATTACCGCCCGCCAATTTACAATTCTCAACCCTGATCATGGCGACTATATCGCCATGGCAGCCTTGGCGGAGGGCAATTTAGACCGATTCCGGGCCGAGATGAATGCCCAAATCACCCAAAATTTTATCGGCAATTTGATCACAGGTACCGCTGGCTTTGTCCTCACTGGCGGACTTTTTGGTCCCTTTACAGCGGTGAATTCGGCCATTGTACTGATGCAAGGGGAGGATGCCATTGGGGAGCGCGTTGCCGAGCAGGTCAAAGATCAACTGCCGCTCCTGAGGGATACGGATGTGGAAGGCTATATCAACGCCATTGGTCAGGATTTGGCTACCCTGTCGGGCCGTGATGAGTTTGACTACGACTTCTATGTGTTGGATGACGAAGCCCTCAATGCCTTTGCCTTGCCGGGGGGCAAAATTTTCATCAACTCTGGGGCCATTATGAAAACGCACTCCGAGGCCGAGCTAGCAGGGTTGGTGGCCCATGAAATTTCCCATGCAGTGCTGTCGCACGGCTTTCAAATGGCAACCAACAGCAATTTGCTCAGCAGTTTGGCCAGCTTTATTCCCATTCCGCAATTGGCGAATGTGGCGGCGGGGCTAGCGATTACCGGATATTCTCGCCAGATGGAACGACAGGCGGATGTGCTGGGTACGCAACTCTTGGCTACAGCGGGCTATGCCGCAGATGGGCTCCATAATCTGATGGTGATTTTGGCGGCTGAGGTGGGCGATCGCAACGGCATCCAATGGTTTTCCACCCACCCAGCCCCTGATGAACGGGTGGCGTATCTTCAGCAGATTGTCGAGGCAGGGGGCTATAACCGTTACGCCTATGAAGGGGTCGCCTCCCACTTAGCCATCCAAACAAAAATTATGGCCCTTCACGCAAAGCGCCGGCATCAGGGTTCATCACCGCTCGATACGTTGCTTAACCCGCTGCCTTAACCCTACGTAGGCGTGTGACCCCATGCGTCCATCTCGAAATGTTGCAATTCTTAAATCTCTGTCTCCCTTATAGACCCGTCACCGTTGATAGACTAATGAGGAATTGTGAGGTGCCCTGTCACCCTGCAGGCTAAACGCTGATTAGTCTGCAGGCGTTGATAATCTTGTCGATGGCTGGCAGGTGCCTTTGATAACGCCAGACTACGGCATCTCAAGCGCATACTCGAGGACCCATGGTAGATTCCCTTAAGAAACCCACCTTTGAAGAAATTCGGCCTGGGGTCAAAGTTCCTGCTCAGGATACGATCCTGACCCCCCGGTTTTACACCACTGATTTTGACGAGATGTCTGCGATGGATATCTCGGTGAATGAGGATGAGCTACAGGCCATACTTGAAGAGTTTCGCACCGACTACAACCGCCATCACTTCGTGCGGGATGCCCAGTTTGAACAGTCTTGGGAGCACATTGATGGGGAAACCCGCAAGCTCTTTGTGGAATTTTTAGAGCGCTCCTGTACCGCTGAGTTTTCTGGCTTTCTGCTTTACAAAGAAATGGGCCGTCGTCTCAAGACCTCTAGCCCGGTCTTGGCAGAATGCTTTAACCTGATGTCTCGGGACGAGGCCCGCCACGCTGGCTTTTTAAACAAAGCCATGTCGGACTTTAACTTGCAATTAGATCTGGGCTTTTTGACGAAGAGTAAGAGCTACACCTTCTTCAAGCCCAAGTTCATCTTCTATGCCACCTACCTGTCTGAGAAGATTGGCTACTGGCGCTATATCAACATCTATCGCCACCTAGAGGCCCATCCCGAAAATCAGATTTACCCCATCTTCCGGTTCTTCGAGAACTGGTGCCAGGATGAGAACCGCCATGGGGACTTTTTCTCCGCATTGATGAAATCGCAGCCCCAATTCCTCAATGACTGGAGAGCGAAACTATGGTGCCGCTTTTTCTTGCTCTCAGTTTTTGCCACCATGTTCCTGAATGACTTGCAACGCAAGGACTTCTACACCTCCATTGGGCTCAATGCCCGTGAGTACGACATCAAGGTCATCCAGCAAACGAATGAAAGCGCGGCGAAAGTCTTCCCGGTCATTCTGAATGTGGATCACCCTGAATTCTTCAAGGCATTAGATGCCAGCGTTGCCGCCAACACGAAGATGGCTCAAATTGGCAAGTCGAATCAGCCTAAAGCCCTACAGCTCTTGCGTAAGCTCCCCCATGTGGCAGCGATTGGCTGGCAGATGCTGCGGCTTTATTTGATGAAGCCAGTTGACGCTGTGCAGATGCGGACTGTGGTGCGCTAGGTCCTAGCCTTAACCCACTCATAAAGAGGCGGTTCCGGATGGGGCCGCCTCTTTATGTATTTTCGGAAGATAATGGCGGATGCTAACACGATTGGGTTCGGTAGGGGCAGATTTCGGATGATACGCAACTACGAATTAGCGCGGTGTACCGGTTTTGGGCTGGGTTTGGCAAGCCTATTTCTAGGGGTGGGATCAGGGCGGGCTGAGGGGCTAAAGTCGCCTCATTTCGACCATTGCGATGGGATCACCCCAGCCTCAACAACGGCAACGATTTCCCCTTGTAAAGGCTTCCCCATCCCTGGGGGGTTCCTTGCAGAGCAGGAGGGCCAGCTCGCTCCTCACTTTGGCGCTGACAGCAGATCGGTCCCCTTGCCTGAGACCCGTTTCGACCCCAGCAACGATTTGCCTGGGGCGATCGCCTTAACCGATGACACCACGAGCCCCATTGATATTGATCCCGAGTTGATTGAGAACAGCCCTGTCCTCCAGCGGTGGCTCGAAGAAATCCCCGATGTGGCCACAGATATAAAACACGACCCAGCCTTTCAGACGCGGCTTCGGCTCGGTTATGCCCACTTCCCGTCGAATGATCATACCGGGGGGCTCTATGTGGGGGTTCAAGACGTGTTTGTGGGGCGTACGCCGCTGACCTTGAGTGCTGACTATAGCCAAAATGGCCGGGGAGATCGCACCAGTTATGGCTTTGATGCCCAGTATTATGCGCTTCCCCTAGGGAGTTATGGCAATTTTGCCCCAGTGTTGGGCTACCGACACTTAGAGACCCCTACCTACATTAGTGAGGGGGTAAATATTGGGTTTCGAGTGGTGCTGATCCCTTCTCGGACGGGGGCAGCTGATCTGTCGCTGACCCAAACCTGGGTCGCCCCTGGGAGCAATGACGAGGTCGGGCTAACTACGTTTTCGGTCGGTTATGCCGTCACTTCTCAATTGCGGATTTCCACCGATATTCAAACCCAAAATACCGCTACGCGCCAAGATAGCTGGGTTGGGGTGTTGCTGGAGTGGATGTTGTAAGTGGGCCTATGGTAAGATTTGGACTAACGAGAGGGCACCGTGTGTTCTCTTTTTGTGTTGATAATTTCAAAAAAGTTTCTGGCGCAGCTTCAGCATGCTGATGGGTGTCAGAAGCGGTTGTGGCGAGTCTTAACAGCCTTACTTGTTTTTGAGTTCAAGTTGTCGAGTCTAATCAGATCCGTATGGCCCAAGTTTTAGTTGGTGAAAATGAAGCCCTAGAATCGGCGTTACGTCGTTTTAAGCGCCAGGTTTCGAAGGCAGGTATTTTTTCGGAAGTCAAACGGCGGCGTCACTTTGAGACCCCCCAGGAAAAGCGTAAACGCAAGGCTGTGGCTCGCCGCAAGCAACGTTTTCGTTAAAGTAAATCCCCTAAGGATGAGGCCAGTAAGGCCGCTTGGGTGCGATCGCGCAAATCCAATCGACTTAAAAGATGGGTGACATGGTTTTTGACCGTTCCCTCTGAAAGGTACAGGGCGCTAGCAATTTCTCGATTGCTAGCGCCTTTGCCAATTAAGACCAGCACTTCTTTTTCACGAGGGGTCAGTTCTTTAAAGCCCAGCGGCAGCTCTGGTTTGCTCTCCACGGTAGTCGGGTGGGCAGGACGAATCTTCTGGAGTATCCCCGGTCCAAATTGGCTGTAACCTCGCTGCACCGCTCGAATCGCCTGGGCCAAATCCTCTGAGGGGGTATCTTTGAGCAGGTATCCCATCGCCCCCGCCGACAGGGCTTGCTGGACTAGCTCATCGTCATCAAATGTGGTCAGCACCAGTACCTTGACCTTGGGGCAGCATTGGCGCAGCTCGCGGCTGGCCGCCACGCCATCCATCACCGGCATGCGCAGATCCATCAGCACCACATCCACTGCGTTCGGCGTAGTCAGCTGCGCTTGCACCGTGGCGACAGCCTCACGGCCATTGGCTCCCTGGCCCACCACCCGAATATCGGTTTCCAATTCTAAAAGGGCTTGGAGCCCCTGCCGCATAATGGCTTGGTCATCTACCAGTAGTACGCGAATCATGGCGATCGCCTCTGGAGAGGCACCCAACCCTGTAGAGAACACCCTTGGCCGGGCGCAGTACTGACTTGCAGGTCACCCCCGACAGCCTGAACACGCTCCTGCATCCCTTGGAGGCCAAAACCCGTTTGATTATCTCCGATGAGAAAACCTTGACCATCATCTTCAATCGTTAGCACCACACCGCTGCTCCCTTGTCGCTGACCAGGATACAGGGTAATTGTGACCTTAGAGGCTTGGGCATGTTTGCAAATATTCGTCAGCGCTTCCTGGGTAATCCGATAAAGGCTTGCTGTCAGTAAGGGCGGCAGGGGCGGGGCGGCCAGCGTTACGGTGGGGGTAATGCCCGTGGCCTGCTGAAACGGCTCCACTAAAGCGGCGATCACCGCTTCTAAGGATTGGCCCTGAAGGGGATCAGTGCGCACAGCAGCCACAGCCTGCCGCACCTCCTGTAGGGCCGTAGAACCCAGCACCTTAGCCTGCTGTACAAAGGTTTTAGCCTGCTCGGGGCTGCCTTGCCAGAGTTTTAAGGCCCCCTCTAACTGAATATTTAACCCCGTTAGGGAATGCCCCAAGGAATCATGGATTTCCCGAGCAATACGGCTGCGTTCTTGGGCTAAGGCGAGGGACTCAATTTGGGCCGCTGAGGTCCGCAACTGCTCATTGGCTTGGTGCAGTTCTTCGCGCCGTTGTCGTTCCGCCAGCAGGGCATTCACCATCAACAGCACAAACACCAACAGCACCGCAAACAAAAAGACGAGATTGACTTGAATGCCTATCAATAGGGGCAAAAAGCGGCGCTCGGCCCAGGGAGGTAAGCGATCTAGGCGATCGCTTAAGGCCCGTAACCGCACCTGTAGCACCCCTAAAAACAGAACAAAGGAGGTGGCCAAAACCATGAGACGTCCGGCCATGCCCACCATCAGGCAACTGCGGATTAATAAAATTAGATAGAGAAATGGAAATAGCCGTAACCCCGCCAGTCCGGCTTGGGATGCGGTCAAAATGAGGATAAATTGTCCGGCAATATGGAGAATCGAAACCCCTAAGCGTCCTGTGGGCAACCATAATCCCAACGCCCCAAAGATCAATAAACTGGCCAGCGCAATTCCTGGACTGGCGATTCGGTGCGGCAGGGGAACCGGCGTTAACTCACTCAGAATAGCGATCGCCAAGAGGACCCATTCCAAATGCAACAAAAATGGAAAAGGGTGATTCTTGGGGCGAATTAAGACCGGTAAGGCCATGGCATCGTTCAGGCATCTCTCCCTATCAAAGCGCACCTTGCTCAGTCCAGAGCCATGACTAAAGTCACGGTTGAATCATGACCTTGGCCTGGGGTGCTAACCCATCTCAGTTTCTAGGATGGAATCGTTTCACACCACGTTACCCATTTGGAGACCATCACGATGAAGCGCTACTTAAAACTTGGCCTCTTAGCCCTGGTGGGCGCAGCCACTCTGGCCACGACTGCTATGGTGAGTCAGCCTCAGGTTGCCCTGGCTGGCCCCGGCCAAATCCTGCAAGAGCTGGATCTAACAGAGGAACAACAGGGTCAAATCCAATCTATTTTTGAGGCCCGTCGCAGTGAAATCGAAGGAATTTTGAGCCAGGAGCAGCGGGATCAATTCTTTGAAACCCTACAGGAGAATCGTAATTTTCGGGAGGCGATCGCAGCCGCAGATTTGACCGATGCTCAACGAGATGACATTCGAGCCGTCATGATGGATTCCCGTGAAGACATCAGTGCCATCTTGACTGAAGAACAACGGCAAGAACTCCGCGACCTCATGACGGAGCACCGTCAAGAGCGTCGCCAGTAATCCAGCCTTCGGCTAGGGATTTGGTCGATTCCTAGCCGAACACCTAGCCTTGAGCAGCCATCGTAAAACCCGGCAACAGTTTCCCCCTGGTAAGGCAACAACCGCAGCACCAGAAAGAGAACAGCGATGAAATCAACGACACATCTCGGCAACGAAGCCCTGTGTTAGGCTCAAATCTGAGCATTCACCGTCAAGGGTCCCGATGGGTCAGCAATCCACCGCTAAAACCATTTTTCTACTGATTTCCATGGTGGGTTGGCTCATTGTCGGGGCAGCACTGATGTACCTGGCCCCTGCCTTTTTAGATCAATTTTTTACGAGCGATCTCACCCACCTCTGGATGGCCAACCTGACCCGTGGGGGCTATAGCCCCATGCTGGCCTTAGCAGGCGGCGGTGTCACCCTGACGTTAACGGTTTTGGGTAACCTGATTTGGTATCAGCAGTTTGAGGGCAAACTTTAAAGCCTGAACTGCTGGTCCGACTCTATTTCCCTGCCCATTCAATCCTCAAGGTGGCCCATTCGATTTGGCGAAACGCGACGTGCCCATTATTGACACCTCCTGGATCATTTTCCGTCATCCCCATGCCTTTTTGCCGCAACCCTGGCAGACAGTCCTTTGCATGCGCGACATGGATATTGAGGTCATCCTTGGGGTGAAAGAACGAAGAAGTCGGTTCAACCTAGATTCTCACACAGGGCAAGAATGGCACCGGCAAGGCAGCGGTCAATACGAAGTGTGGTCCCATATTCCCCCCCTTGGTCAATGGTGTCCCCTAGCGCTGCCGCCCCCCATTGGGTGTCAGTGTCTATTTTGGTTAAATGGCAGCCCCCATCGAGGCTTACAGATTGGTCGGGTAACGCTTCAGCACCCAGACATGCGTCGGTACCAAATCAAAAATCTAGTGGATTGTAGTTGGATGACAATCGTTTCGAAAGCGATAGGGGGTTGGTTGCTGCTGCCCCTAGAGGATGAACGGTAGACCCCCATACGATGCCGGCGATCTGCTCAACGATAAAGCAGGGTGGGCTGTTAACAGCCCACCCTGCTTTATCGTTGTCTTGAATTCAAGGCAGAATCTGCGTTTAGAACTGGTAACCCACGCCCGTTTGCAGGGCTAAGGCCGTGTTACCCCCATCGCGGTAGGCCCCGAATGCAATGACCGCATTTCCAAAGAGCACCAACCTGCTATTGGGGAACATATAGTCGACCCCTGGTTGCAGCACAAAGGCGGTTTGATTCCCGACGGGAGACGGTGAATCCCCACTCGCAAAGGAAACCCCTGCACCAATATAAATATCAGTATTCCAGTTCAGGGCGTAGTCATAGGAGACTGTCGGCACGAAGGCAAAACTATCGCCAAAAACGAACGCCTGTGCCCGAATCGAAACCGGAATTTCTAGGAAGCGATAGCGTCCAGCAACGACTCCCGAAAATCCATTCCCCTGGCCAGTGGCAGCATCATCGGTGAGGCCAAAGGAACCCCCCAAACCGATGTAGCTACCGTAAGCTGCCTGAGCCTGGACTGGCTCTGCTGTGGACAAGGCCGCTACGGCGGCGATCGCCCCACTAGCGATAGAAGCTAGAGCCCATTTTGATAATCGACGCACGACATGATTCATCCTGGCTTTACTCCTCAGGCACTAATACCAACAACTCAAGGGATAGTGTCAATCAATCAACCCTAGCCTTGGTCGTCTTAGCCCGATGCCAAGAACGACGACTGGTATGATACAGAACTACTCGTCAGCAATGAAAACCTATTGAATACAAGGCTTCCAGCAATTTTGATCCCTAGTTACCGGTTAATTCAAACAAATCTTGCAGAAAGCGCAAGAAAATTGTTACATAAATTTACATGGCCCATGATTTAGCCCGTATTGCGCATTCCAGCGGCGATGCCGTTAATGGTCAGCATTGCCCCCCGGAGGAGTTCTTCCCGGCTATAGCGAGATTTGTTGACCCCCGATACATTGTTCCGGTACTGGCGCAGGCGCTTTAAAAGCGAGACCTGTAAGAACCCAAGGGGAACAATCGTGCCATTACGCAGATGCACTGATCTCTGCAAGTCTGGATCCCCTTCTAGCAGACGCTCATGGCCTGCGATCGTCAGCACCATTTGGCACGTAAGCTGAAACTCCTCAGAAATGGTTTCAAACAGTGCCTGAAAACGGACTTGGTTCTCGGGTTGAGTCAACTCCTGTACATAGTGCGCAGCAATCTGCGGATCGACCTTGGCTAGGGTCATCTCCACCTTTGAGATCACCATTTTGAAGAACGGCCACTTCAAATAAAAATATCGCAGCAACCGCAAGTGTTCTTCAGGACGCTCATCCAAAAACTCCTTCAGGGCCGTGCCCACTCCATACCAGGAGGGAAGCAGAAACCGGGCCTGGGTCCAGCTAAACACCCAGGGAATGGCTCGCAGGCTTGACAAGGTCTTTTTGCCCCCCCGGCGAGCAGGGCGGGAACTAATTTGGAGCTGGCTAATTTCTTCAATCGGGGTGACCTGATGGAAGAAATCGACTAAGTCGGGTTGCTCATAGATCAGCTCACGGTAATGGCGGCGAGATCGTGCCGCTAGCCCCTCCATAATCTCGTTCCAGGGGGCAATTTCATCAACGCTGCTGTGTAGCAGGCTGCCTTGAATGACTGCGGTGGCAACGGTTTCAAGGTTATAGAGGGCTAGGTCTGGCAAGTTGTACTTCGAGGCCAGTACCTCCCCTTGCTCCGTAATTTTGATGCGCCCGTTCAAGCTAGCACCGGGCTGGGCCAAGATCGCCTCGTAGGCTGGACCGCCCCCGCGCCCCACAGATCCCCCCCGGCCATGGAAGATGCGCAAGGCCAAACCATAGCGATCCGCCGTCGTCTGCAAAGCCTGCTGAGCTTTGTGAATCTCCCAGTTACTGCTTAAGAAACCCGAGTCCTTGTTGCTGTCAGAGTAGCCCAGCATCACCTCCTGGATGGATGGCGACGCACCGGGAGTGATCTCCTGATCTTTGCCCCCATCCAAAACGGCCTTATACAGAGGCAACTGAAACAGCTCGTCCATGACCTGGGGAGCCCGTTGCAAGTCTTCTACCGTTTCAAATAGAGGCACCGGTTGAATGCTGGACTGCCAAGTGGCCGGGTCGTATAGCCCCGCCTCCTTGGTCAGGAGCAACACCTCTAGCAGGTCACTGACATCGTGACTCATGCTGATCACGTAGCTGCGGCAAATGGCTGCGCCAAATTCCTG
Organism: uncultured Leptolyngbya sp.; assembly: GCA_964353225.1. Taxonomy (GTDB): domain Bacteria; phylum Cyanobacteriota; class Cyanobacteriia; order Phormidesmidales; family Phormidesmidaceae; genus PCC-6406. The sequence goes on from CAYGVA010000011.1 coordinate 27,743, forward strand.
GTGTAACCGCCTAACCATCCTAAAGGTTTCAACGGTTTCACAGGTTTTATCTGAGAATGGTAGCTCTGCAGGGACCAAGGGACGGCGGGTTTGGAGTTCCTTGGTCAGCCATGTCGTTTTTTCGGCTTCAGACAAGCTGTTATAAGACTCGGGCAAAATTTGCAGGTAGTCCGTAATCTCACTCAGCGCATCAGAATGGCGAGAACTCTCTTGACGCAGGTCTAACTGAGCCAGCACAAAGCCATAAATTTCCACCTGGCAAATTAAGGTTTCGAGGTCTTGGCAGACCAAACTGGTTGCTTGTAGGTCTTCTTGGATGAGCCGCAGTTCCGCCAAGAATTCACTGCCATTGCGATACAAGGGGATGGCAGTGCCATCAATGCGCTCTTCCATCGGTGGCTCTCCCTGGTAGAGCCGCATGCCTCGCTCTAGGGTGTTTTGCAGACGTTTTTCCATGTAAGCCAGCTTGAGGCGGTAGGGCTCTTGGCGGTAGCGAATCGCCCATTGCTCGTAAACCTCTGGCATTTGCAATTGATCTTGGTCCAGGGAGTCCAGCAATTCGGGCTGGACTTCACTCCAATGGAGAGACAAGCTCAGCAGCTTATTGAGGTGATCGAGGGATTCGATATATTTTTTCAGCACGAGATTGCGCTGGTAGCAGGCCGTTTTCCAGGTGACCTCTGGAGTGACCGAGGGGTTGCCGTCACGGTCTGATCCGACCCAAGAGCCAAAACGGCAAAAGTCTTTGCGGGGGGGGCGTAGCGTCGGAAAAGTCGCCTTGAGAATCCGCTCAAATCGTTGATAGAGTTTGGGTAGGGTGTCAAACAGCACCACCTGAAAATAGTGCAGGGTATAGTCGACCTCATCAATGACCGAGGGTTTGAATTGATGCAATTCGTCGGTGCGCCACCACAGGCGAATTTCTTCAGTGAGTTGTTCTTTGAGGGTGTCAATTTCCCAAGAGGAGGCCACCCCGATCGCCTGGGCACTGTCTTCGGCGCGATCGAGCTGCCTTAAGATATCGGCGATTCGCCGTTGCTTATCACGAATGGTGTGGCGGACGATTTCAGTGGGATGGGCCGTAAATACCAAGCTGATATCGAGGTTGTCAATTAGCCGCTGGATCAGCTGCGGCGGCACATTGAGTCTTTTGAGGGTAGGTAGGAGCCAGTGAAAGGTTCCCGTCTCTTTCCGTGGTCCCTGCAAGGGGTTAAAAGCGGAGTCGCCTAAATCCTGGGGAGACCGGCTGGCGTCATTAATATAGGGCCGCAGGGCGGTAACGCCATTGATGGCAGAGAGGGGTTCAACTTCGTCGTAGGTGACCCGATACTGCCGTTGCTGACCCTGTTGTTCATAGTGCTGCTCCACACTATTGATCAACTGAAAGTAAAGCGCGAAAGCCCGAACCGCCCGAATGGCATCCTCCAGTTTCAGATCTTCTACCACCTGCACGACGTTTTGAACGGTCGCTTCCCCCGCTGTAGGCGCTTGCCCTTCTTCAGAGCAAATTCGCCGCAGTAGATGCAGCAACGTGAGTAGTTCTTCGCCACATTCACTGCGGAGGACGGTTTCCCAGATGTCTTCTACTACCTTGAGCCGGTGTTGAACCCGCAGATCATAGGCAGAACCGGGCGGTGTAATGGCTACATCGTCAAGGTTGGCTTTTACGGCCGAGGTATCAAGGGACTGCATATTGTCAGAGGGGGAGAGGGGAAAGGGCATAGACTCGGAGGCGACAGCACGGGTATGAAGCGTTAAACGGGCAACGCAGGGGATTAAAAGTTAGGGTAAGGGGCCACGCCACAAATGGCACGTTCTAGTCAAGATAATAATGAAGATGATATAGAGGACTACGGTAAAGTTGGGAGGCGATCGCCGCGAAAGATCTCCTCACTGGCACGCCCTAAAGCGATCCCATGGATGGCTAGGAAGCGGGCATTCAAAAGGGTGAAGAGGAGGGGGCCGACCGCTATGCCCATCAAAATATCTGTTTTCCTCGAACCTAGGGGAGCCTGTGTTGCCATGGAGACACCGATACCTACCGTAAAGGTCACCATAGGTCAGCGTACTGCGACTTTACAGCAAGGTCTATTTATTTAAACTAAGACCTTTGGGCTTGATTCAACCATTAAAGGGTCATCGTTGTTAAATCAAGCTAGAATCTTGCCCGGATCAGGGCGGAAGTTCTTGGCTGAACAAGAAGAATCAGGGGCAATCATCCGCTTTTAAAAGACTGCGGTATCCTTCACATCTATGAACGTCGGGTGTTTCTCTTTCAATCACGCCAGAGTCGCCACCATCCTCATGTTTTAGTCCTATGCGTGCTAAGTTGCCGAGAAATCTGAAACGCCGCACTGGACCCAGTCTGACCGATTGGCTGGGCCAGTATTTGGCACCGGCAGCATCTGCCCACATACAGGTCAGATTGCGAGGCAACATCTTGCACGTGCTTTGTGAGACACCCCAACCTTTGGTGCAAGTCTCGGCCCTGGCCCGACTGGTGTCGGCTCTGTTAGACCCTGCTGAGTGCCAATCGATAGCCCAGGCTTACCCTCAGGTTTATCAGTTGTATGTTTATAGCCGTCGTCAAGGGGTCAAGCAGCCCGACTGGGCGGCCCCTATTTACCTCAATCGCCTAGAACGGCACCAGGCTCAACTACAGCTCAAGAGCCAGGATGCGGCTGATATTGAAGCGGTTCAAGGGTTGCTACGGACCGAAGCCAATCACACACCCGTTTCCTCTGCCTGGACAGAAAATAGTACGACGGCAGCTTTGGTGCTATCGCAGTTGAGTCTGGCAAGACGGGGGGATTCAACGGCGATCGCTTGGTACCTCAGTGAGGTCCTGAGCGCCCTGGATGTGGGCGTGTGGGTCAGTATTCGAGCGGTACCGGGTCCCATTAGTCCGGTGCAGAACCAGGGAACTGCTGCCGTCGCGGGTTCCCTGGATGGCGAATCGACGATTGCCCCAGAGCGATCGCGGTTATGGGTTTTTTGTGAGGCTGCCTATAGCCCCGACCCGATGTTGATTGCCGAGCCGGTGACCGAGCGGTTGCGACAGTTAGAGTTGAGTCGCTTTAAAGACGCCGTGATCGTCGTTCAGGTGCAAGGCGAGGCGAACCCGGACTGGAGTCTGCGCATTGACTTGACCCCGCCAGTCGAAATGTTGGCCGACTGGGGACGGTGGGGTGATGAGCAGGCGATTGTCCGTTTGCTCGCCCTAGCGTTGGCGCAGCACTCCGTTCAGATCACGGTTGAGCGCAAGGACAGCACCCTGCACTTGGTTGTAACCAGCCAATCTGGGGGGCAAAATGTCCCTGACGAAGAGACGATCACCGCTGCGATCGCGGAATCCTTAGAGCGATTGGCTCCCCAAGGGCTACAACGGGCCATGGTATATGGCCAACCGGAGGCCGCCCCCACGCCCACTTGGGTCAAATGTTTAAATCTACCGGCCCTAGAGCATGGGAATCTAGCGATGACCCCAAAGGCTTTGGCCCAGCAGCGAGACTGGCCAGCCTTACAATTTTTGTTGACCCGCGCGTTAAACCCCGATTTGGAGGTGCAATTGGCGACGGGGGGGCTACGGGTCAAATTGATCGAACGCTCCGATCTGCTCCACATCATGGTGGATGGTCCCGTTTGTCCGCGACGGCAACAGGTGGTGCCCGAGATCATCAAACAGATTAAAGCGATCTCCCCCAATTGTATCGAAGGCATTCGCATCTATGGCCGTCGCGCTGGACAAGTCCGGCCCGCCTGGAACCACGGCACCGATTTCCAGACCCGCTCCCGTCTGATCCCCGAGGCCGACGCCCAATTTGCCGCCACCGATGCCTATGTGGGAGATCTATTAACCCATCCTTCGGAAGATGCCATTGCGCCTGACTTGACCCTAGGGGTGATGGGGCAATGGCTGAAAGCCCTAGGACAGCAGGGGCTCATGGGGACCCGCCAACTGCTGCTGAAATCACAGTTCTTTGTGCCCAATCAAGGGTTGCCCCGAGAGTTACCAGCCTTGCCGGAGCGCGATCGCCAGGATGCCCTGAAAATTGGCTTGGTGTGGGGTGTCATCGGTCTATTACTGTCGGTCCAGGGAGATTGGTTGCTGGGTCAACTCCTCCATCCCCCTCAACCGCCGCCCCCTCCTGCAGCAGGCACCGAGATTACACCTGCCCCCCGAACACAGGACGATGAGTTCACCGCAGCCCTTTCCGAGCTGGACTGGGGCAATGGCGAGCCCCTGACAACGTCAGAGGACAGTGGGCAGCTCACGGCGGACACCTTTGCCGAGCCATCTGAATGGCCCATCAGGGAAGATGTAGCCCGCAGTGTCATCACCCCCGCCTTACTCGAAACCTCCCCCTATCCATCTTTTCGGAGTCAGCAGATGGACCAAAAGCTGGCCCTCTACCATCAACGGTTGCAGGTCAGTGGCCCCCCCGATGTCTTGATTATTGGTAGCTCCCGCGCCCTCCGGGGGGTCGATCCCGCTGCCCTACGCCAAGAGTTAGCCACCTTGGGCTACGGGGACCTGGATATTTTTAACTTTGGGGTCAATGGCTCGACCGCCCAAGTGGTCGATCTCACCCTGCGGCGGATTTTGACCGCAGATCAGTTGCCTCAGTTGGTCATTTGGGCGGATGGAGCCCGAGCATTTAACAGTGGCCGAGGCGACATTACCTATAACGGCATTATGGCCTCCGAGGGATATCGCCAGTTGGGTCGCCGCCCCAACCTTGACTCAGCAGATACGACTGATTTTGAGGATGCAGACGGAATTGAAAGTATTGGAGAAGGGGACGACCCCACCCCATTGGATGCGTCTTTGCGGATGAGCTATCAAACCCTAGACCAGCAGTTGAGTGATCACTTAGGGGCTTGGTCAGCGGTGTATGGCGATCGCGAAGGGCTTAAAGCCAAGGTGCAAGACTTGCTGCTGCACCCCTTGAGCAATGCCCTGTTGGCTTGGCGACAGACGCCGGATAGCGCCGATGCTCCCCAGCTCAGCACCTCAGATCGCCCCCTCCCCGACAATAGTCGCATCGACTTTGACGGCTTTTTGGCGATGGATGTGCGCTTTAACCCCGCCACCTACTACCAGCTCTATGCCAGGGTCGCAGGGGACTATGACAGCGACTATCGTGATTTTGAATTGATGGGTCAACAGTCCGTCGCCCTGCAACGGCTGGTTGAATTCACCCAAGCGCATGACCTCCCCTTGATTTTTGTAAATACGCCCTTGACCGATGAATACCTAGATAGCTATCGCATGGCCGCAGAGACCAATTTCCTCAAATTCATGGTGGAGTTCTCGGCCACGGCCCCTGACTTTATCTTTCGGGATCTGGGACAAATTTGGCCCCAACGCTATGACTACTTTTCGGACCCCAGCCATCTCAATCGCTATGGCGCGTATCAAGTCTCGAATCGCATTGCCCAAGATCCGATGATTCCTTGGCCCCATAAGCGCCCTGAACCTGAGGGTGAGGGAGCAACGCTAACCCCATGAATTTGCCGTCCATCACCTACGGTCTATTTTTGCTCAGCGTCGCTGGCCTTTATTGGGCGGTCGGGCAACGTACGCTGCGGGCAGCCGTGTTGGCCATCGCTAGCTTGGTTTTCTATGCCTCCCTACAGGTCCAATATGTGCCGTTGATGTTGGCTCTGATCCTGCTTAACTTTTGTTGGGCCAGGTTGCTGGTGACGCCCCTAAACTGGCGAACGCCCAACGATCAGTGGCAGGTGGCTGAGCAGGGCTGGTATCGTCGCCGTCGGTTTTTGCTCGGGCTGGGTATTGCCCTCAATGTATTGCTGCTGCTGGCCTTTAAATATGTGGGATCTTGGTTGGGCTGGGTGTGGAACCTGGCGGGTGCCAGTGCTGAGTTAGGGGACAGTTGGCTCGCGATCGCCCTACCCCTCGGCCTGAGCTTTTTCACCTTTGAATGCATTGCCTACCTGATCGATGTCTATCGGGGGGCACCAGCGACCGATAATATTTTGGAATTTAGTGCGTACAAGCTCTTTTTTCCCAAGCTGATTTCAGGGCCGATTACCCGTTACCACGCCTTTACCCAGCAGGTCAAAACCCGCCTGGTTTTAGATTGGAACTGGGTGGTGGAAGGGCTCTGGCTCATCGCCAGCGGCAGCATTAAGAAGCTGCTAATTGCCGATCACATTGCGGTGCTGGTCAACCTCAGCCTTGGCAACTTAGAGCGAGCAGGCAGTGGTGATCTGTGGCTGGCCATCTTTGCCTATGGCCTACAGCTCTACCTCGACTTCAGCGGCTATGTGGACATTGCCCGTGGTAGCGCCTTATTAATGGGGATCAATCTGCCCCAAAACTTCAACTTTCCTTACCTGACCACCAGCATCGCCGACTTTTGGCGGCGCTGGCATATGACCCTAGGGGAGTGGTTACGCAACTATCTTTATTTTCCCCTGGGGGGATCGCGCCAGGGGCTGCTGCGCACCTGCGGCAATTTGATAGTGGTGATGGCGATCGCGGGTATTTGGCATGGCAATACCTGGGGCTTTTTGATCTGGGGCCTGATCCATGGCTTAGCCCTAGCCATTCACCGCATTACCCATCATCTCTCAGCCCGTTGGGCGGGGCTTAAGCACCTGTGGCAAACCCCCGTTGGCATTGGGATCAGTTGGAGCTTAACCCAAGTCCTGGTTTGCTTTAGCTGGCTGTTCTTTAGACTGCCAGCTCCTCGCGATTATGGGTTGGCACTCCAAAAACTCTGGGGCGTATCTCGAGATGCCCAGTTTGCCCAAAAGGTCTACCTAGATGCCTTGGGGTTCACATTTGAGCAACTCTGGGTGCTGATGGGCTGTGTTGTCCTGCTGATGTTTGGAGCCTACGGGGTGCAACAGGGGTTAAGGCTACAGTTGAGCTGGCCTGTCAAGCTCCTGATGATCCCCCTGTGTTTGTTTGCCGCCTGGTTGCTGGCTCCCCTCGAAACCTTGCCCTATATCTACTTTGAATTTTAGTCTGGCGAACGTTAACGGCGGCACCGCTCTCTAGGCATGATCATGGGACACTATCCCTCAAGGTTGTTTAACCTTGAAACAAATTTGCCTTGAAGAGATGACAAGGGCTATGACGGCTGATTCCCTTTCCCCTGACAGTGCAACCCAGGCCCGTAAGGCTGACCACATCCGGGTTTGCCTAGAAGAAGATGTGCAATGCACCCAAATCACCACCGGGCTAGAGCAATATCGGTTTACCCATTGCTGTCTCCCCGAGATTAATCGAGCAGAGATTGACCTTACCAGTACGTTTCTAGGTAAACGGCTCGGACTGCCCCTACTGATTTCTTCGATGACCGGGGGCACTGAGCAGGCTCAAGTGATTAATACGCGATTAGCCCAGGTAGCCCAGCACTATGGCCTAGCCATGGGGGTGGGCTCTCAACGGGTGGCCGTCGAGCACCCCAAGGTGATGAGGACCTTTGCGATGCGCCAGTACGCCCCCGACTGCTTGCTGTTCGCCAACCTGGGTGCGGTCCAACTCAACTACGGCTATGGCTTAGCTGAATGCCAACGGGTCATCGACAGCCTTGCTGCCGACGCTCTGATTTTGCACCTCAATCCGCTGCAGGAAAGTGTCCAGACCAGTGGCGACATCAACTTTTCGGGCCTCTTAGCCAAAATTGAACACCTGTGCGATCGCCTGCCCGTACCCGTGATTGTCAAAGAAGTGGGCAACGGTATTTCTGCCCCAATGGCGCAGCGCTTGATCGACGTGGGGGTCACCGCCATTGATGTAGCCGGGGCCGGAGGCACCTCATGGGCCAAGGTGGAAGGCGGTCGCGCCCAGGATGTGCGCCAGCGTCGCCTCGGCCAAACCTTTGCCGATTGGGGACTCCCCACCGCCGACTGCATTAAAGCGGTGCGATCGGTGGCACCCGATGTCCCTTTGATTGCCTCTGGGGGACTCCGCAATGGCTTAGATATAGCCAAGGCCCTTGCCTTGGGGGCGAACATGGCGGGGCTGGCCTATCCGTTTTTAAAGGCCGCTAACGACTCCTTAGACGCGGTCAAAACCTTAGTCGAATTACTGCAGGAAGAACTGGCCACGGTGCTGTTTTGCACCGGGAGTGCCACCCTCTCGGCGTTGCAAGACGACCAAATCCTACAGCGACTACCATAGAGACGGCGTTGAATCCCCAATCAATATCAATAAGGTAAGGGCATGGGCAAGTTCCTGAAATGGATGGCAGCGAGTGCCATTGGCACCATTATCGGTTTGTTGGTGTTTGTCGCACTCCTGGGCATTGGGGCGGGTGGCCTAGTGATGGTGTTTCTGGCCACGACGACGAGCGAAAGCGAACCCAGCCTAGACCCTGATTCGGTTTTAGTAATTGATCTCTCCACCACCATCCGTGATGCGGTTCCCCCGTCTGGGGCCAGCGTCGTCCTAGAGGAAACGCTCTCCGGCAGTAGCAATGAGGCCATTTCGATTTATCAGGCCCTCCGGGCCATTGAACATGCCGCAGACGATGAAAAGATCGTGGGCATCTTTTTATACGGCAACTCCGCCAATGGCTTAGCGACCCTGGGGGAGCTACGGCAAGCACTCGAAACGTTTAAAGACGCTGGCAAACCTATTTTTGCCTATGAGGTGGGTTGGGCTGAGCGCGACTATTACTTGACCTCCATCGCCGACAAGGTCATCTTGGATGCCTCCGGCCTGCTCGAATTCAACGGATTTCGCTCAGAAACCCAGTTTCTGGCCGGAGCCTTGGAGAAATATGGGATTGGGGTACAAGTCTTAAGGGCTGGACGCTATAAATCAGCGATCGAACCCTTTGTGCGCACTAGCAGTAGTCCAGAGGAGCAGGAGCAAACCGAGGCCCTGCTAGCCGATTTATGGCAGGTGTTTTTGACCGCCGTCGATAGTAGCCGGGACTCCTCCCCAAGCAAGCTGCAGCAAATTGCCGATGCTGGCGGCATTTTATTGCCCGAGGAAGCCCAGGCGGCCGGTTTAGTCGATCAGGTGGCGTACTACGAAGATGTGCTCGCAGAATTGCAGGATCTGACGGGTGCAGAAGCCTCCGTAGGGGAAGATATTCCGTCTGTGGATCTGGTGTCCTACAGCACTTTAATTCGTGCCGAGGGTACAGAGGCAGAAGACATTGTGGCGATCGTCTATGCCGAAGGCGAAATTGTTTTTGGGGAGGGGGGAGAAGGGGTGATTGGCTCCGATAGCCTATCTCGCACCTTACGAGATTTGCGGTTAGATGATGCCGTTAAATCAGTGGTCCTAAGAATCGATAGCCCCGGTGGCGGTGCCAGTGCCTCCGAGGTGATTGCCGATGCCGTCCGGCGGCTACAGGCAGAGAAACCAGTTGTGATTTCCATGGGCGACCTCGCCGCCTCCGGGGGCTACATGATTGCCGCTGAAGGCAGTCGCATTTATGCCTCTCCCAACACGATTACGGGCTCCATCGGCGTTTTTGGTCTGCTGCTTAACTTCGAAACCATTGCCAACCGGAATGGCATCACTTGGGATGTGGTCAAAACTGCTCGGTTTGCGGATATTGACACCGTTGCCCGCCCCCAAAGCCCAGCGGAGTTAGCCCTGCAGCAGACGGTGGTGGATGAGCTTTACGATCGCTTTATCACCCTTGTCGCTGAGGGCCGTAACCTCCCTAGAGCCAGCGTGGAAAACGTGGCCCAAGGTCGAGTCTGGTCGGGCCAAGCGGCCCAAACCCAAGGATTGGTCGATGAACTAGGGGGACTGATGGCCGCGATAGACCATGCCGCTGAGCAAGCCGAGCTTGGGTCTTGGTCCGTGGAGGAATATCCCCAACCCCTGAGCTTCGAAGAGCAAATTATTGCAAGCTTGTTTGGAGAGGTCAGTAGTCGACTACAAGGTTCTTCCAGTCCCCTGTTAGCTGAATGGTCTGCCCTCCAAACATCACTGGCCCACCTAGAGACATTAAACGACCCCCGTGGGGCTTATACCCGGTTGCCCTTTACGACCGAAGTTGACTAGGTCTTAGCCGCTGCCTAAAATTCATCGTCGGCATAGTTATTGCCCATGGGGGCATCATTATCGCGTTTGGAGCCCAATAGCTCTAGGCGATCGACCCGAATCACGGGGGAGGTTCTCAGGGCTCCGGTGGCGCGATCGTTCCACTGATCCAGCTTGAGTGCCCCCGTCACGCCAATCAAACTGCCCTTCCGAACATAATTGGCGGCGATTTCTGCCGTGCGTCCCCACATTTCCACATTGAACCAGTCAGGCTGCTCATTGTTGCGGCTGCGGCGATTCACAGCCAGGGAAAATTTACAGACGACACTTCCAGACTCAAAGTAGCGGACGTCTGGATCTCGTCCGGCTCGACCGACCAGTGTCACTGTATTGATGCTCATAAGTAGTGAGAAATGTATTTGGTCAATAATCCCGTCAGCTATTCTACAAGGGGTAGCGGATTCTTAACCGCTCCGGAGCTATCATAGTCACGCCCGTAAAGGGTTAAAGCTGACGATGCCCAGCCATAAGGCCGGTATACACCATTAACTGGGAATGATGTTGACATGGGCAGGGAGACAGTCAGAAAACGTTGGATGCATCAGTCGTTTTCCTGTTTTCACTGACTGGCCACCTAGACGCATGGATGCAAAACGTAATAAAATCCACGTTAGTTTACATTAAATCAATAATCAATCAACTCTTTCAAAGGGTAAATTGCGTTTTTATCAGTGCAACTGAGTTGTGGCATGACCACTTGAGGCAAAACCCGATTGAGTAAACCTGTTATTGTGATTTAACTTCGCATGTTTGGGGGCTTATAGGCTCGTGGGTCTTTTTGATCGCTTTTCTCGAGACATGGGTATCGACCTTGGTACTGCTAACACCCTGGTTTACGTTTCAGGGAAGGGGGTTGTGCTGCAAGAGCCTTCTGTGGTGGCCATTGACCAAATTCAAAAGAAGCCTCTGGCCGTCGGTGAAGAGGCTAAGCGCATGCTGGGGAGAACCCCAGGTAATGTGGTGGCACTGCGACCTCTGCGGGATGGTGTGATTGCAGATTTTGACACCGCCGAACTGATGCTGAAGCACTTTATTCGGCAAGTGCATGAGGGGCGTACGTTAATATCTCCCAGGATTGTGATTGGGATTCCCAGTGGTGTGACTGGGGTTGAACGCAGAGCAGTTATGGATGCCGCTCAACAGGCGGGTGCACGTACGGTGTACCTGATAGACGAGCCTGTGGCTGCCGCGATCGGCGCAGGGCTGCCAGTGGCAGAGCCGACGGGCAACATGGTGATTGATATTGGTGGCGGCACAACGGAAGTTGCAGTACTCAGTCTCCAAGGGACAGTGCTCAGTGAATCGGTTCGGGTCGCTGGCGATGAACTCAGTGAGTCAATCTCGCAGTACATGAAGAAGGTGCACAACCTCGTCATTGGTGAGCGCACCTCGGAAGAAATCAAGATTAAGGTTGGCTCTGCCTACCCCAGTCCTGAAGATGGTGAAACGATGATGGACGTGCGGGGTCTACATTTACTGTCTGGACTACCCCGTACCGTCACGGTCAAAGCGGGCGAAATCCGTGAAAGTATGGGTGAGCCGCTAGCGGTGATTGTGGAAGCGGTCAAACGCACCCTGGAGCGGACCCCGCCTGAATTGGCGGCTGACATCATTGATCGCGGCATTATGTTGGCCGGGGGAGGTGCGCTGCTTCAAGGTCTGGACACTCTCTTGAGCCATGAGACCGGTATTGTGGTTCATGTTGCGGCGGATCCCCTCAGTTGTGTTGTGTTGGGTACGGGTCGAGTTCTAGAAAACTTTAGCCAAATGGGCCGAGTCTTTAGCGGTAGCTCAGGGCTGTAGACCACGGGATAGAATGCCATGTTTGCACTACGCCAATGGTGGAGTCGATATGCCTTAAGGGCTAGCTTAATTGCGTTAGCCTTGGCATCTGCTTGGAGCATCCATCGGCTGAATGCAGCCCCGATTTACGAGATGTACCGATGGATTACGCTCCCCTTGCAACCAGGCCCGTCACGCGCTGAACTTTTAGAGGCTAGCTCGATCCAGGAGCTGCGCCAGCGTGTGATTGAATTGGAAGTTCAAAATCGGACCTTGCGGGAAGCGGTCGCGGCCACCCCAGAAACGGCTCAAAAAGGGGTGTCGGCGGCGGTAATTGGTCGTAGTGCCGGGGACTGGTGGCAGCAACTGGTCCTGAGTCGTGGCAGCAATGATGGCATTCAAATTGGCGATATCGTTGCGGGCCCAGGGGGATTAGTTGGACGCATTATCTCGGTGTCTCCATCCAGCAGCCGGGTGCTGTTGATTAGTGACACCACCAGTCGGGTGGGGGCACGGGTGAGCCGTAGTCGAGCCACAGGCTATGTGCGCGGGCAATCGGGGCAACAGTTGGTCATGGAATTTTTTGACAAGATGCCGGAGGTTAAAGTGGGAGATGTAATTGTTACGTCTGCCTACAGCCAACTTTTTCCCCAGGGTATGGCAATTGGTCGCGTTGTTGAGCTTGATCTGAACAACAGCCCAGCTCCGGAGGTCACGCTAGAGCTAACCGCCCCGCTAAATATTTTGGAATGGGTCGAGGTGATCCCCTTTGTGCCCCCTGATGCGGCTCCGGCAGAACCTGACTCCCCTTCAGAAACGCTAGGTCTACCTGAAACGGAGACCCCATGACCCTCTCTAGCCCGAAGACTCGGTTTGGCATGGCCCGTTATCGCTGGATAAATGTGGGGGTCATTGTCGGCTCGGTATTGCTTTGCTTGCTAATGTTACCGGCCCGCCCACCCGGCATGGAGCTGTTGGGGGTGACGCCCAGCTGGCTATTGGTGTGGGTTGTGACCTGGAGCCTAAAGCGGACCCAGTGGGAAGGGGCGATCGCCGGGTTTACCCTAGGTTTGCTCCAAGATGCCATGACCAGCCCTTATCCCACCCATACGATCGGGTTAATGACCGTGGGCATTCTCACTGCCCGCATTCAAAAGCAGCGATTTATCCAAGAAGACTTTGTATCGGTAGCCCTAATTGTCTTTGGGATGGTGGTACTCGCCCAAACCTCCATGGCCTGTCAAGTGACCCTCCACAAACTATTGCAGCCACAGTCGCTATATCCTGCCATCACAGCCATTTGGCAGCAACACCAGCGCATCGTACTGAGTTCAGCCATCCTAAGCAGCCTCTGGGCACCCATTTTGTACTATCCGCTGAACCGATGGTGGGCCTATTTCGAGCAGAAGACCGCGCCACCCGTTAATTAAAGGGTTTGCCCGATTTTGGCGTAGGCGCTGGCATTACGGGTTTTCTGGCGTCGTTTATGCCAGCAGCAACTGTGCTGCCCGCTGTAGATTGTCCGCAAGGATTGTTGGGGCATGGGCAGCCAGGTGCTGCCGAGAACGGATGCCGCAGGTTAGGCCCAGGGTAGAGAGTCCGGCGGTTTGGCCTGCACAGATATCTGCTTCCGTATCCCCAATCATCCAAGCGGTCTGGGTCGAGAAGCCCAATCGAGTCTGATCGGCGATCGCGGCTTTCAGGCTGGCAATTTTATGCTCAATCCGGTTGGGATAAGCCGTATTGACCTCGGTAGCCCCGTAGATTTGGCTAATGGTCGTGGCCACATCATGGTCATAGAGAAATTGCAGAACCTGAGCCGTATGGCGAAGGGTCACGATCACCAGCCGAATACCCTGGGATTGAAACCCCAACAAGGCATCCCTGGCCCCAGGCTGGAGGCGATCCTGGTGCAGTAAATGGGTTTGATTGACTAGGCCCTCAACTTGGCCCAGAAAGTAATCGACCTGTTCTCCTCCTAAGCCGGACCAATCGGCAATCACTGGGTCTGGCACCCGGGTTTGTTTCATCTGCCAGAATTGCGTTTTCGTCAGCAATCTAATCGGCAAGCCGTTGGCCGCGTGGGGCTGGTAGGCCGCTGAGGTGGCCGTCAATGCCTGCTGGTAAGTGCTGTAGTAGCGATCTGAGACATCGGCGATGGGGCCATCGAAGTCACAGAAAACAATTGAGCCGGGTGGGATAGGCGTCACATTTGCCGGTACCATAGGCACCTTTGAGGCCAACTGGGGGTGGGCATATTGCATAGAAACGGGTAAATATTTCAAATTGTTAAGATTCGCCTTTACTTTAACAGTTCCCTAATTAGTTGGTGGTGCGATCGCAGCCCCTTTAGGGATTGTCCAATTGCACCCCTGTCTCTAGCATTGCTGATGAATCATTGCGGTTTCGTCTCGCTAGGTGGGGTTGACCTGGCGAACCGCTGTTTCCTTTGACAAGATGGGAAATATGAAGTCAAAACGACGAGATAGATATCATTTTTTTTAGGGATAGGGATCATGGGCGATCTAACACCTCAGCGTTATCAGATTGGATTGGTGGCGCTATTGGGCGTTGGCCTAAGTTGGGTCAGTCCCCAGGTTGGCCATGCTGTCGAGGCCGATAGCCTGCAACGACTCGTGCAGGATCGCAGCTGCGTTGGGTGCGACCTGGCGGGGGCTGATTTGCGACGCTATAACCTAGCGGGAGTCGACCTCTCAGGTGCGAACCTATCCGATGTCAATTTTTTCCAAGCGGATTTGAGCGGGGCAACGCTGAGCCGAGCTGACTTGAGTTATGCCTACCTCGGTGAAACGAATCTGCAAGGGGCGATTCTCAACTCTGCTGAACTCAATCGTGCCAATCTCACCCGCGCTGACTTTACCGAAGCCAAACTTTTCAATACCGTCTTTGGTGAAGCCTACATGGAAGGCACTATCTTTATTCGCGCCTCAATGGCTGGGGCCGACATGGGTGATGTGGTCTTTACCAGTGCTGACTTTAGCGATGCAATTTTGTGCGGAGCCCTGTTGCCCTACGGCGACTATCGCTATCAGTGCGTGGAGTAGCCGCTTAAGGAACCTGAGTTTGGGGCAGCGCCTCGTCTGCCTGAACGGTATTGGTTGCGTCCATAGATAAGCGTTTGGCATACCACCAGTTTTGTAGCTCGGGGGTGAGCTGGGCCGTGTATAGGGTGGTAACAAAGGGGGTGGTGCGGTATCCCTGCCCTAAAATCTCGACGGCATAGGAGGGATAACGGCGTGTGGCTAAATCGGGGACAAACCGTTTGCCAATGCGTCGCCAGCTTGGCTCCTTCGTTCGCCACTGCAAACGGCAGCAGGGCCAGGGAAGCTGTTCGCGATCAAACAGGCGACAACAGGCACCACTGACCCGATAGGTGAGATGGGCACCGGGACTTTGAAACACATGGCCTGATCGCCAGGGGTGGGGCTGAGG
>CAYGVA010000012.1:0-42536 GCA_964353225.1 uncultured Leptolyngbya sp.
ACAAAATTTATGCTCTTAGACTGGGCCCGAGCAACTGCTTTGGGATAGGGGCACTTCTAGGAGCTACGGCTTAATGAATTTCGATGAACTCGGTCTCTCTGCAGACCTGCTTCGTGCTGTTACCGATCAAGGATATAGCGAACCGACACCCGTTCAGCAGCAAGCTATTCCCCTGCTTTTGCAAGGTAAAGACTTAATGGCCAGTGCCCAGACGGGTACGGGCAAGACAGCTGGATTCGTGCTGCCTATGTTGCATCGCTTGAGCACAGAGCGTCTCAAAGGCCGCCGTCCCGTTCGGGCTTTAGTCTTAACCCCGACCCGTGAGTTAGCCGCTCAGGTGTCCGATAGCGTTAGCACCTACGGCAAATACATGTTGCTTCGGCAAGTCGCTGTTTTTGGTGGGGTGCGAATTCAGCCCCAAATTCAGAAATTGCGACGGGGCGTGGATGTGCTAGTGGCAACCCCAGGGCGACTGCTTGACCACGTTAACCAGAGAACGGTAGACCTTTCCACCGTAGATATGGTGGTGCTGGATGAAGCCGATCGCATGCTGGACATGGGCTTTATCCACGACATTCGCAAGATTTTGGCCCTGATGCCTGACACCCGGCAAACGGTGATGTTTTCAGCCACCTTCTCTAATCAGATCAAGCGTTTAGCCGATGAACTGCTAAATCAGCCTGCATTAGTAGAAGTAGCCGCCCGCAACACCGCTGCCGAAAACGTCAATCAGCTGGTACACCCGGTCGATCAGCACCGTAAACGGGACCTTTTATCCTTCATCATTGGTGATGGTAATTGGCAACAGGTGCTGGTCTTTACCCGCACCAAGCATGGTGCAGATCGTCTGGCTCGACAACTGG
Source organism: uncultured Leptolyngbya sp. (assembly GCA_964353225.1). Taxonomy (GTDB): domain Bacteria; phylum Cyanobacteriota; class Cyanobacteriia; order Phormidesmidales; family Phormidesmidaceae; genus PCC-6406. The sequence goes on from CAYGVA010000012.1 coordinate 864, forward strand.
CCCAAGACGGCCTCAAAACCACAGCAATCCACGGCAATAAGAGTCAAGCTGCCCGAACTCGAGCCCTCTCTGACTTCAAGCGGGGGTCAGTACGGGTATTGGTGGCTACGGATGTAGCCGCTCGGGGACTCGACATTGATACCCTGCCCCATGTGGTCAACTTCGAGCTGCCCAATGTCCCTGAGGACTACGTGCATCGCATCGGTCGCACAGGCCGAGCCGGTAATGAAGGAGATGCCATCTCCCTCGTTTCTGCCGATGAGTATTACATGCTGAAAAACATTGAGCGTCTACTCAATCGGGAAATTGAGAAAACTGTGGTGTCTGGCTATGAGCCCGAAACCCCCATGCCAACTCGCTCATCTCGGCCACGCCGGGGTGGTGGTCGCCGAGGTGGTGGCAATGGTCAAGGTCGCTTTAATGGACGCCGTAGTAACGCGGCCCCCCCTACCCGCCGTTCTTCTCGGTCCGAGGGATCGGACGGAAGGCGTCCCACCTCAGCCGGATCAGCACGGCCCCAAAAGCGATCTAAAACCGCTTAGGCATCGGCACAGACCCGTATGGGTCTGAAGGCGCAGCATTACCGAATGTTGCCAACCCATGGTTTCGATCTAATCATGATTCCCTAAATATCTCCCGGCAATATTTTTATTGCCGGGAGATATTGCTATGGGGAGTAGAGCGTCCTGAGGGAGATGCTGATCGCTAACCTTAGGGAGAAACGGTGTCAGTCTTTAGAAGTGTCTTGATCAAGCGGTTTTCAAGCTTTTGGAAACCGTGGGAGCGGGCAATCAAAATCCCCATCACCCCTGGCAACAAACAAAAAACACTCATCAGCCTCAGGGCAAAAATACCAGCTTCCCAGGTCAATAGGCCAGCCTGCTGCTGTCGCCACACAATACTGCCTAAAATGACCAGCAACACCGGGATCAGGAGTAGGGTGCGCCTAGAAACCTGCTGCCATCGCCAAGAAATAGGTTGCCGTATTGCGCCAACGAATCGAGCCGCAAGGATGCCCAAACCATTCAAAACACAGCCCGGTTTAAGGACTTCGATCGCAACCAAGCCCACCGCCAGCAGATTGCCCCCCATGGAGTCGAGGCCATAACGCAGCAGATGGAAGCGATCATAGAGCAGGCCAAAGCACAGGGTTTTGGCCAACATGGGTAAACCCCAAATCGCTTGGGGCATTGCCAAGAGGGAACCCGTCACAACTGCATTCACCGCGATCGCGAATAGCAGTGTCCCATACACCATCACCCCATATAAAAGCACCCGTATGGCGTCAGTTCTATCCTTGCCCAAATTGCTATAGTTGCCAACCATTAGGGCGATCAACCCAGCCATAGTCCAGCCTGCGCCCCCCGCTCCGGGCAACCACAACAGCACCACCATGGCCAGACCCCAGATGCCAACCCCCCATCGCCCACCCCATCGCCATAGGGTGGTGTAGACAGCAATTGCCAGTGCGATCCCACTCCCCGTCGCCATCACCATGCCCATGATTTGACTCTGCCCTTTGATGGGTAGATTACTGACCGGGAGACCAAAAGACTGCTCGGACCAGGCAATAATCTCCTGGGTCAGCGCAGCATCAAAGGGGGCTAAGGCGTGATCAACAGTGGTAGAAAAAAAGAGCCGTCGGGCGGTCCCTTCGGCAAAATCTCCCACGGTCTCCGAGGGGCGAACATCTCCAGCCACCGCCGAGGCAAACAGCGCCTGGATATCGCCCACAGGATTCAGTTCTTCATAGACACCGCTCCCCAACCAGAGATTAGCGGGGGAAGTGGGGGTAGCAGGCCCAGCAATACTGAGCACAATTGTCGTTTTCAGGGCAGGATTGCTTTTGGCCAATTCCAAAGCAGTGATGCCCCCCATGGAGTGCCCCCCAATTCCCAGATGTTGCGGGTCCAATTGGGGCTGCTGCTGCATCCAGACCAAGACGGCAGTTGCATCTTGCAAGTTAGCCACCTGATCATTTGGGCGCGGGTAAGACTGGCCATACCCGCCAAAATCAAACACAACCGCTGCAATCCCTCGACGGGCGAGGGATTGGGCCAGGGGGGCAAGGGTATCCTTACTGGAATTCACGCCATGGCACAGGAGTAGCGCCGGGAATGGGGCGGTTTGGGTCGGGGGCAGATAGAGGCGACCGATTAAAGCTTGAGAGGGGGTTAACGCTACAGAAAAGGAGTGTAGCTTAGGCGCTGGGTTCGCCCCTAGCCATAACCAGAGGCCCCACAGTAATAGCAGACTTATCCCTAAATTACGCCCTAAACAACGACGTCCAGAAATGGGACCCATTCGCGTTTCACCTCGCAACCCCACATCACCACGTTTGTGGAATTAAAGCTGTGACTGTAACCGCTTCACAAGCTGATCAGCGGTCAGTACCCCTTCAATGCGATCCACCGGTTGTCCTTGCTTGAACAAGACTAGGGTCGGTAGCGCCTGGATCTGATACTGAGAAGCCAGTTGAGGATAGCGATCGCTGTCAATTTTGACCACCTTCAGTTGCCCCTTGAGCTGGCCGTTCACCTGCTCCAAAATCGGGACCATCATCTGACAGGGGCCGCACCAAGTGGCATAAAAATCCACCAAGACGGGTTGTTCACTACCGGCAAGCAAATCGGCAAAACTGGAAAACTGTTGTTTAGTAGCCATAGCTGGGTGCAAAAGGCGATCACTACTCTCCCATGCTAGAAGTTCTGCGCAAAGCCGGTATAGAGAGATTCTGGAAGTTTGGCAGGTCTCGTATTTCGTCAGATGGAGGTCCACCATCCTAAAATCTATGCAAGAAATTACCATTCCTTTGGGGAGAATTCCCGAGTCCCTTACCATCCCGACGATATACTAGATGCTGGTCGCGGAATGCAGCGTCGTTAGCCAGAGAGATAGGGGCTTTTGCATGAGTCAAGGCATTGACCTTCAGGACAGTTTCATCCAGCTATTGGTGCAGTTGGGCCTCCCCACTGGGTTAGCAAAGACCCTATGGTTGCCCCTGCCCATGACGCTCATGTTGATTTCAGCCACCGTCAGTATCTTTGTGACGGTTTGGCTAGAGCGTAAGATTTCCGCTGCAGCTCAACAGCGCATTGGCCCTGAGTACGCCGGTCCCCTGGGGACCCTGCAGGCTGCTGCTGATGGTGTCAAGCTGCTTTTCAAAGAAGATATTGTTCCGGCTCAAGCCGACAGCATCCTATTTACATTGGGACCAGCCATCGTCGTTATCCCAGTATTTTTCTCCCTGCTGATCGTTCCCTTTGGTCAGCACATGGTGATTACGGACTTGGGTATCGGCATATTTCTCTGGATTGCCATGTCCAGCGTCACCCCCATTGGTCTGTTGATGTCTGGGTATTCGTCAAACAACAAATACTCTTTGCTCGGGGGATTAAGGGCAGCGGCTCAGTCGATTAGCTACGAGATTCCCCTCGCCCTCTCAGTGTTAGCCATTGTAATGATGTCTAATAGCCTCAGTACCGTTGACATCGTTCAACAACAATCAGGCTATGGGATTCTGGGCTGGAACATTTGGCGACAACCGGTGGGATTCTTGATCTTTTGGATCTCGGCCCTCGCGGAATGCGAGCGCCTCCCGTTTGACCTCCCAGAAGCTGAAGAAGAATTGGTGGCGGGTTATCAAACTGAATACACCGGTATGAAGTTTGGCTTGTTCTACGTGGGTTCCTACGTCAACCTCGTGCTCTCCGCCCTGATTTTTTCGATTCTGTATCTGGGTGGCTGGGAATTCCCCATCTCGGTAGATTGGTTAGCCAGTCTTCTCGGCATTAGCGACACGACGCCATGGCTTCAGGTCGTCACCGCCAGCATTGGCATCATGATGACTGTCATCAAAGCCTATCTATTGGTGTTCTTAGCCGTGCTGCTGCGATGGACTGTACCTCGGGTGCGTATCGACCAATTATTGGATCTGGGTTGGAAGTTTTTGCTGCCCATCTCCCTAGTGAACCTATTGGTGACCGCTGGACTGAAAATTGCGTTTCCAATCGCCTTTGGGGGCTGAACCAGCGAGACTAAAGGCTGAAGAAAACTTGCGATTGCCCTTGCTTATTGTCATGTGCTGCGGAGATCAATCATGCTGAATTTTTTGAAGCAAGTAGGCGACTACGCCCGCGAAAGCGTACAGGCGGCAAAATACATTGGTCAAGGTCTTTCGGTCACCTTTGACCATATGAGTCGTCGCCCCATCACGGTGCAGTACCCCTATGAAAAGCTGATCCTCTCAGAGCGTTATCGGGGTCGGATTCACTTTGAGTTTGATAAATGTATTGCTTGTGAGGTCTGCGTTCGAGTCTGCCCCATCAATCTGCCAGTAGTGGATTGGGAGTTTGATAAGGGCACTAAGAAAAAGAATCTGAAGCACTACAGCATCGATTTTGGTGTCTGCATTTTCTGCGGCAACTGTGTAGAATACTGCCCCACGAATTGCCTCTCCATGACTGAAGAATATGAGTTAGCGGCCTATGATCGCCACGAACTCAATTACGACAGCGTGGCCATGGGTCGCCTGCCCTATAAGGTCACCCAAGATCCGATGGTGACCCCCCTACGGGAGCTCGCTTATCTACCCAAAGGGGTGATGGATCCCCATGACCTACCTGCGGGGTCTCGTCGGGCCGGAAAACTGCCCCACGAAATCTTGGCGGAAACCCAACCCTCCGAAGGGGATGGGGCTCAAGACTAAGCTGTTTTTTAAACCCAGGCATCCTATAGTGTTGTCTGGATACTGCTGTAAACGAGGAAGCACCGCGTGACGCTTGCAGAAGGGGTTCAACTGGTTTCCTTTGGCCTGTTGGCGGCGATGATGATTGGCACGGCCCTAGGGGTAGTTTTATTGTCCAACATTGTCTATTCCGCCTTTTTGCTGGGGGGCGTGTTCATTAGCATCGCTGGCCTATATCTACTGCTAAATGCAGGTTTCGTTGCTGCTGCCCAAGTCTTGGTATACGTGGGAGCAGTCAATGTCCTGATTCTGTTTGGAATCATGCTGGTCAATAAGCAAGAGGACTTTAAACCCATTGCTAGGGCCTGGATTGGCAAGGTGGCCACGGGTGCCGTTTGTGTGGGTTTGTTTGCCTTGCTCACCACAATGGTTCTAGGCACCCCTTGGGCACTCTCTTCAGACGTGCCTGCGGGTGATGGGGCCACCGTTTTAATTGGCATCCACCTATTTAGCGACTTTCTACTGCCGTTTGAGCTAGCTTCGGTCCTGCTGCTGATGGCATTGGTCGGGGCAATTATTTTGGCCCGTCGGGAATATATTCCTGATGAGCCCGCTGAGGCATCCGTTTCTGACGCACTCACCCTGCCAGAACGGCCTCGGGATCTGGTCCCTGTCGGCAAATCCGACATTGACTGAACCCACTTCTAGGGATTCCACCTTAACGATACGATCATGATTCAACTGGAATATTTCCTGTTATTAGCTGCGGCGCTGTTTTGCATTGGCATCTATGGGTTAGTGACTAGCCGTAATGTGATTCGAGTATTGATGTCCATTGAGTTAATGCTGAATGCAGTCAACTTGAACCTCATGGCCTTCTCTAACTACCTAGACCCGGCCACCGCTAGGGGTCAGGTGTTTGCGGTATTTGTCATTACTATTGCCGCAGCAGAGGCGGCGGTCGGTTTGGCGATTGTCCTGTCTATTTACCGCAACCGCGACACGGTTGATATGGAGCAGTTCAACCTGCTCAAATGGTAGAAGGATTAGGCTGCTGATTGTCGGTTGGGCAACGCCACCTCCGCTCCTTAGAACGATATCTCGTTTTAAGTTTGTCCCCGAGTCGAGAGATAATGGGTCATTGATAGCCTAATGGGGCCTTAAGCTGATGCCCTTTCAGAGTCGCCTACTAACATTTGTGGTTCGCCGAACCCAACGTTGGCACAACCAAGCTGGGCAGATGTGGCGACGGGCTCGACTGAAGACCACTTGGACCATTGAGGCACTGCTATATTCCCTGATGCGGATGAGGCAGTCCCTAGACAGGGCATTAGCACAACGCCAGCAGACTGGCCTCCATGGTGAGAAACCACAGTCCCCTCAACCCCATAAAAGGATCGGGCTGTGGTTAAGAGCTTTAGGGAAATCGCTCAATTATTCTCGGGCAAGATCCCCCGCACCTTTACTAAACCGGTTGTCTTGTGCTCTCCAGGGGTTGGGTAAATGGCGGCAACAGCAGCAAAAGCGAATAGTCGGTCGCCTAGAAGCTGTCACACCGTTGCCGACCTTTGCTGCTAAGCCCGCCTTTGTTTTAAGGCCGCTTGATTTAGTTAGAAAATGGGCTCGGGCCATTCCCCCTGTAGTTCAGGGGACCTTGGTGTCTATCAATTGTCACGGTTCTCATTGGCGCTCTGCCCTCAAAGCGGCACATTTACCTCCATCGCAGGCGCACGGGAAGCCAGAGATTCAGAGGGTGCAAGGGAGTTCGATGGCTACCCCAAGGGAAGGCTATGCTTCGATCCCTGGAGATATCTGGGGATGGATTCAAGCTGCCGTTGCGCACTTTTTTGGACCTGAGCAACAATTGGGTCGTTTTTCACCATCCTATGGGCAGTGGGTCATCAGCCAGGATCACGCTTTGCGAGGGTTACCTGCCGCGTCCTTTTCTATGGTGGTATTGCCAGGGATGGGTCGCCTGGTTCGCACTGTACTGCGGTTACTTGGGCGGGGGTTCAAAGTTATTACCCCTTGGTTAAGAAGCGATCGCCCCAGGGTTTTCCCGTCTTCATCGGTTGTGGCTTTGTGCCCATCTGTATCTCAACCGACTCTACCCTCTCCGGTGATGGGGGTAATGGTAGAATCTGCCCTATCCTCCTCCCCGAGTGGCCTGTTGCTAAATGCACAGGCGGAAGCCCATTGGGATGACTGGCATCGACCCATGGCACCAGTTCCGATGGCTCAGTCGCCCCTAAAAACCACCCTAATAGAGGCGAAGGTTACGTTTATCGGCTACGTGGAACATCCTCTCAGGGCAATGGGCGCAGGGCTTGATCGCGTTATGCGCTTCCTCGAAGATGTTTTGTTAGGAGGGGGCAATTGGCTTTGGCAATGGGTTCAGAAAATCCAACTTGCCTGGATTGAGTTCCTATCTACTTCTATCCCCCGTTAACAGCCCAGCGCGCTTAAGCGCTAACTGGGGGCGGCGACCATAGCCCAGTTAAAACTGGTAAAGACCCTGATCCTGAACGCCCCCTATACTGAGAAATGTTGTTATTCCGCTGGATAACCCTTTCTAGAACTGGGCTTCAGGATCGGGGGTGGAGTTTGAGCACAGGGGCAATTAAGTATTATGGACAGTAGCCTTCAGGCCCAACAAGAGATGGCCGGGGCCACCTTTGGCAAAGACACGGTCCCCCTCAGCTTTGGCAATGATGAGGCGGCGCTGCAAGCGGTGGAAACTGGGGTGGCACTGTGCGATCGCTCCCATTGGGGGCGCGTTCGAGTCTCCGGAGCCGACCGCCTGCGCTTTTTGCACAACCAAACCACGAACCAACTAGAGCAATGCCTTCCCGGTCAGGGGTGTGACACCGTCTTTGTTAATTCCACCGCCCGCACCCTTGACCTGGTGACCGCCTATATCGAGCCTGAGTCGGTGCTGCTGCTAGTGTCCCCTGGCCAAGCCCAGGTCTTGATCGATTGGATGGATCGCTACATTTTTTTCGCCGATCAAGTTGCCCTGGCAGATGAAACTGCTACTACCGCTGTCTTTACCCTGTTAGGCCCCAAGAGTGGCTCATTGCTTCAGCAGTTGGGACTAGATGCCCTTTGGCATGCGCCCCAGGGTAGTCACGCCAAAGTCACGATTGCAGATGGTATAGATGTGCAAGTTGCGATCGGCAGTGGCCTAACCACACCGGGCTGTACTCTGATTGTCTCCAGAGACTCGGCAGCACCACTCTGGCAATACTTGATGGAGACAGGGGTCACCCCCCTGGGAGAACAGGTGTGGGAGCAATTGCGCATTAGCCAAGGCCGGCCCCTGCCCGGCAGCGAACTCACCAACGACATTAACCCCCTCGAAGCGGCCCTATGGGAAGCGGTGTCCTTTGATAAGGGCTGTTATATCGGTCAAGAAACCATCGCCCGCCTCAATACCTATCAAGGGGTTAAGCAGCAATTGTGGGGGTTTGCCCTAGGGGATTGGGCCGCCCCCGGCACCCACATCACCCTAGATGGCAATAAAGTCGGAATGTTGACCAGTGTGGTAAAAACCCCCGAGGGCGTTAAGGGTCTGGGTTACCTGCGCACCAAAACAGGGGGTGCAGGATTAACGGTTAGCGTGGCTGAGACAACGGCTGAAGTCGTAGAGATTCCTTTCGCTAGTCGAGGGTATTTAGCTACGGCCCATGGGGCAGATGAAGCCTAGCTCACGTTGAGTTCAGATTATTTTCGGTTTATGTCGGTCACAGGGGCAGAGGTGCAGCGGAGTCGAGGCGTTTAAAGCGCTGCGCGTTTGTTCTGGCAGGCGGGCATAGTGAGTAGGTACCCATGGCCCGTGTTTTAGTGTTGGTCGTGGGGACCCATGTCGCTGCGCAAAGGCTCCTTTTGAAGGCAGCTGTAGGGCAAGCGAGTTAACCCAGCCACCACTTTCTAATTTTTTAGATTGTTTGCCAGTTATCGCATCGATTTTAAATATTGAACCTCCATCTTGGGTATGTCTCAGCGCTTTATGCCCTCGTCCCCATCTTTATCGCCGGACCTTTCGGAGACGCTAGCGTCCGCTTTGGTGATCCTCGACGCCATTGCCGCTCCGATCTTTGTGCAAGACGCCAATTTTGCCTGGATTCACGTGAACGAAGCCTGTTGCATCCTACTTGGGCAGCCCGCCGCCACATTGCTCGGCACCGTTAATGATCGCATTTTTGCTCCCGAGGCCCTAGCTGAGTTACAGCAAACCAGACAGCAGGTTCTACAGGCCCGTATTTCAGGAGAACAGGAGGTCACGCTGAGCGATGCTAAGGGGCAGTACCAGAGGTTCATGGCACACATGACCCGCCTGGATCATCGGGATGCAGCCCCGTGTTTAGTCACGACACTCAAACCGGCCCCCCAAGGTCCGGTGGCTAAACAGCAGCAAACTCGACTCCAACAACTCAATGCCGAACTGGAACGCCAGGTTGAACAACGGACCCAACAGCTCAAGCAGGCCCTAGAGTTTGAGGCCACGTTAAAGCGCATTACCGATCGGGTTCGCGATAGCCTGGATGAAACCCAAATTTTACAAACAGCGGTCCAGGAGGTGAGTCAGGCTTTGGGGGCGAAGGGAGCCAATACCGCCTTATATAACCTGGAGCAGGGCACGTCGACGATTTATTACGAATACAACGAGTCCCTACCGTCCTATCAAGGACGGGTGGCCCAGATGGAGGCGTTTCCCGAGGTCTACCATCAATTGCTTGATGGTCAGTATTTTCAGTTTTGCTCTAAGCAACCCAACCCGGTGCGGGGGCATGTGTCCATGTTGGCCTGCCCCATTCTGGACGATCGCGGTGTCCTCGGGGATCTGTGGTTGATTAACGGCAGTGAGCATGGTTTTCAGGAGCCTGAAATTCGCCTCGTGCAGCAGGTGGCTAACCAATGTGCGATCGCCATTCGTCAGGCCCGCTTGTATCAAGCTGCCCAGTCACAAGTCAAAGAACTGGAGCGCCTTAACCAACTCAAGGATGATTTTCTGAGCACTGTCTCCCACGAGCTGCGGACCCCGGTCACCAGTATGCGGGTGGCCCTACAACTCCTAGGGGTGACCCTCAATCAGGAATTCAACCTCAATGAAGAACTTCAAAAGCCCCTAGCCGAGCGCAGCCGCATTGCCCGTTACTACAAAGTGCTGCGGGAAGAGTGCGAGCGGGAAATCAGTCTGATTAATGATCTGTTGGATTTGCAACGGCTCGATGGCGGCAATCATCCCATCTATGCCCAACCGATCGATGTGACCACCTGGTTGCCGGAGCTGATTAATGGTTTTCGGGAACGCGCCCAAAGTCGCCAGCAGCATCTCGACTTTCAGGTCGAACCAGCGCTCCCCAAGCTAGTAAGTGATTCCGCCAGTTTGGATCGGGTCTTTGCCGAACTCTTGAACAATGCGTGCAAGTACACCCCACCGGGGGAGTCCATTACCTTAGCGGTGAGTCCAGCGCCACCTCAACAATTATGCTTTCAAGTGATCAATAGTGGGGTCGAAATTCCCCCTGATGAGCTGCCCCGTATTTTTGATAAGTTTTATCGAGTTCCCAGTGCCGATCCCTGGAAGCAAGGGGGCACTGGGTTGGGATTAGCCCTGGTGCAAAAGTTGTTGTGGCACATCGGTGGAGAGATTAGCGTGACCAGTCTCTCGAAGCAGACCTGCTTTACGGTGATGCTACCGGTGGATATGAACCAGGGGAATGGCGTTTAGGTTGCGACTGGGTTAAGGCTCTTGAGGAGCCATGGGCAGTAGCGCCTAGGGCATTTTGGCCATTGTTGAACATGGGGGTCCCAATGGTAACGCCGATCCCTTAGCCTGGTCCGTTGCGCCGGTCGATTCGGGGCAGAACTAATTTTTCCCCAAAGGCGGCCCTCAGGCTGGGATGGAATATGTTGCAATAGAAGTAATCCATCGTCAATGAGGAGTAGAAAGGAATATGTCATCTACCACGGATATGGAGCCTGAGGTTTATCAGGGCCAGTTTGGCACCTTTACCATTGACGAGGATGATCGCCGGGGGGTGGTGGCTTACCGCAGTGGCCTAGCGATCGCGGCCCTCTGTTTCGCCGGAGGTACCCTCGGCTTGGTAGGGCTCGGTCCAATGCCCTGGGTACTCCAGGGCATCAGTGCTCTCTATACGGTCTTTTGGCTAGCCTTGGGGGTGAGCCTTGCGACCATCCACATTTACCTAAAACCACTGCACCGCCTATTGCAAGGGTTTTGGCTGGTGGGGGGCATGGCCTCGGTGGGAGTTGCCCATGGCTTTTCCGAACCCTTTGCCCTCACGGTGTACCAACATCCTGAAACCCTATGGGGAGTGGGTTTCACCTTTGCGGCCCTGACCGGAATTTTCTTCAAGGAAGGCTTTTGCTTTAACCGTCTAGAAACCAAATTACTCACCCCCCTTGTGCCCTTGCTACTGCTGGGTCACTTGGCGGGGTTGGGTACCGATGCATGGAAGTTACCATTATTGGTGCTGTGGGCGGTGGCCTTTACGATTTTTGCCCTGCGAAAGGTCATCCAGCCGATTCCCCCAGATATTGGCGACAAGAGCGTGTTCGTATATCTGGCCCAACAGCAGTCTCAACCCTCATCCACCTGATCGGCTGGGTTGATAGTTCTGTAATGCTTTGCCAGTAAGCGTCTAAGGAATAGCATTGACGGTGATTGAGGAACGGGTATTTTGGCTGGCGTGGAGCCACATTGAGGGGGTCGGGCCGGTCTTAATCAAGCGGCTGCATCAACATTTTGAGCATCTAGAGGTGGCTTGGCGGGCAGATATTGGGGCGTTACAAGCCGTAGAGGGGATTGGCAGCACGCTGGCGGGCAAAATTGCTCAACAGCGCCAGAGGCTTAACTTGGCTGAGGTGCCCACATCTCCTAGGCAACTCACCCCCGCTGATGACGCTTACCCAGCGCTGCTGTTCGAGATTAGCGATCCGCCCCCTGTGCTTTACTACCAGGGGGATCTAACCCTATTAGCCGCCTGCCAAACCTACCCTGCCGTAGGCATTGTTGGTACCCGTCACCCCTCTGACTACGGCAAACGTTGGACCCAGCGCCTTAGTGCCGGTCTCTGTCGTGCGGGCATTGTCATCATTTCGGGACTGGCAGATGGCATTGACCGGGAGGCCCATCAGACCTGTCTGGCCCATGGGGGCAAAACCATTGCGGTCTTGGGCACCGGTGTGGATCGGGTCTATCCCTACAAAAACCAGGATCTCCATCGCACCATTGGCCAGCAGGGCCTATTGCTGAGTGAATACCCCCCAGGGACGCCTCCCGATCGCACCCATTTCCCCCGTCGCAATCGCATCATTGCCGGTCTGAGTCGGGCGATCGCCGTCACAGAAGCACCGGTCAAATCTGGGGCCTTGATTACCGCCCGATTAGCCAATGACTATGGCCGTGAGGTCTATGCCTTACCCGGTTCTTTAGATAACCCCCAATCTTTGGGATGCCTAAAACTGATGGAACAAGGGGCACAACTGATTCTGGGGGAAGATACCTTGATCAAGGCTCTGGGAGCATTGCCCGTTGACGCCCCAGAAACAGCCCCCGCTGCGCCAGAATCTATGCCGCCTACGGTGCCCGTCAATCTTTCTGACCCACTGCAAAGGGTGTTGCAGGGCATTCCAATAGAACCCATGGCCCTAGATGCGATCGCCGCCCAAATGCCGCAATGCCCCATCGGCGATTTACTCAGCACCCTCACCCAGCTAGAGTTGCTGGGGTTGGTGGCTCAACTCCCCGGCAACCGCTATCAGCGATTGCCCAACCCGCCATAGTCTGTCTTGTCACCCCCGTTGCCACCATGGTCCACATTCTGCAATCATTTACCTCAACACGCTCCTCCCATCTTCGAAAAAGACTAGGGAATTGCTTCGTCGGGGTTTCGACCCTCCTGCTAGTGGTCATTAGCCCCGCTTCGGCAGCCCCTATCAATTACACGGCGGATAGCTTTACCGATGGGGTGACCGGCCCAGTCATTGGCGGGGGAGCCTTTGAACTGTATGGCATTGGCTATGCCCAACAGGGTCATGACTTATTTGTGGGGCTCAACACTAACTTACCCATCGGTGGTTTTGCAGACACCTCAGTGACGGGGGGCAGCATCGCTTGGGGGGATATGTTCTTTAACTTCTCAGACCCAGCCTTAGGCTTGACCTTTGATGAGGCGATTCAAGCTGATCAGGTCTATGGGATTCGCTTCGATGCCGCCAATGATTCCACGGTGCCCTTAGGGGTTTACCAGGTCACCGAAACCAAAAGCGTGGTCCAGACCAATGGTGGTTTTGACTCCTTCCCAGCCTATGCCAATGCCGTTAGTACAGGAGGCGGTACCCCTTCTTTAGGGGTCATTCCCCTAGATGGCTCCTATTTGAGCAATACGAACCTTCCTCAAAATGAAATTGCCACAGGCAACTTTTTGGGGAATGTCACTTTTATCGATGACTTTAGTACCGTCGGCTTTGCCCCAGATTTTGGTTTTAGCACTGCCCTGAGCCAAACTGGCCACTTTACCTATGGTTTCAAGGTTGATAGTTCAGTGATGCCTGCGGGGGAATTTGTCGCCCATGTATTAGCCGAGTGCATTAACGATGGTCTAGGTTTTCGGGGAGAACTGGCCGCGATCGCACTGCGCCCTGAGACCAATGAGCCAGAAGCAGGTAAGACTGTGCCGGAGCCGGGTGGGCTGATAGGAATGGTAATCGCCCTAGGCGTATTTGCCATGACCCAGAACCGTTGCCGATTCTCCTAGTCAATTACCCGTAATAGGCCCTGATTTAACGCCTCATAGACTCGATCAATCGTCGCCTTGTCAGAGGAAGAAAGATTACTTTGGGAAAACAAGTGCATCAGAGTTTGCTGATCTTGACGACTAATGCGACGTGTCGAAAGAATTTGTTCAACAATCGATTTTGTTTGGATGGGTTCAGCAATTTTCACAGGTTACACCGGAACAAAAAACATTAAATCCATGGCAAATCAATGTTCTCTAGGCATTTTCACCCTACCTATTCCTGGGAAGTGGGTCACTAGCATCACCGCTATTCCCTAAGCTTTTAGCTTTTAAAATTGCGATCAAATCTTTGCCACATCTTTAAATATAAAGATTAATGAGACTAAACCCATCCGTATTAAAGCGTATTTGTTAGGGGGATCAAGGACATTGAGGTCGGTGCTTTCAATGAACAGAGCCCAAACAGGCATAAACGCTCTTCCATAGAATCTACGGAAGGGCTTTTATAAACAATAAATGGGTACACCGTCTACAGACTTTTTGGCTCAGGACGTTAGAGGGTTCCTTTCATCTTTGTCGAGGTTTCCTTCTGCAAATCATCAAGGCTAGCCCCCTTGGCGAGGGTCTCGCGGCGAAACCATGGCATCTTTGCGCTAGTGATTTCGGCACATCATCGACGCTGGGGCTGGCGTAGGTGCTGGGGCAATGGCGGCAGGGTATTTGCGGAGCAGGACATCTTAACTTTTGCTGCGATCTCCCTAGATTCTGTAGCGATCGATTACAGCAGGCCGCCCCCCTCAAAAAGCCGTGTTAGCGTGATCTTCACAAGCAGGGCTCTCCTATGGGGGGCTTTTGTACTCCCTTGGAGGACCTTGTCCTATGTCCCTTCATCCCTCACCCCCGTCGATTTCTCCCCGGCAGATGACCCTGATGCGTATCGTGGCGGCTATGGCCTGGAGTGATGGCCACCTAGCCGAGGAAGAGGTGGCGCTCATGTTAGATCGCTTTAGCGGCTTATTTGCCAGTGATTCCCAGCAGAAGGTAGCGCTACATAAGGAATTGCGGGATTACATGATGCAGAATATTCCTTTAGAGGAGTTGACACCCCAACTGACGAGCCCCACGGAACGGGAATTGGTGTTGCGGCTGGGATATGAGGTGATCAGCTCCAGTGCCCGCACCCCTGATGAAACCTTAATTAACGATGCTGAAGCTGCGGCTTATCAAAATTTGGTGACGCTTTTAGATTTGCCTGCGGAAGTCGTTCAGACAGTTGAAGCCGAGTCCCAAGCTGCTGCCCCAGCCGGATCTCTGGTGGATACTATGGCCAGCCATCTCCAGCAGTTTTTCGCCGGATAAGCCTTAGCACCGCCAATAGCCCGTGCGATCTCACGGGCTATTTTTAAGCTCAGAAATACTGACTGCAATCCACTAGGCCGCCACGAGATGCTCAGAGGGGTCGAGTGGTTGGGAGATCGCCTTAGCAGACTTCGCGGCTTTTCCGGAAAGAATGCGATCGCCCCCTTCGGATATCTTCAGGGTTTCACATCCCGGCGGGGCCGGAAAAACCCTAGCCAACTTGGCTGCCACCGTAGGCGGGGCCTCAAACAACAAACAAATGAAGCCATTCGCATCGTACTGATCAACCAATTTGGCCTTGAGCTCAAATAGGCGTACCGCCACCACGGGGTAAACCGGTCGCGGCACCCCCAACAAAACCCAGCCTTTCTTTTCTTTGGCGCGACGAAAGCGAATACTTTCCCAAGCGGGAGGGATCAAGGGTGGGGCAGCAGGGGCAGGCACCAGGCTAGAGAAAGCCATCACAATAGGGTGTGATCAGTACATTTTTATTGTAGTTCAAGTGTATTTTCCTGTCCAATCCTAGGGTAGGCTCGGTGATGATATGACCTTCGGTTGCCCCCTCAAATTGCCCTACCCCAACACCATGGCTACCAACGATGCCACCAGATAGGCCACGATCGCTCCCCCAAGGCCACCAATTAAGAAGCCGTTAGCAAACTGTCGCCAACCGTGGGACGTTTGAAAGTCTGCAGGCGGCGTAAAGGGAGCTGTCGATTTCGCGATCTCACCATTCACCCCAGCTGCAGAGTACAGGGATAGCGCAGTGGCCAAAATCATCACGAGTCCCACCGCCCCTAATAAACCTGCCAAACCTGGAATATCTGAATCTCTGAGGGGACCCAGAAGTGCGAAGGGACCATACACAAAATAACCGTGGGCCATGCCCACCTCTAGCCCGCGTCGTTGTGCAGACAGACCTGACCGATACGCAGGCAGATTACCGATAAAGCTTTTGGTGAGCGGAGACGAGTTGAGGGGGGTGTCTAAATTGCCAATCTGAGGATTTCCCCCTGGAGACGTAGGACCAACCATAGATATATACGCTCCTGTTCGCTAAAGATAATCTAAATAAAACATAAATCACAGCGGGAAACCCACTGTGATTTATGCAAATGGTTATTTTCCGTAGACGGGTTACGGGTGAAGTAACAGATCCGGAAAGAAACGATTGAACTCAATCAAGATGCCGGCTGTAATCACCATCCAAACCGTTGCCACAACTGGGGCAGTGGACAGATACTTCAACAAATAGTCCATGAATACGCTCCTGAAAACAGTAGTCGGATCTCTTAGTTACTAACGAGGGGAAACGGTAATTTCATCATCGCTAGCAAACATTTCACCGCTTTGCATGTCCTTGAGGGCAACCAGGGGCCAAGCAAAGCCAGCCAGAGAGCATTTCACAGCGAGAGGCACATCGATGATGATCTCTTTCTCTTCAGGCTTCTTCTCGCCACGAATGGCAATCAGGTAAGAACGGCCAACCCAGCCAATCCAACCCGCAATGTAGAGGAAGAGAATGCCAGGAATCACAAACTCACCCAAATGGGCAAGGTCGCCATCCACAACCAGATGGGGTAAACCATCTTCTCCGCAAAGCAGAGTAGAGTTTCCATAGAACTCGAAGCGTGCTTTCGCTGTTTCAGTGGCAGCTGCTGCCGCCCGCTGCTGGAAAGCGGCTGATTCACCGCAGGGGGTCAGGCCAGCTACATCCGCAGAAGCGGGTAGAGCAACGCCAAACCACAGTGAAATCGCTAACGCCAGAGCAAACAACCGTCGCATACAGTGTTTCCCTTTATTACGCAAAGATCAAAAATTTTGGACACAGAAAGCTTAAGTTGTTTGTATAAACTTTCGCCCAACATTGGACGTCATCATACCCCGCGAGGGAAACCCGGTAAAGCAAAGCTGGTGCGGGGTTTACATCTCTCAAAGCTACCCGTAACAATTTGTAAATGTCCATTGTTCTTGCCTTAGAAACCAGTTGCGATGAAACCGCTGCTGCGGTGGTGCGCGATCGCACCGTTCTCAGTAGCGTGGTTGCCTCCCAAATTGACATTCACCGTCAATACGGTGGGGTCGTCCCAGAGGTGGCCTCCCGCGCCCATGTGGAGCAAATGGGGTCGGTGGTGGCCGCTGCCGTGGCCCAAGCTGAGTTGACTTGGGACGAGATTGATGGCGTAGCTGCCACCTGTGCACCGGGCCTAGTAGGGGCATTGATGGTGGGGCTGACCACAGGTAAAACCCTGGCCCTCGTCCATAACAAACCCTTCCTGGGCGTTCATCATCTGGAAGGCCATATCTATGCGGCGTATCTGAGTGACCCCACCCTGCACCCCCCCTTCCTTTGTTTATTGGTGTCTGGGGGGCACACCAGCCTAATTCAGGTGCAGGGCTGTGGTGACTATGTGCTGTTGGGTAAAACCCGTGATGATGCAGCGGGGGAAGCCTTCGATAAAGTGGCTCGGTTAATGGGCTTGGGGTATCCCGGTGGCCCGATTATCGATCGCTTGGCGGCGACGGGAAACCCCACGGCTTTTCCGCTGCCAGAGGGCAAGATTTCCTTGCCGGGGGGCGGTTTCCATCGCTATGATTCCAGCTTTAGCGGCTTAAAAACGGCGGTATTACGTCTGGTGCAGTCTCTCCAGAGCCAGGGCATCGATCCCTTGCCGGTCGCAGATCTGGCCGCCAGTTTTCAACAGACGGTGGCCCGAGCCTTGACCAAGCGGACGTTGAACTGTGCCTTAGACCATGGATTGAGCACCATCGTGGTCGGGGGAGGCGTGGCCGCGAATAGTGGCCTGCGCCAATACCTGACTACCGCAGCCCAAGACCATAGCCTTCAGGTTTTGTTTCCGCCCCTAGCCTATTGCACCGACAATGCCGCCATGATTGCCTGTGCGGCGGCGGATCATCTCAGCCGGGGTCATGTCTCGCCCCTCGGTCTCGGCGCTCAATCGCGCTTACCCCTCACCGCCGCCATGGATCTGTACGGTGAAACGGGGAAATCGGAAGCAAACCTTAAGATGAATGGGTAGAAGTTGTCATTGCGTAACATATTCGTTACATTACTCTCATAAGATTCATCTTTACCAGAGGCATAGCAAAGTAATGCGATCTGAACATTCTGAAGCGTTTCGCCGCTACCTGCAGACTCAACCCAAAGCGATCGCTTACTCTGAGCAGTTGCGTACAGAAGCTCAGCAAGACGACCAATCGGTTGTGCTGGCTGCTGGTCTAATCACGGCGATTGCGCTGACAGCAACATTGCTGGCTTAGTGAGCACGCTGAAAATTTTCTCGACCTAAAAAAATCAAAACATCCCAGGGCATCTGCTGTTCTGGGATGTTTTGTAAAATACAGGCTGGTGAGAGCGGCTTCACGACAGATATGCGATGGTAACCCCGGTGCCGCCATCGGCCTGTTCGGCGGCTTCAAATTTCTCGATTTGGGGATGGTGCTTAAGAAACGCTTGTACCCCTCGCCGCAATTTGCCGGTGCCGTGGCCATGGATGATCCAGATTGGACCCTGGTTGCTCGCGATCGCTTCTTCTAATACGGATTCGGCCTCTACGACCCGCATTCCCCGCAGATCAACGGTGTTTTGCGTGGTTCGCACCGCTGGGGCTGGGGGCGGTGGCGTTTGGAGCACGGCGGCCACTTTGGGCTTGGGTACATCGGCCTTTTCCCCCGTCAAAGACTCAATGTCATCCAGGCCAACGGTCATTTTCATCAGGCCAAACCGTACGGTTAACTTCCCGTCTGGTTCGGGGTCGCTGAGGACCTCGGCGGTTTGGCCCAGACTCAGCAGGCGGATGCGATCGCCGGTTTTGGGCTTAAACCCTGGCTTGGGCTTTGGGGTTACTTTAGGCTGGTGACGCTCGGCAATGGCGTTAACGGCTGCCGTCGCCTTTTGGGCATCCTGGGCAGTGGCATCCCCCTGCTGCAAGCGATGGATAACTTGGCCAATGTCCTTGCGGGCGGCAGCAACGGCAGCCTGGATGGCCTGCTCCTGTTGTTGTTGGAGTTGCCGTTCCCGCTCTTTTAAAAAGTCGGCTTTGCGAGCGACTTCCTGGTGGAGTTTTTCGGTTTCAGCCAAGAGCTGACTGGCTTCTGAGGCTCGATGCTCCTGACGTTTCCGTTGGGCTTCAAGTCCAGCAATCACCTGGTTCACATCTTGGGACTTGCCGATGCTGACTAAAGCTTGGGCGTCGTCAATGACCGCCGGATCGAGTCCCAATCGTCGGGCAATCGTCAAGGCATTCGACCGGCCTGGAATTCCCCATAGCAGTCGATAGGTGGGGGACAAGCTCACGTCATCGAATTCAACAGAGGCATTTTCAAAGCGATCGTCCTCATATTTAAGGGCTTTTAACTCCCCGTAATGGGTAGTGGCTAGGGTAAATCGCGCCCGGTTTGCCAAATGCCGCAATAGGGCGATCGCCAAAGCACTCCCCTCCGACGGATCAGTCCCCGCCCCCACCTCATCCAACAACACCAGAGCATTGCTCCCCTGCTCTCCTGCTCCTTGCCCTTCAATCGCCGCCAAAATCCGACCAATCCGCTTGATATGCCCTGAGAATGTAGAAAGGCTTTGTTCAATAGATTGCTCATCGCCAATATCCGCCAGAATGTGGTCAAACCAGGGCAGTTCCACCGGTTCCTTCGCGGGGATAAACATCCCGGCTTTTGCCATCAAGGTTGCGAGGCCCAGGGTTTTGAGGGTAACCGTTTTGCCACCGGTATTAGGGCCTGTGATGGCGACCACCCGAATGGTGGGGGGCACCATCACGTCGATGGGCACCACTGCCGCCCCCTGCTCGTGGTGTTGCTGCCATACCAAGATGGGATGACGCAGTTGCCGCAGGGTAATTTGCTCGGCGGATGTCACAAACCGGGGGGCATTGGCGTTTAGCCAGAGGCCATAGCGGGCGCGGGCTGTGGCGAGATCAAGGGCCGTTACAATCGCTAAAAGCTGCTCTAGATCATCGCAGACGGCTGCAACTTGGGTGGTGAGGGCGCGGCAGACGGCTTCCTCTTCGGTGCTTTCCTGGCGTTGGAGTTGCCGCAATCGGTTACCCAGCTCTACCACGCTTTTGGGTTCAATGTAGAGGGTCGCCCCGCTGGTGGAGGCGTCATGGACAATACCGGGAATCGCGTCTTTTTGGGGCGCTTTGACCGGGATCACGAAGCGATCGCCCCGCTGGGTAATGACAGACTCTTGCACCGCCCCACTGTGCCGTTGCAAAATTCGCTGCAACCGTTGGTAAATCTCCTGTCGGCAGGTTTTGAGCTGTTCCCGAATTTGGCCCAACTTAGCGCTGGCGCGATCGGTCACCTGCGCCCGATCATCAATACAGTGGTGAATCGTTTTTTCTAAGTCTGGATGGGTGCGCAACTCCGCCACTAAGGTTTGTAGCGTGGGCACGGCCTCCTGGCCATCAATGGTGCGCCGCAGTTGCCGGGCTCCTTTTAAGGTCAGGGCGATCGCCAGTAGATCTTTGCCCCGGAGCAATCCCTGGCGCTGGGCTCGCATCAGGGCATCGCCAATATCCTCAATGCCGGTGAAGCTGAGCCCAGGGGGCCGGATGGCAAGGCGGGTAGCCTCTTGGGTTTCGGTGAGGAGAGTGGTACTCAGGGTTTGGGCAGCGGGGGGCTGGAGTTGTCGGGCCGCGATCGCCCCTAACTTTGTTGCAGTAAAGGTGGCCAACTGCTGACAAAGGCGGGGCCATTCCAAAAGGGTCAGGGTTTCGGTTGCAATCAAGGTGGTCTTAGAAACGAAAAAAGCGATGTGTAGCCTAGGGACCCTAAAACAATACGGATTGAGTCATGGCCCCTTGGATCAGTATAGAAGCGATCTCGGGGGCGATTCAGGCTGCATTTTGCCCCAACCCAGATAGGTCCCGTTCTGCCATGGGGATACTATGCAAAAGGAATCCGTAACTTCACTGGGTACGCCCTGTTGCCCTGAGGGTTGAATTAACCAAAAACCATTAAGTATGGCTTTGCCCCGGTCTCAATTTTTAGCGGCCCTGACCCACCAACTGCCCCTACGCATGGTTTTGGTGGTATCTTTTGTTTTGCAAATTACCGCTGCGGTGGGTTTAACGGCTGGGCTATCCCTACGGAATGGTCAGAAAGCCGTCAATGATCTCGCCGAGCAACTGAGCGATCGCTCCACGACTCGCATCCAAGAAAATCTGCAAACCTACTTAATTCAGCCCAATCTACTGCAGCGCAACAGCCGTAGCGCCATCCTCTACGAAGACCTAGATACCCAAAATTTTCAGGCCCTGACCCGCCATTTTTGGCACCAGCTCCGCGCCTCCGATGGCATCACCAGTATCTACTACGGCAGTGAAACCGGTGAGTTTGTCGGTGTGCAAGAGCGGGATAATGGCCAAACCGTCCTCTGGGAGCGCACCCAAGCCTCAGCCCCCGTCCGCACCACCTATCATTTTGATGATCAGGGTAATCGCGGCGCAGAGATTGCCACCCAAGACT
This sequence comes from uncultured Leptolyngbya sp., assembly GCA_964353225.1. Taxonomy (GTDB): domain Bacteria; phylum Cyanobacteriota; class Cyanobacteriia; order Phormidesmidales; family Phormidesmidaceae; genus PCC-6406. The sequence goes on from CAYGVA010000012.1 coordinate 22,185, forward strand.
ATGATCCCCGCCAACGGCCCTGGTACAAGGCGGTAGAGAAAAAGCGCCGCTCTAGCTGGAGCGCCATCTATGAGTTTGCCTCAGAAGATTATTCAGTATTGGGTATTACCCTGGCGGCCCCTATTTATGGCGATCGGGGTCAACTACAGGGGGTGGTTGCCCTCGACCTCACCCTCGAACAAATTAGTAGCTACCTAAAGCTGTTAGACATTAGCCCCAACAGCCATGCCTTCATCGTGGAGCGCAATGGTGAGATTGTGGCCACCTCCGCAACCGAGCCTCCTTTTGTCACCTCATCGGATGGAGAGCAAAAGCGACTGGCCGCAACCGCCAGCCAAGAACCGTTGATCCAGGCCACAGCTCGATATCTTATGGGTGAGTTCGGCACCCTAGAGAATATTCAATCGGCTCAACAATTTACCTTTCGCAGCGATGGTGAGCGGCAGCTCGTGCATACCGTTCCCTTTCGAGATGGTCGGGGGATTGATTGGCTGATTGTCACCGTCATCCCCGAAGCCGACTTTATGGGGCAAGTGGCAGCCAATACCCGCAATACCCTCATTCTCTGTTTGCTGTCATTGCTGGTGGCCAGCATCATTGCCGGCATCACAGCCCAATGGGTGGCCCAGCCAATTTTGCGGCTGAATGCCATCTCACAACAATTGGCAGATGGGGAGTGGGACCAGCCCATTCCGAAGGGTCGATTTAAGGAATTAACTGAGCTGGAAAAAGCCTTCCAGACCATGGCTCACCAACTGAAACAATCCTTTGACCAGCTAGAGGATCGCAACCGTGAATTGCAGCGGCTGGATAAACTCAAGGATGAATTTCTAGCCAATACCTCCCACGAATTACGGACGCCCCTCAACGGCATCATCGGTTTGGCTGAGTCCCTCATCGACGGGGTCAGCGGTCCCCTGACGCGCCAAACCAAAGGCAACCTTGCCATGATTGTGGCCAGTGGTCGACGGCTCGCCACTCTGGTCAACGATATTCTTGACTTCTCTCAACTGCGTTACAACCGTGTGCAGATCAAGCCACAGCCGGTGGGCATTCGAGAAGTCACCGATGTGGTCCTAACCCTCAGCCGCTCCATGGCCCGTCAAAAGGATGTGCAGCTGATCAACGCAGTGTCGCCCCACCTCCCTTTTGTGTTGGCTGATGAGAACCGACTCCAGCAAATTTTGCATAACTTGGTGGGTAATGCCGTGAAGTTTACGGACTACGGCATGATCGGGGTATCTGCCCAAATTATGACCGCAGCCGGGGACTCCTACCCACGGCGGAACCAATCGGTGACCGTGAACCTACCCTTATCTCCTGAAGCCAGCGCGGGCAGTGGCAGCATGGCAACGGCAATGATGGATCGAACGGCCATCTCCATTAGTCATCCCCCCAACTTCACGCCCCAGCCAGGGGATTATCTCGCCATCACCGTCTCTGATACGGGCATTGGTATTCCCAACGATAAGCTAGAACGTATTTTTGAGCCCTTTGAGCAAGCTGATGGCTCTACCTCCCGTCTCTATGGGGGTATGGGCATTGGCCTAGCGGTCACCAAGCAACTGGTCGAACTCCACCACGGCACCCTACAGGTTCTATCGGCAACGGGGGTGGGCTCACAATTCACCTTTACCCTGCCCGTCGCCGGACCTCAGACGGCGACGATCCTAACCGACGACGAGCTGTCGGTCGGGGTCTCCGGTGCCCCAGGCGCGGGCTCTGCTGGGGGAACGCTGAAGCCAAACCGATCTATGCAGCAAAAGGCGGAGGCGATTGCGGGCTGGGAAACCCCCATGAACCTCAAGGTTGATAATGGCGAATTAGATACCCAAGCCTTCTTGGTCTTGGTCGTTGATGATGAGCCCGTTAACCGCCAAGTCATCGTCAATTACCTGAGCCTGAATAAATATCGGGTGGTACAAGCGGGTAACGGCCCCGACGCCTTGCGGATGATGGAAAATGGCCTGCGCCCTGACTTGATTTTGTTAGATGTGATGATGCCGCGCATGACCGGTTACGAGGTTTGCCGAAAGGTGCGAGACACTTATCCTGACTATGCCTTGCCCATCGTTATGCTGACGGCCAAGAACCAGGTGTCTGCGTTGGTGGAAGGGTTGACCGCCGGAGCCAATGATTATTTAACGAAGCCCATTTCTAAAAATGAACTTCTGGCACGGCTCAAAACCCACCTCCGCCTAGCCAAGATCAACTTGGCCTACAGCCGCTTTGTGCCCCGCGAATTTCTCCAGTTTTTGGATAAGGAGAGCATCGTTGAAGTGGAGTTAGGGGATCAGGTGGAGCAGCACATGTCGGTGATGTTTGCCGACATCCGTGATTTCACTACGCTCTCGGAGCAAATGACCCCAGAGGAGAATTTTCACTTTATCAACGCCTTTCTCTCCCGCATGGAGCCCACCATTTCTGAGCACCATGGCTTCATTGACAAGTACATTGGCGATGCCATTATGGCCCTCTTTAGTAAGGGGGCAGACGATGCCCTCCGAGCCAGTGTGGCAATGCTAGAGCGCTTACAGAGCTATAACCTAGAGCGGGAATCCTATGGTCGCCCTGCCATTGCCATTGGGATTGGAATTAATACCGGGCGACTCATGCTGGGGACAGTCGGTGGTCAAAATCGCATGGACGGCACGGTAATCAGCGACACCGTCAACGTGGCGGCCCGGATTGAGCGGATGACCCGAGTGTATGGGGTCAACCTGTTGATTTCCCACCACACTTTCATGCAATTAGATAACGCCAATCAATATGCTATGCGGGTGATTGACCGGGTGCGGATGAAGGGCAAGAGTAATTTTGTCAGTGTGTACGAGGTTTTTGAGCCCGATCCGCCCTTGTTACGGGCGGCTAAGCTCGCCACCAAAACCCAATTTGAAGCGGCGCTGCTGCTCTATTTTCAGGAGGCGTACGAAGATGCCGCTATTCAGCTCAAGCGCTGTCTGATCGATTGCCCTGGGGATGAAATTGCCACGATTTACCTGCATCGTTGCCGCAGCAATATGATTCAAGAGCGGTAGGCCACATATACAGATTGCCAATTCTTGCGTGCTCAATATCCAACGTGCCAGTTGAAAGGGCGGCAGGTTGGATAGCTAACAATGGTGCTGGGGCAGTCTTGCGAAAGATCGGATAGATTTGCAAAAATTTTCGGGGTTACTCAATACAGCCCTGGCACGAAATATTCATTCATATGGGTTGTCTGCCCTTGTCGATCGCTCACATCACCCTACTAACCGACTTTGGTCTGCAAGATCCCTACGTGGGGATCATGAAAGGGGCGATCGCCCAGATTTGCCCCGAGGCAACGGTCATCGACCTCACCCATCAAATTCCCCCCCAGGATGTGGCTGCCGCTCGGTTTGCCCTACTGTCCGCCTATCCTTATTTTCCCCAAGGGACGATTCACACCGTAGTGGTGGATCCAGGGGTGGGTACGGCTCGTAGGGCGATCGCCCTGCGCACTGCATCAGGATACTTAGTGGGGCCAGACAACGGAGTCCTTTTGGGGGTGATGCAGCACCATGGGGCGCTGGAGGCCGTGACCCTAACCAACCGTCAATACTGGCGTAACCCTAATCCCAGCAACACCTTCCATGGTCGCGATATCTTTGCCCCAGTGGCGGCTCATCTGGCGGCAGGGGTTGACTTTGCTGCTCTGGGGATGGCCCTCCCCCTAGATACCCTGATCCGGCTAGATCTGCCCTCCCCAGAGCAACCGTCAGATGGCAGTTTGATCGGCCAGATTCAAGCGATCGATCGTTTTGGGAATTTGATCACAACGATTCCAGCCACAGCAGTTTGCCCAGCATCGACCGTAATTTTGGGTGACCTTACCATATCCTTAGCCACCACCTATGGCGCTGGGGCTGTCGGCAGTTTGCTGGCCCTAATCGGTAGCCATGGATGGTTAGAAGTAGCGGTGAATGGTGGCAGTGCCCACACCTATTGTGGGGCGCAGGTGGGCGATCGAGTCAGTCTTCACCCTGGTCGGGTTAGATCGTCGGTCGGTCCGAACTAGGCGTAGGGGCGATACAGTAACAATTGCGTCCTGAAAATTTTGCCTGATAAAGCACCTGATCTGCCAAGCTCACCAACAATGATGCGCTCTGGAAAGGGTTTGGCACGAGAGTTGCCAACCCAAGGCTAAGGGTCACCCGTTGTTCAATCCCACCGGAGTGGGGTACTGCCTGATGCTTCAGGATGGCTTGAACCCGTTTAGCGATCTCGACGGCCCCTTCGATATAGGTATTGGGTAATAAAATGGCAAACTCTTCACCGCCATAGCGGGCCACTACGTCGGTGCCCCGCCCCACGGCTTGGTAAAGGATGTGTGCCACTTGCTTGAGGCAACGATCGCCCGCTGGGTGACCGTAGGCATCGTTATAGCCCTTGAAGTAATCGATGTCGCACAAAATTAACGATAGGGGACCTTGGGCGGAGGCCATATTCAGCCAAGCGGCCTGCAAATACCGTTCAAAATGGCGACGATTAAAGACCTGGGTTAAATCATCAATGAGGGCTAGGCGCTTCAGCTCAGCATTGGCCCGTTTCAGGTCAATTTCCTTGGATTTGAGGGGTGTAATGTCAATGGCCGTACCAATAGTTTGCTGGGGTAACCCGGTGGTACCTGCCGTAAAAATCGCCTCGCGAATGAGCAACCATCGCCAGTCTCCCGTGGGCAACAGCACCCGGTACTGAATTTGCAGAATATCACCGGCATTGCCTTCCAACCATTGACGTCGCTGTTCGCAGACCCGGCTCCGATCCCCTGGGTGTAGCTTGTCCTCCAAAAAGGCACCTGCCATTTGGCTGACCTCGACCAGGGTGTAGCCTAACTGCTGAGAGAGTTCACCGTTGCTATAAATCACCCGATCAATCAGGCTGTCATAGACGTAGATCACACAGGGGCTGGCGTTGACAATGCCCTGAATAAAAATTTGACTCTCTTGCCAAGCTTGAGTTGCTTGGTCGAGCTCGGTCTCCAGTCGCTGGGTGATTTGGACCTGGCGATGGGCTTCCGCTTGGATTTGACTCAATGCTTGGCGATCAGCAGCCCTGGCCAACAGTTGGCCCAAATATCCCCCGGCCCAAAGACCCGCTTGATCCCATGGGCGCGCTTGGCGCTCACAACAAATGAGGCCATGGGTGCCCTGATCACTTTGTACCGCCACCACCAAAACATGACTTGGGGCTACCCCAGCAGACAGGACAGCCCCAAGCGGAGTGGGATCCTCCAGCTTGGCTAATAGGTTGGAAAACGTGTCTATGGTCTCGGGCCAGAGCGGTGCCAGGGTCTCTATCCCCAAACAGGCCCTCCCCCGATGGCCGGGCCGCCCATCGATGCCCATGTCAGCCATGCAATGGAGCTGCTCGGGCTCGGACGTCGAGGACTGCTCCCACCAAATCTGGACGCGATCACCCTGGCAGCTCGCTAGGGCGATCTGGGCTAGCGCGATCAGTTGGGCATCCCACGGCAGGGAATGCCAAGCCGCATCGGTCGTGATCGATGGCAATTGTTCTAGACCACGTTCATCGGTTATCAAAACAAATGGATACTGCTAGTGATCATTGGCACAATATCACCCTGGGATAGGAAGCATATCTGCCTTAAACATTCCCAAAAAATGAGAGAAGGGGCTAAAGATACTGACACTGCATCTTTAGCCCCTTCTCATTTACCTTAGGCTTGGTTATACCCCCTTGAGTGGGTATAACCAAGCAGCACCTTAGCGATCAACAGAGCCCATAATCACATCGATACTACCCAAAATAGCCATAATGTCTGCCACCTTGACCCCTGTTAACAGGCTGGGTAAAACCTGAAGATTATTGAAGTCAGGGGGACGAATTTTAAAGCGCCAGGGGAAGACATTGTCATCGCCCATGATATAGACACCCAATTCTCCCTTCCCGCTCTCTAGGCGAACATAGTGCTCACCCGCTGGGATTTTAAAGGTGGGGGGGATCTTTTTACCCGCAAACTGGAATTCAAAATCATTCCACTTAGACTTGGGGCCTTCTGCGATCCGCTTAGCTTCTAGATTTTCGTAAGGGCCGCCAGGAATCTGGTTGCAGGCTTGACGAACAATCTTGATCGATTCGCGCATCTCCCGCACTCTGACCAGGTACCGGGCGAGACAATCGCCCTCGGTCTCGCAGTGGATATCCCAGTCAAGCTCGTCGTAGCACTCGTAGTGATCAACCTTGCGCAGGTCCCACTTCACGCCAGAGCCCCGTAACATTGGGCCTGACAGCCCCCAATTAATAGCATCGTCTCGGGAAATCACCCCGATCCCTTCGATGCGGCGGCGAAAGATAGGGTTATCTGTAATGAGCTTTTCGTACTCATCTACCTTGGCAGGAAAATAATCACAAAAGTCGAGGCATTTGTCCAACCAACCGTAAGGAAGGTCAGCAGCGACGCCACCAATGCGGAAGTAATTATTGTTGATCAGGCGAGAGCCGGTGGCCGCTTCCCACAGGTCGTAGATCATCTCCCGCTCACGGAAAATATAAAAGAACGGGGTCTGAGCACCCACGTCTGCCAAGAATGGTCCGAGCCAGAGGAGGTGATTGGCAATGCGGTTGAGCTCCAGCATGATCACGCGGATGTAGCTGGCCCGTCGAGGCACTTCAATATCCGCCAGTTGCTCTGGGGCATTGACCGTAATCGCTTCGTTAAACATGCCCGCCGCATAGTCCCACCGGCTGACGTAGGGGACAAACTGCACGTTGGTGCGACTTTCAGCAATCTTCTCCATGCCCCGATGGAGATACCCGATGACTGGCTCACAGTCGAGGACATCTTCACCATCCAAGGTGACAATCAAGCGCAACACCCCGTGCATAGAGGGATGATGAGGCCCCAGGTTTAGCACCATGGGGTCGGTCTTCGTTTCAATGCGTGTCATGGAGTCGCCAAGGATCCTTACCGTTCTTACTATAGAGGCTCTTTCCCCAACTATCCAGGCGGTTGCTTGTCCGATTTTTCTGGCCAATTTCATCCTTGCGGATGGAGGCAATCGATTGACCCTACCCAGGGGATGGGAGAATTTCAAGGTATTGGCTCATCAGGTGCCCCGTTGAATCTATCGAACACTGTTGAATCTGCTGATGAATTTGCCCATATTCCGGTGTTACCTACGGCGGTGTTAGAGGGGTTGGCAGTCACCGCAAACGGGGCCTACCTAGATGCTACCTTTGGGCGGGGCGGCCACAGCCAGTTGATGTTGGCGGCTGCGCCGTCGGTTCAGGTGTGGGGGATTGATCAAGATGAGGCGGCGATCGCCACGGCTCAGCGCCAGTTTCAAGACGCCCGCCATCGCCTGCACCTATGGCGGGGTAACTTTGCCCAATTTGATCCCGGTTCCCAACGCTTCCACGGTATTTTGGCTGACCTGGGGGTAAGTTCGCCCCAGTTCGATACCCCCGAGCGGGGGTTTAGCTTCCGCCATGAAGCCGCCCTAGATATGCGCATGGACCAACGCCAAACGCTGACCGCCGCCACTATTGTCAATCACTGGGACGAAGTGGACCTCGCCAAGATTTTTTATGAATATGGCGAAGAACGACTGTCGCGACGCATGGCGCGCAAGATCATTAACCTGCGCCCTTTTCAAACCACGACCGAGTTGGCCTATGCCATTGCCGGTTGCGTGCCACCCCGTCAACGCCACGGCCGTATTCACCCAGCAACCCGTGTGTTTCAAGCCCTTCGCATTGCCGTCAACGGTGAGTTAGACGCCCTTAAGACGTTTTTGGCGCGGGCTCCCGATTGGCTGCAGCCCGGTGGCCGGATTGTGGTGATTAGTTTTCATAGCCTTGAGGATCGCATTGCCAAACATACCCTGAAGGGGGATGAACGGCTGCGGGTACTCACCAAGAAACCCATTGTTGCCACTCCTGAAGAAGTGGCTCAGAATAGCCGCGCCCGCTCAGCCAAGTTGCGTATTGCAGAACGATGCTAATTCCCTGGCAATAGGCTGAGTTGGTAGCGAGCATCTTCGTAACAGCCCACTCGCCCTAGCTCCAAACACAACTGGGAGGCGGCTTCAAAATCAGCACGAGCCTGGTCTGTTTGCCCCAGTTGGGCATAGAGGAGGCCGCGATCGTACTGGGCAAACACATGGGCTTCATCCAGGGCGATCGCCTTCGAAAAATCCTCCAATGCCCCGGCAAAATCTTTGAGATCTTGGCGGGCTAGCCCCCGGTTGTAGTAGGGATCAGAACTATTGGGCTCAATCTGAATCGCAATGTTGTAGTCCTGAATCGCCCCCTGAAACTCTTCTAGCCGGCGACGTACCAGCCCTCGGTTTTGGTAGGCCAACCCGTGGCTAGGGCGCAAATTAATCGCCTCAGTGCAGTCCACTAGCGCCCTTACCTGCTGCTTCAGGTTGGAATAGGACAAACAACGATTTAAATAGGATGCTGCCCGTAAATCTAGGGACGGCTTTAGATCTAGGGCAGCGGTGTAATCCTCCACGGCACCCTGATCGTCGCCCCACTCAGCTCGGGCCGTACCCCGATTCACATAGGCTGATGCCAATGTCGAATCTAACCGCAGCGCCTCGGTATAGTCGTCGATCGCCCCTTGAATATCCCCCACACCGAACCGAAGATTACCTCGCTGATAGGCCCAGGTCGCATTGGTGGGGTTGATCTCAATGGCAGCGGTTAAGTCCGCTAGCCCTGTCTCTGGCTGATTGATTTGGTTATAAAGCTGGCCTCGGGCAGCCAGGGCCTCGTCATTATGGGGGTAAAGCTCTAGCGCCTGACTGTACTGGGCAATCGCAGCTTCTGGTTCTCCATTCTGAGCGGTGGCAGCGGCAGCTCCCAGCCGCTGATTGGCCAAAAATCGTTGGGGTAGCCGCAGCGCGACGGCCCCGATCCCTAAAGCCATCACCAAAAACACCACCCCCATTAGCACCGTCTTACCCTGGGCGCGCGCTGGCGCTGGTGTTTCTGGTTGCGGTGTGTCATAGGCTTTTACCTCACCGCGATGGGTCGGGGTGGCTGCGGGTTCTACCACCAGGCGACTGAGATCGGCCAAAATTGCCACTGCCTTTTGGTAACGGCGATCGGGCTCGGGATGCACCATGCGGGCAATCAGGCTCGCGGTATTAATCCCGACCCCCCCCATCTGCTGCAACAATCGAATCACCGTAGCTTGAAAATCTGATTGAGATGCATCCGGTAGGTCCTGGGGGGATAGGCCGGTCAAGGCTTGCACCGCAATCATGCCGAGGGCATAGTGATCTGTGCAAAACCGAGCCTGTCCTTGGCGCTGTTCTAGGGGGACATAGGCCCAGTGGACCCCCTGGGAATCGCTTTCAGAGGCGGTCTCTTTACTGGAAATATCCCAGTTAATTTCCTTCAAAAGTCCAAAATCTGACACCAGGATCCGGTCATCGCCATGGTGGCGGATGATATTTGCCGGTTTGAGGTTGCTATGGATTACCCCATGCTCTTGGACAAACACCAAGATCTGCAACACCTCCAGCAAAAGCGGCAGAACCTTCTGCTGGGGCCAGGGCTGGCCGACCACAAGCTCTTCTGCCAGCGATCGCCCCGGAATAAATTCTTGCACCAGGTAAAAATGTTTCTGATCCTGGAAGGATGCCAGCGTATTAGGAATTTGGTTGTGTCGCCCCACCATCTCCAGCACCTCCAGTTTTTTCTTGAGGAGGCTGAGAATAAATTTTAGGGTGGTGGGATTACGGGTAGGCAGCTTGAGCTGCTTAATCACACACTGGGGATGGCCAGGATAGTGAACGTCCGCGACCAAGAGGGTCTGACGTCTCTCGCCAACCCCTAAGACTTTAATAAATTGGTAGCGCCCCCCTAGGAGCTGGTTCTTGGCAGCCATAGACCCAACGGTGTAGCGCTAATCCTCAAAAAACTTCGAAATTAACACCGCCCTTCAGCTTACCCATGAAAAGGGTCAGACCCACCGATGGGTCTGACCCTCCAGCCAAATGATGATTGAAGGGAATGCCGGGATATGGCCTTTGACAAACGTCCGCTCAGAAGCCGCTGAGCGCTAAAGGTCGCGGCTATGTCCCCCAGAGAGAGGAAAAAGCTGATGCCGATTTATGAGGTTATATGAACGATAAATCGCGATCACAATTTATCCAATGCACAATGGCCGTGACTGACCAGCAATCCTTAACCTTTTTTGAGTCCGTGTAATGGCTATTCGGTTTCGCACGCCTACCGTACCCAAGGACAATGAGACGGAAACTCGCATTCTGAAGGCCGCAGAACGACTGTTTGCCCGTCGCGGTTATGGGGGCACTACCACCCGGGATTTAGCCCAAGCCGCTGGGGTGGCCGAAGGCACCCTATTTCGTCATTTCGACAGCAAGAAAGCCATTTTGGTTAAGGTTGCGACCCAGGGCTGGGTCGAAATTTTGACCGATTTGCTCACAGAGCTCAGTGAAATGGCCAGCTACAAAGCGATCGGCCAAGTGATGCGACGCCGGATGGGTAACCTGGCCCAAAACAGTGACAAACTTCGGGTGTGCTTTATGGAGGCCCAGTTCCACCCAGAGCTACGGGAGGAGGTCCAGAGCGAAGTCATTGTCAAAATGACGGATGTGGCCGAAGCCTTCTTTCAAACCGCCATGGACAGAGGCGTCTATCGTCCGATGAACCCTCGGGTTGTGGCCCGAATCTTTTTGGGTATGTTTGCGATTTCCGGATTCAGTCAATCAACCTTAGGGGATGACGCCAGTTCCCCCAAGGCCATGCAAGAACTGGCTGAAGGGCTGACCGATATTTTTCTGAACGGGGTGCTCGCCCCTAATGGTGCTGATTAGGTTTTGAGAACCTTGCCAAGCAATTGCCATCGTTTGGTAGGACAACCTCAAAGGCAACCTAAATCCGATGCCGTGGGGCTGGATGGTGGGCCGCGCTGTCCTTGTGGCGGACCTGCAAACCGTAGATCACAAACGGTGATTTCGAGCCAATGTGGACCGTTCTAACGGAATGGGTTTCGATGGTGAGGCACTGTTGCCAGGCGGTATCGGATGTCTCTCGATGGGGCTGTGAAGGTGGCGGGCTGTGCAATTGGCATTGGGCCACGCAATGGCCTGCTCTATCTAGGGTGGATAACGTGACAGGCTGGCTACCGATGACCTGAAGCTGCACTTGCAGGATAGATCGGCGTAAATGCAGGGTTATGACGGGTTGATCGGCAATGGGCATGATTGCTACCCCCTGGGCATGGGCCATGAAATCTGGGTTAGAAGGGCGTAGGGCGATCGCATGGGCAAAACGCACCCCGAGGCATTCATATTGCCGAGTGACGGATTCATAGGGTTGTAAAGGACTAAAACAGGCGGTTTGCCAAGGGGATAAACCGCGATGATTTTCAGGGGGCGTCGGCATCTGACGGGCAGTGCTAACGCCGGTTCTTTTAGGCAACATAGAGAAGGTAGATCCCGATGAGCAGCTGTCATGGTCTACAGATGACTTCAGAATTATTTCGTAGTGAAATCCGTATGCTGTGGCACTTTTAAAAGTGTCCTCAACCCTCTCAAAGCATGGATTTTAGCGATCCAAGATAATTTTTCTTCCCTTGCGCCTAGCGGAAAAGTAAGAACGTTAACAATCGTCCTGTTGGCCAAAAAATATTGCCATAATTAAAAAGCAGCCATTGACTTTTAACGCAATGGTCTGGCGACGTTAACCCAGTCTCTTCACCGGCGTTGTCGCAATGATTCAGCTTTTTCTAGGAGGTAGCCCGATGGTCTCTGACTTGCGTTCCCGCCCTATCCACCACACTCCCCAGGTGACGGTAGTGGGGGCCGGTAGTGTTGGCAATGCCCTAGCAAAGCGACTCCTCGATGCCCACTTGGCTAATGTAATTTTGATTGATGTGGTGGCGGGACGGCCCCAGGGCATTGCTTTAGATATGACCCAAGCGGGGGCCGTAGAAGGCCACACCCGTCAAATTCTAGGCACTAATGATTACGATGACACCGCCAACTCTGATGTGGTGGTGGTCACCGCTGGGCTCCCTCGTAAACCGGGCATGACTCGGGATGATCTCGCCATCGTCAATGGACCGATTGTGATGGAAACCGTGCGTCAGGCGATCGCCCGTTCCCCAGAGGCTCAACTGATCGTCGTCACCAATCCTCTGGATGTCATGACCTACTTGGCTTGGCAAGTGAGTGATCTACCCCACCAGCAGGTCATGGGGATGGCTGGAGTGCTTGATTCGGCCCGGTTTCGCACCTTTATTGCGATGGCATTACAGGTGCCCGTTACCGATGTATCGGCCCTAGTCTTGGGCGGCCATGGCGATCTGATGGTGCCCCTACCCAATCACGCGACGGTTAGCGGCGTACCCCTCACCGAACTGCTAGACAAAGCCACCATTCAACGGCTGGTGCAGCGGACCCAGCAGGGCGGGGCCGAAATTGTCAATTTACTCAAAACAGGGGGGGCTCACTATGCCCCAGGGGCTGCTGTTTATGCCATGGTGGAGGCGATTTTAGGCGATCGCCACCGCATTCTGCCCGCCGCCGCCTATCTGACTGGGGAATACCAACTCCAAGACCTCTTTATTGGCGTACCCTGCAAAATTGGAGCCCAGGGCGTTGAATCAGTGCTAGAGGTGGCGCTGGATGAGACTCAACAGGCAGCCCTGCGACACTCTGCCGCATCGGTACAGAAACAGGTGCAACGGGCAATGTCAACCTTGGCTACGCCGACGACGCTAGCCAGTTAATACGGGGTAGTCACTCAGACAATCGTCGATGTCGGCGGCGGTTGCCTCTGAATTCAGCGTTGATATTGATCGTCAAGGCAGATCAGCAACCCCTACCTTTTTTGGGTATGCTGCTCCCCTGTCTGCAAAGTTGTGGGGCCTGGTAAGACCGTAGCCGCACCCAAGGTTCAGGCCAGCAACACCACCAGTAGAAGGAAGCCAATCACCGAGATGCCAGACTGGCAAAAGATTTCAGTCGCTGGATGACGGAATGTGGCTTTATCCTGAAATCGTCGTTTATGTGTCATTACATTATCCGTTTTAACGAAGGATCCAGGGGTGAGAGCGATCGCTGATGCCTGTGCCTCTACTGTTACAGCCACGATGATCGGCAGCGATGCGGCCTGTGACACTTCTCACAAAGGCTGAGGAGATTCCGGAGCAACGGTGCGGCCCCCGTAACTTAACTTCCCGTCCATCCCCCCAAAGTGCGGATGCCCCGATACAGCCCTGACCACCTTGCCTCGGCTAGGGGCATTCTGTTTTTTAGCTACACCAGTCAAGGGGCTGGCAGGCTTGCCCTAGCCGGATTGGCGACTGCGATCGCAAGACGGTAAAATCGTTTTGCAGCATCTGGGCCACAATAAAAATTGGCGGTTTTGAGTTTCCTATGAAATAATTGAAGATTCTGTCTACAAAACATCTAAAGCTCATTTAACCGTCATGGCTAAAGGCGTCCGCATTGTGATTACTCTGGAATGTACAGAGTGTCGCACCAACCTCAACAAGCGTTCTCCGGGCGTGTCTCGTTACACCACCCAAAAAAATCGCCGCAATACCACTGGGCGAATTGAACTCAAGAAGTTCTGCACCCACTGCAATACGCACACTGTGCACAAAGAGATTAAGTAAGACTGTCGTTAACTAGTTCCCAGGAACGTTTTTACTGAAATGGCCTATTTCCGTCGCCGCCTGTCCCCCATCAAACCAGAGGACAAGATTGACTATAAAGACGTCGATCTCCTCCGCAAGTTCATCACCGATCGCGGCAAAATCCTACCGCGTCGCATTAGTGGCCTCACCGCTCAGCAACAGCGCCATCTAACGACGGCGATTAAGCGGGCGCGGGCGATCGCGCTACTGCCCTACGTCAACCGCGAAGGGTAACATCAGGTGTCATTAGCATTAGGGGGGAGAGGCCGTGGACAAAGGGACGCTGGTCGAGTTTCGAGTGCAGGGCACCCCCCGGCTCGCTATCGCTGAACGACCTGAGGGCAAGAAAAACTGGGTCGTCATCGACGCTAGGGGGCAGAACTACACCATTCATCCCCGTGAAGTCACCTTTCAGCTCAAGGGTGAGACCCCTTTTACCGTCAAAGATCTACCGGCCTTACTTAAGGATGCAGAGGATTATCTGGATCCAATGGGCTTACAAGTCGCCTGGGAACTCTGCAATGAGTCCGAAGAAGCGGCCACCCCCCATTCCTTAGCGCTATTACTCTTCTCAGACACAAGCCCGGTAACCTGCTATGCCGCGCATCGGCTTCTGTCTGATGACAAAATCTACTTTAAGCAAAAGGGCGATCACTACGAACCTCGCTCTGCCACCCAGGTAGAAGAACGACAGCATCAAATTGAGAAGGAAGCCCAGCGGCAAGCAGAGCTGAATGGGTTTATCGCCCGCGTAAAACAAACGCTGGCTGGGGAGTCGATCACTTGGCTAAAAAGCGATCGCCCTCGCCTAGAGGCCCTAGAAAAGTTCGCCCTGTTTGGAGATGAGGCGAACCAGCGCCATTTAGCCCAAGACACCCTTACGGTCATTGAGTGGCACAACGCCCCTACCGATGCGTTTAAGCTGCTAGTGGATTTAGGGCTTTGGGGAATTCATGAAAATCTACCCCTGCGACGGAGTCAAATTCCCACCCAGTTTACTGAGGCCGCCCTGTCCATGGCGCAGCACCACTTGACCCAAACGCCTCCCGATGCGGACCCTGAGCGACAGGACTTGACCCATTTAAAGGTCTACACCGTCGATGATGAAAGCACCCGAGAAATCGACGACGGCCTCAGCCTCGAAACTCTCGATAACGATCAGCAACGCTTGTGGATTCATATTGCCGATCCCACCCGTTGGATTTTGCCCGGTGATAACCTCGATCTAGAGGCCCGAAAACGCGGGACCACGCTATATCTGCCCACTGGCAGCGTGCCCATGTTTCCCCTAGAGTTGGCCACCGGCCCGATGAGTCTGGTGCAAGGGGAAACGTGCTATGCCCTGAGTTTTGGCGTCATTCTCAATCAGGCTGGCGGCATTGACGACTATTGCATTACCCCGAGCTTGATCAAGCCGACCTACCGCCTCACCTACGAGGATGTTGATGAGATGCTAGATCTCGGCATCCAGGCGGAGCCGGAGCTATTGGCGATCTCCGCCTGGGCAACGGTTCGTCAGCAATGGCGCACCACCCAGGGCGCGATCAGTATTCGCATGCCAGAGTCTTCGATCCGAGTGGTGGGGGAGGACGACATCGATATTCAGGTGCTAGACGACTCCCAATCTCGGCAGATGGTGGCGGAGATGATGATTTTGACCGGGGAAGTGGCGGCCCGCTACGGCCAAGCGCACGAGCTGGCGATTCCGTTCCGCAGTCAACCCCAACCAGAACTGCCCTCTGATGAGGAGCTGCTGCAACTGCCAACTGGCCCCGTGCGGTACTCGGCGATTCGCCGTTGTATGCCCCGCAGCGAAATGGGCATTACCCCCGCTCGCCACGCCACCTTAGGTCTCGATGGCTATAGCCAGGTGACCTCTCCGATCCGGCGCTATACCGATCTGTTAGCCCATTTTCAAATCAAGGCCCATTTACGGGGTGACCCCCTGCCCTTTTCTGCGGGGGAGATGACTGAACTCACCCAAGGGGTCAGCACCGCTGCCTATGAAGCCACGATGGTGGAACGCCAAACAAAGCGCTATTGGTCCTTAGAATATCTCCGCAGGCAGGGGGACCAAGCTTGGTCAGTAGTCCTATTGCGTTGGCTGCGCGCCCACGATCGCATCGGTCTAATTCTGTTTGAGGATCTAGGATTCGAACTGGGCGTTCGCTTAGAGCGAGATATGGACCTAGGGGAACAGTTTCAGATTCGGGTGACCCACGTTAGCCCCCGTGATGATGTCGTCCGCATTCAAGAAGTCGTTGAGGATGTGGCTGAGTCAATCGTGGCGTAGGCATCAGTGGGTTCTAATGCCTCAGTTTTGATCGCGTTTTGAGTGTCTACACCGCTCAAAATGCGACGTTAGGATGCGCTCATCCTTGGAGGTGCTGAGATCCCTCAGGGCATTGATAG
Source organism: uncultured Leptolyngbya sp. (assembly GCA_964353225.1). Classification (GTDB taxonomy): domain Bacteria; phylum Cyanobacteriota; class Cyanobacteriia; order Phormidesmidales; family Phormidesmidaceae; genus PCC-6406. Next base: position 38,266 of record CAYGVA010000012.1, read on the forward strand.
CCTAGCTGACGTTATCGCTGTAAGTAAAAGCGATGTAGCTTTCCCCATTTCCAGAGATAGAGCCGCCCTGGTTTTTCGCCAAAAGACCAGGTGCCGACAAAGTCGATGCGATCGCGCCAGATCCCATACACAAAAGATAGGTCACTGATTTTCGAAAGTTGGTAGCTTTGATTTTGATCGCGTTGATCTGGGTCTAAATCTAGGGTAGCGGCCCAACGCAGGGTTTCTCCCGTTTGATAAATCAAGATCGGGGGAACCTGATCGCGGCGGTTGTAAACCATTAAATCGCCACCACGGTACTCCAGCCGTTCATCTACCTCAATGCCGGTGATCCCATCGGTGTAAGGCGTGCCATAAAAAGGGCCTTGGTCAAACCCTTGCTCATTAAAGGTCATTAAGGTGGTCGCCGGAAGCAGCACAATCAGAGCCACCAGACAGCCAATCCAATAGGCCATCGGGTATCGGGGCCGTCGCCACACTCGCTGCAACAACATGACAAGGCCAAAGCCGGCGAGCAACACCACAAAAGGCAGCACGCCATGGAACAGGGTGAAGGGTAGGGCCACTGCCGTCCCGACAACAGCCGTGAGGCTGCCAACAAGGACGCCCTTACGCTGGATAAAAGTTGACATAATCGATTAACGTTTATCCTCACAAACCTAGACACCGTTTTATCACGTTCAGGTCATACTGCTCCCATCAAGTTGGGTGGCCCTAGATCGCTCCAGTGCAAGGCATTAAACCTGAAAACGTCAATGGCTCGAAGCCCTGAGCGGCCTCGCTCGTCCCGGATGGCATAAATACCCCATCCGATTGCAGATGGCATCGGGGGAAAAAGACTCGCAACCGGAAGGGCCTGATTTACGCCGTTGCATACTGCCGAGACCAGAAAGCCGGTGGCCCGCTTCAAGACTCAAAGTTTTTCTCCATCGGCTTTCTGGCATCGTTGATGCCTGCCAAGGGTCTCCCCCCCAATCGATGCCAAAAACATCCCCCCAACCACCGCGACACTGGGTTTGGGGGGATGCTCAGCCAGATGGGTGACTGCTTGCCGTCACTTAAACACAATTTAGCCCAGGAGGACTATTCTTCTTCCCAGCTATCTACCGCCAACAGCGCTTCGATGGAATCACGCATTGAGAACTCAAAGTCCTCTAGTTCTTTGCGCCAATGGGCCCAATCGTCACCAAATAGGAAAGCTACTTTCCAAATGCTGTCCGTAGGCTGGATTACCTTACGTTTCACCAGAGATTGCACCTGCCGTTGGAATTTCACCATCGGATGAGCAACCTTCGGGTCGAGTGTTGTATTGGTCATATTCGAATTTCGAAAAATCTGCTTAAAGGAAATTTGCCTTGGCAAGCCCGATGAAGCGCTTCAAACGCTACTTTTCAGGGCTTCAACCATTCCAGTTGGTAAAGATAGCATAGTTTCCAAAAGATGTTACCCCGAAAACTTAATGGGGATAACCGCCTTTAACTACAGCACCTTTGCCTTGCGGGGCCACTGGACTGGCTAAGCTAAGATAACATCCTGATCATCTTTTGTCATGTGACTTCACATAACGCTTTGTGCCAGCGATGCGCCCCGACTTATTCATGGCGCAGGGAAATTCGAGCAGTCGCCATCAATACACAGTGCATATCGTATGTTATGGACCAGGGCAGCCCCCCTGTCTTAGCGCCTTAATACGGGAGCAGCCCTTGTTGTTGATACCATAGGCAATTGAACTCCTACCGTTGTTGGCGAATCTCGATTGATGGCCCCTGCAGACGACTCCATGAATTCTTCTGAACCGATTCATTTGCCTCGCACCAGCGAGTCAGAGCAGCTCAAGCGTATTCGCCACACCTTTTCCCATGTGATGGCCATGGCGGTGCAGCGGCTCTTTCCAAAGGCGCAAGTCACCATCGGCCCTTGGATTGACTACGGTTTTTACTACGACTTTGATCACCCTGAACCCTTCACCGAAAAAGATCTGAAGGCGATTAAAAAGGAGATGATCAAAATCATCAAGAAAAATTTACCCCTAGAGCAGGAAGAGGTCAGTCGAGAGGAGGCCCAACGGCGCATTGAAGCCCTAGGGGAACCGTACAAACTGGAGATTTTGGCAGGGCTAGAAGCCCCCATCACCCTCTACCACCTGGGCGATCAGTGGTGGGATCTTTGCGCAGGCCCCCATGTGGAAACCACAAAAGATCTGCATCCCAAAGCCTTTGACTTGGAAAGCGTCGCTGGGGCCTATTGGCGGGGCGATAGCGATCGTGCCCAGCTTCAACGCATCTATGGAACAGCCTGGGAAACCCCCGAGCAGTTGACCGAGTACAAACGCCGCCGCGAAGAAGCCAAGCGCCGGGACCACCGCAAGCTGGGCAAGGAGCTGGGTCTGTTTGTCTTTAGCGATGAGGTGGGACCAGGGCTGCCCCTCTGGACCCCCAAGGGAACGGTGTTGCGCTCGACCCTAGAAGATTTTTTGAAGCAAGAGCAGGTGAAACGGGGCTATCAGCCAGTGGTCACCCCCCATGTGGGTCGGGTGGAGTTGTTTAAGCTCTCCGGTCACTGGCAAAAGTATAAAGACGATCTGTTCCCGATGATGGGGGAATCGGAGGACGAGGGGTTTGTGCTCAAAGCCATGAACTGCCCCTTTCATATCCAAATCTACAAGTCCGCCCTGCGCTCCTATCGGGATCTGCCCCTGCGCTTTGCAGAGTTTGGCACAGTCTATCGCTACGAGCAGTCGGGAGAACTCGGCGGTCTGACGCGGGTGCGAGGGTTTACCCAAGATGATGCCCACCTCTTTGTCACCCCAGAGCAACTGGATGACGAATTTCTGAAGGTGGTGGATCTGATTCAGGCGGTGCTCAAAGCCTTGAAGCTGGATGGTGCATTTCAGGCGCGACTCAGCTTCCGTGATCCTGACTCTGACAAGTACATTGGCTCCGATGAGGCTTGGGAAAAGGCTCAAAATGCCATCCGCAATGCTGTGGAAACCCTGGGAATGAAACACTTCGAGGGCATTGGCGAAGCGGCATTCTATGGCCCTAAATTGGACTTCATTGTCCGGGATGCATTGGATCGCGAATGGCAGCTCGGCACCGTGCAAGTCGATTACACCCTACCAGAGCGGTTCGACCTGGAGTATGTGGCAGAAGATGGCACCCGCCAGCGCCCCGTCATGATTCACCGGGCACCGTTTGGCTCCCTAGAGCGACTCATTGGGATTTTGATCGAGCAGTACGCCGGAGATTTCCCGATCTGGTTAGCGCCGGAACAGATTCGGCTCTTGCCGGTCACCAGTGAGCAATTAGACTTTGCAAAGCAGGTGGCCGCCCAAATGCTGGCCCAGAATATTCGGGTGGTGGTAGATACCAGTGGCGATCGCCTCGGCAAACTGATCCGTAATGCCGAGAAGGGCAAGATTCCGGTGATGGCCGTGGTGGGGGCGAAGGAGCAAGAAGCCAACGCCCTGAGCATTCGCACCCGTGCCGATGGGGAATTAGGCGTTTTATCGGTGGATGAGGTCACTGCGCGGTTAGTGCAGGCGATTTCGACCCAAGGGGTCTTTTAGGGGCAGCCACCCCTAGACTGCTGGAATATTTGGGGCAATGAATATTGCCATCCCATGCGTACGCAGAATCACCCCACCCGGAAACCTGGTTGACTGACAAAACCCTTGAAACGCTCATGCTTTCGTAGGTTGGGTGGAGCGTTAGCGTAACCCAACGAAACCGTTACGGGTGTTGGGTTTCACTCTGTTTCACCCAACCTACGAGAGAAACTTTTGTCAGTCAGTCAGCCCGGAAACAGTGCTCTGGGGATTTTCATGCCTGCCAGTCGTTGTCATGGGCCTGTTTGGCAACATTTTTGACCTCACCATGGCGCTTTGCAAACATTCGATGCTTATCAAACGGGCCTTGATGAGGTCAAAATTAGCGCTGATGTCGAAGACCTAAGTGGTGCACCGGTGGAGGCGGGCTTTTGGGTATTTGGCTCAATCAGTCTGAGCGGTGCATTGGACCTTGCGGATATCTCTTTCCCAGCACATGGCCCTGAGGGATCGGGCAATGTCCATGTTGTGGGGAATAAAACGGATGGGGTCTGGCAATACTCAACGGTGACGTTTGAGCCTCAGGCTGAGGGCCGGGAGGTTGATTTACTGCCACAATCTAGCGAGTAGGTTGGGTGAAATGCAATGGAACCCAACAAACACAGGGGTTTGAGATCAGCGAAGATCCCAGGGTTCTTTGCCTGTGCATAAACGATGATTGATA